>JBGSZT010000184.1:0-61721 GCA_041750255.1 Synechocystis sp.
CTATCTCGATAAAATTGGCACACCGACCGAAAAGCTTTTACGACAATCACAATTACCAGTCTTTGGCTTGGAAGACCCCTATGCTTTTCTACCGCGTCATCAAGTTTTTGCTTTTCTTTTCGAGGCGGCGCGACGGGAGGGCATAGAAAATTTGGGCTGGTTGGTAGGAGAGCAAACCGAGCTGAACGATCTACAGGCATTCGGTCGTCTTATCTCCCAGGCCACGACCCTCTATGAGGCGATCGCCGTTGCCATTAGAGTAATGCGGATATTTAACTCCCAGGAGTGCTTTTGGTTAGGAGAAAGAGGCGATCAAGCCTGGTTCGGCCAGCAATTTAGCCACCTTGATGGAGACTCTCACCACGCTTCCCATTTTTCCCTAACGCTCATGCTGAAGTTAATTCGCCAAGTGGCTGGCAAAAATTGGCATCCTCAAGAGATATACTTGCAAACTCCCTATTGGGGAAAAATCAGTGACCTGTCCCTCTCCGAAGCTCGAATTGATAGCACTCAAGGTTTTTCTGCTATTGTCTTTCCCCGCAGGTTGTTGAGTTTGCCCCTGTACCCCATTACGGATACTAATCACGATCACGATTACAAAATTCTCCTTAACTCTCCCCCTCCCCTCAGTTTTTCTGATTCTCTACAACAGGCGATCGCCCCCTTTTTCAAAGAACGTTATCCTTCTGTCCAACTAGCGGCCAATCTGTCCCATATGAGCGTGCGAACCCTACAACGCCGCCTGTCTGAAGATCAACTTACCTATTCCCAGTTGGTTGCTCGTCTGCGCTATCAAAAAGCTGTCCAACTGCTCGGCGATCGCCAGCTTAAAATTATTGATATTGCCATCGAACTGGGCTATCAGGATGCGGCCCACTTTACCCGTGCTTTTAAACAATGGACAGGAACAACCCCTCAGCATTTTCGCCACTAACGGTAAACAAGTTTAGCCTTGGCTGATTACTCCTCCGCCCTGGGATTATAGCCAACTTAAATATACTAACGATAAAATTTTAACCAAGAAAAGATTTGTTCTGTCGTGAGAGTGAGGTCTAAATCAGACAGGACAGGTAAGACTTCTTGGGCATTATTAACGTCTGGATCGTCAGTGAGATAACATTGCGGTGCTTGCTGGGGCAGAAAAACTAGAATGGAGCGTTCTTCAGGATTAATCAACCACCCTAACTCACTACCTTGATCTAGACAGTAGAGGATATTTTTCATTACCTTAGATACACTTTGCTGGGGGGAAAGAATTTCAATCACCCAGTCGGGCGCAAAACTAATCGCTTGATTTTCCGGCTCTCCAGAGGCATTAACAGGCAGACGATCCCAGCCCACAACCACAATATCAGGCACAATCGATCTATCGGGTAGGGTACACCGCAGTTCGGTGAAAGCTAGGACACTTTTGTTAGTTTCTCCTGCCACATCGATCATACTAGCTAGTTTTAGTTGCAATCGGCTGTGGAAGGTCTTAGGCATTGGTTTTTGAGTAATGCTGCCGTTCACGTATTCCCAGGCCGGCGAGTCTTCAATATAGGATAGTGCGAGAAAGTCGGATAGGGTTAGGCTGGGACTAGAGGCAAGCATGGTCACTCTCTCCAGGGGGGTGGGAATGGGACTGTTACGCCATTTTAGCTCGTTTGATGGGAGTCCCCACGTTCTATCTGATGGGATGAGCCGCGGGATAAAAGTCGAGTCAGTTGAGTGGCTAGATATTACCTTTCCCTATTAATTCTCTAAAAACTTGCTCTCCATACTCTTAATGACAATGTATAAAATTGGGGCGATCGCCCGATAGGTAGAGGTAAGCTATTTAACTGTTTGACCGCAGTGAGGACAGCACTATTTCAGTCGCTGGAAACCATCGACCTGGGATTGAAACTTCTCCGCCAGGGCGGGAACGGATTGTTCGGTAATCAAAAAGGCCTTAAACTCCTGCCCTTGACTTAGATGATTGGCGTAGGCGGGGTTGAGATAGGCTTGGTAATCTGCTTGATTAGCCAAGTAGGCCTGGGAAAAAGCAACAATAAAAGGACTAGCGTAGTATTGCCGCAAATTTTCGTCCGGTAGGGTCAATTTCAACACGGAGTTAATGGCGAAATCACTACCAGCCCCCAGTTTGGATGGGGGGACATGACCATCTGCCTGCTGTAATAGCAGGTACCGTTGGGGCGCATTGCTCAACCAGGGGAAGGAGCGGGCCTGCTCAAATACAAACGGTGTGGTGAGATCGTAGCCGCCGGCCCCCACAAAAATGGGGACATCAATCTTCGCCAAGCCATTTGCCCCATAAACGCTGGCATTGACGGGGTTAAAAATTAATACAGCTCCCACTCGCTCGTCCTTGAGGGGGGGAATCGCTTTTGGTAGCTGTAACGCCCGGCATTGCAACAACATCGCCTGGTTAAACTTGGCTCCCTCCGATGCACAGTCTTTTTGCAAGTGGTCTGGGTCAATGGTGGCCCCGGCAACGGCCAGGGCAGTATAACCCCCGAAGGAATGGCCGTAGGCTCCCACCTTAGTTAACGCCAAACGCCCGCCAAACTCGGTTCCATTGCGTCGCTCCAATTCATCCAGGGTAAAACGCAGGTCTAAAGGGCGATCAATAAATTCGTTAGCCTGAAAAATTTCCCTGGCGGTGCCGGCCACCAACGCCTCTTTTTGGGCCGTGTCACTACCGGGATGCTGGGGCATGGCCACTAAAAAACCATTAGAAGCTAACACTTCCCCCAAAACCTTATAGGTTTCTGGCCGTTCCCCTAGCCCATGGGAAAAGACAATGACTGGTATTTTCTGCGTTCCAGCAATTTGGGGCTGATAAATATCGACGTAAAAGCGACGGTTACGATCGCCGTCTACTAGGTTCCAGCGTTTCAGTTCAAAGGGAATGGCACCGGGTTTGCCTAAATCGGGCAGTGTACGGTAATCGGGGGACGCGGTTGCGTCGTTGCCCATCTCCTGGGCTGAGAGGGTTGCCGTCGCTTCCAGCAGATTTTGGGTAGCCTTGACCAGATATTCAGCCTGGGCGGTGAACTCAAACACATTGGCGACATTGATTTGAACATTGAGGGGTAACTTTTCCAGAAAGCCCAACATTGTCCAACCCTGGGGAGCCGCCGCCGCTTGGATCATAGCCCCCCGCAGAGCCAGTTTTCCGTTGCTTCCTCCCTGGAGTTCAATTAAAGACCCTAAATTCTGCAAAATATATTCCCCTTCATCGGTATTTAACAGGCGGGAAAGGAGTGCCGGGTTGATGGCGACGGGAGTGACCAATAGTTTTTGTAGTTTCTCTTGTTCCACTTCCCCGGGTTTAACGAGACTAAAAATCCCTTGCAGATCGGGATTAATGGTCTGATCTTTGGCATAGTCTTGGAGGGAATCAATGGTCAGATTGCGCTCTAGGGGGCCATAGAAAAAACGAATCTCTTCCGCCGCTTGAGCCGAGGGCATTGGTAATAACAAAAAGGTTGTTAGTCCACCAAACAGCATTGCTCGTGGGTAACTATTGAATTTTTTGAATGTTGACTGAATAAGCGTTAAAACCATTGATAAAAGTTGTCCTAATTGTTAATTGTTTGTAGAAACCGCAAAATTTTATCCCGTAGAGCCGTTTTGGCAATAGGGTTAGCCGTAATTTTACTGCGGTTGTAAAGATTGATGATGTTCTCGCTTAAATTTTTCAATGACATCAATTAACTTGGGGATAGAAGCTTTACTGATTAAATCTAATTTAAATTCTTGATCCTGACTCAAATATTCCGCATAGGCAGATTGTAAGTAAGGACGAAACTTGTCATTTTGATTAAGATAAACCTCAAAAAAGGGAATCTGAATAGAAGAGGCGTAACTGGTGATTGAATCTTGGCTGGGTAAGGTCAACTGGGTTAGGGATTCAACACTCTTGCTCAGCCCTGCATCCAATTCCGAAAAATTAACATGGGCTTGCCCTTCCACCATGGCCCAATATTTCTGGTCACTGCCTAACCAAGTAAAAGAGGCGGCTTGTTCTAAAGCTGGCGGGGTAGCCGGATCATAACTGCCTGAGCCGAACATAACGGGAATGGTGATTTTACTCAGCCCTTTGGGACCAAAAATGCCACGATTGACGGGATTAGCCGCAAACACTGCCTTCACCCGACTATCTCGAAAGTTATAGGTTTGTCGGGGTAAATCCAAGGCGCGGCACTGTAATAACAGGGCAACATTAACGCCGCTGTAAAGACGCTCACACTCTTGCTTAAGATGCTCAAAATCAATTTCTGCTCCGGCGATCGCCAAGGCCGTGTAGCCCCCAAAGGAATGACCGCCCATGCCCACATTTTGCAGATCTAATCGGTTTTGAAACTGGGCCCCATTACGCCGTTCCAACTCATCAATGACAAAACTAATATCCTTGGGGCGATTAATAAACTCATTGAGGTCAAAAGCCTCGCCATGGTAGCCTTCCAACACGTCTTTGGCCCAAATACTATCACTACCCGGATGTTGGGGCGCTACCACCAGAAAACCGTGGGACGCTAAACGCTCTAACCCTTCGGCATAGTCTTCCGGTCGGGAGGCTAAACCGTGGGAGAAAACCACCACCGACATTTTGCCCTGGGGAGATTGGGGGACATAAACATCGGCATAGAGGCGACGATTCCGGCTTGTATCGGTTAGATTCCACACCTGTTTGGTCACTTGATAGGGGCCAACCTGACGCAGATCCGTTAACTGGGAATAGTCCACAGGGCGATCGGTGGCCGCTTCCTCGGCCGTTAACCGGCGGAGTTCTTTGCTCAGTGTTTCGGTTGCCAGGACAATTTTATTAGTTTCCCGGACAAGCCCTGATAATGCTTCTCCTTGGAACTCCATATTAGTCGGTAATTTTTTGAGCACATTGATTAAGGTAAAACCCTCGGGATCAAAGGCCGCCTGAACAAAGGCGGCTCTGAGGGCAAACTTCCCGTTACTGCCCCCTTGAATCGTAATGGCTCTCCCCACACGGGTAAGAATATCTTCACCAATACTGGTATTGAAAAAACGGGAAACAACCACTGGCGATAAATCAATCTTTTTTGTCAAGGCTTCTCGGAAAGCGGCTTTTTGTTCTGGCGTTACAAACTGAAGATAGAATTCGAGGTTTTTATTAACTTTTCCTTCCTTGGCAAACAAGTCTAAGGAGCTAACTTCAATGGAAAAGTTCAGGGGACCATAGACAAAAAACAGTTCTTCTGCGGCTCGCACAGGGATCACCGTTAAACAAATGGCACTTATTCCTAATAGCAGATGACTGAGTTTCATTGTAGAAGATTATAGATTATAAAGTTTGAAAATTTGGTTTTAAGCATTTTCCTGGGTAGCAGTTTCCATCGAAAGTTCAATGTCTTCATTCACCCAGGCTCTGGTTAATTCATAACCCAAAATCAAAACGACAGGCCCCACAAATAGACCGATAATACCGTGGGCTAGGGTTCCGCCAATCACTCCCAACAAAATCACCACTAGGGGAACGGGAAGTCCTTTACCCATTAAAATTGGTTTGAGGACGTTATCAATTAAGATGGCTGGAATCATCCAGATAGTAAACAGTAATGCCGTTAAAAAACTCATCTTTGACCAAGCGAAAATAATTGCTGGTAACACAATGAGGCCAGGCCCAATCTGAATAATAGTCAAAAATAGAGAAGCTACCGTTAAGATTCCCGCCGCAGGAATGCCCGCCACAACCAATCCAATTCCGACCATCAGAGTTTGGATCAGGGCGACTCCAATAATGCCGCGGGTGACACTACGAATGGTATTGGTCATTAAGTGAATAAATTCTTCACTTCGCTTAGGAGATAGCCTTGCCAAAAATTGTTTTAAACCTTGGTTCAGCCCCTCCGAATGAATAATTAAGACCGCCGCTACAATAATCGAAACAATGAATTTCAGTAGAGTTAAACCGACATTTGTTACCTGTGATAAAAAAATCTTAGCAAAGTCCTGAATTTGAGGCTTAAACTGACTGATCACACTGTCGAGGTTAACGGCGGCTCTTTGCCAAATTGTATTTAAAGTTTCGCCAATTAGAGGCCAACTGGCTACGTCCTGGGGCGGCGGTGGTACAACAAAAGTTCCTGCTTCCACACTATCCATCAAGGTCTGAGCATTGTGGAGGGTAATCGTTGCGATCAGACTAACGGGACCCATAATAATGGCAATGCCCCCGATCGCCATTAAAGTTGCGGCTAGGTTAGAGCGTCCCCCAATGCGATTTTTTAGCCACAGAAAAACAGGATAAGCGGCGATCGCTAGGATAATGCTCCAGAGCGTAATCAAAATGAAGGGACGAATCAGGAGAATACACCAGACCAGCAGGAAGCCAACGACAAAGAGGCGAATAATGGAATTGGCTATTTTAAAATTGCTTTCCATTGTTTTTAGGGTTTTGATATTTTTTTCATTGCTAAAACTTCATCTTATACCGTAGTTTAATACAGGGCGATCACACACGTTTCTTAACATTTTCTTTTGCCTTATTTTAAGGAACGAGATTTCAGAACTTCAGACGTTTTTGAGGACAGTGTTCTCAATAAGCTCTTGGCTAATGACATCATTTTTCTACTCTCTAACAAATTACATTTGTTGAAACCTTTATTGAATAAGCATTTTTTTTGCCAAACTTCCCACTGTCCAGTAGTTTAGTCGTTAATGGCAAATCCAATACTATAGCTAACTGTCCAAAAATTTACCCTCCATAGTTTTAATGACAATGTATAAAATAGGGGCGATCGCCAGACTTAATAACGTGGCGATGAGATAACCCCCAAAACTTACGGTTCCAATTGACCAACGGCTGAGGGCCCCAGCGCCGGCGGCAGTCATCAGAGGTATATAGCCCACAATCCCCGACAGAGAGGTCATCATAATCGGACGAAAGCGGGACTTGGCGGCTTCGGTGGCGGCCTTGGTTAAATTCATGCCCATGTCTTTGTTTTGGTTAGCCGTTTCGACAATCAAAATGGCATTTTTTGAAGCCATCCCGATTAACATTAAGAGTCCCACCTGGGCGAAAATATCATTACTTAAAATCGGCCAAAAACTACCGGCTTGGAGTAGATTGGCTCGGAGCCAAATAGCCACCAATGCCCCCAGACTAGAGAGGGGAACCGTCAGCATAATAATGGTGGGGTCAACATAGCTTTCGTATTGGGCGGCTAACACCATAAAGACCAGCACAAAACCTAAGCCAAAAATTAAGATGGTGGCACTGCCGGAGGACTTTTCTTCTAAGGCGCTCCCTGTCCATTCGTAACTAAAGCCATTGGGCAAGACTTCTTTGGCCACTGCTTCCATGGCGGCGATCGCCTGACCGGAACTTTTGCCAGGGGCGGGGGAGGCTTGAATTTTTACGGAAGGATAGACATTGTAATGACTGAGGGTAGGTGGATAATTAATTTCGGTCACCGTCACCACATTGCTTAATTGCACCTGAGCGCCTTCCCGCGTACGCACATAAAAACGATTGATATCGCTAGGATTAGCACGGAATGTGGGATCAACCTGGAGATAAACCCGATATTGGCGGTTGCTAAAGACAAAATCGTTGACGTAGTTGGAACCGATATAGGTTTGCAGGGTATTCAACACTTCCGAAACGTCAATATTTAAGGCATTAATTTCATCCCGTCTGAGGCGAATTTCCTGCTGATCGGTAAAAAAAGTAAATTGGGTGAAGACGCTTTGTAGAATCGGGTTTTCATCGGCCGCTTTGATGAATTTTTGGGCCACATCGATCAAGTTTGCCATCGGCAAGCCGCCCCGATTTTGTAGCTGAAACTCTAGCCCTCCGGTGGCACTCAATCCATCCACCGCCGGAGCATTAACGGCGATCGCCTTCGAGCCGGTCATTTGAGTCTTGAGTTCTTTGTTGATTTTCCGCAATAGAGCGAATACGGATTGATCCGGTGAGGGTCGTTCTTCCCAGGGATGAAGGCGACAGAAAAAGAGATATTTGTTGTAGCCATTGCCGTCAAAACTGGCCCCCGGAATACCCAAATAGGATTGTATTTCAGGAATGTTTTTTAAGATGCCATTAACTTTTTCCACTTCACTGCGGGTATAGTTCAAAGATACGTTCGAGGGGGAATTACCAATTACAAAAAAATAACCCTGGTCTTCTTCGGGAATAAACCCCGTCGGCACAATGGTAAACATAAAAGCAGTTAAGACCAACCCGCCCACAAAAATGATCATAATCAAGGTCTTGATTTTGGTGAGACCGCCTAATAAGGTGCCATAGAGGGTTTCAAACCAGCCAAATACCTTATTAAACAACCCAAAAAACCAGCCAAAGAGAAACTGAAACCCCTTATCGACAAAATCCGGTGCGGCATTTTTGGGACGTAAAATCAGAGACGCCAGGGTCGGAGAAAGGGTGAGGGCATTAAAGGTGGAAAAAATGATCGCCGCCGAAAGGGTCACCGCAAATTGACGGTAAACAATTCCCGTTGTCCCCGGAAAGAACATGACCGGAATAAATACCGCTAATTGGGTCAAAGCAGATGCTACTACCGCCCCGCCCAACTCGTTCATCGCATCCAATGAGGCTTGCAAGGGTCGCATCCCCTGCGACATTTTGACCTGCACTGCTTCCACAACCACCACCGCGTCATCCGTCACAGTACCGATCGCCAAAATAATGCCAAATAAAGTCAATAAATTTAGCTCCAACCCAAACCCCAAAATCGCCGCCAAGGAACCCACCATGGCCACCGGCATGGCGATCGCCGGAATAATCGCCAAGCGCCAGTTTTGTAGAAAGATCATGATTGTGATGATGGCGTAGAGGATCGCCTCCATCGTGTTTTGTTTGACATCCTCAATGGCTACTTCCACAAATGTGGTCGTATCAAAGGCCACCTCAACGTTTAGCCCAGGCGGGAAATTCGCCTCAAGTTCAGCCATTTTTGACTTAATTGCCTCCCCGGTGCCCAGGGCATTGGTGCCGGGCAATTGATAGACCGCAAAAGCAATGGCCGGTTCCCCTTTAAAAACCGCCGCCGTGTCGTAGTTTTCCGCCCCCAATTCCACCCGACCCACATCTTTAATGCGAATTAGAGTAGCCGAATCCCCACTGGACTGTACCCCCACCACTAAATTTTCCGCTTCTTCCACCGTGGCAAATCGCCCGGAACTGCGGAGGGGAATTTCAAATTGTTGAGTAGGCAATGAAGGTTCTTGCCCAATCCGTCCCGCCCCTACCTGGATGTTTTGTTGCTTCAGGGTATTAATCACATCGTTGGCAACCAAGTTCCGCGCCGCCAATTTCTCGGGGTCGAGCCAGATCCGCATCGCATATTTTCGTTCTCCAAAAACCGTAATCGAACCTACCCCAAAAATCCGTTTAATTTCATCGTTGATGAACAAATCAACATAGTTACTGATAAAAACTGGATCATAAATCGGTTTGCCCTGAGCGTCTCTATCGGCATAAAATCCATAGGCCAACAAGATATTGGGGGATGCCTTATCCACTTTGACCCCGGTTTGTTTCACCGCATCCGGCAACCTCGGTTCTGCCAATGCGACCCGGTTCTGCACGTTAACCTGGGCTTGGTTTCGCTCAATACTGGTCGGAAATGCCACCGTAATATTGGTCACCCCGTCGTTACTGGTGTTGGATGACATATAGGTCATATTTTCCACCCCGTTAATTTCCCGTTCCACGGGGGTCGTCACCGTATCCTCTGCTGTTTTTGCGTCGGCGCCGTTATAGGTTGAAGTTACTTTGACCTGGGTGGGTGCTAATTGAGGCAGTTTCCCCACGGGCAACAAGGGTAGTGCAATTAACCCAGCCAAAATAATCACCAAGGAACAAACCGTGGCTAGAACCGGGCGTTTGATAAAAGTGTCGGAGATGCTAAGTAACATGGGGGTAGGATAATAAAAATTCTCTAGAAATCTGCTTATTTTAAAAAGTTTTTACTTTATTGAACAATAATCATGACTGCTATAATTTGAGGTGATAAAGATAGATTAAAGACTGAAAAATAACCCAGTATTTCTATGAATGGTAAACGAATTTTTTTCTCTGCTGTTATGACAGCGCTAATAGGTTTTTTGATAGGGCTAGGAGTCGCTAAAGTGGGACAACCCGACGAAGTTAACTTGAAGTACGACACCATTTCCTCCCGGCGTTTGTTTCGTCAATATGGATTGTTTGGCAGTGGTATTGGTTTCTTATTTGGAGCTGGCCAGGAATATTTGCGACAAGCCAAAAAGCAACGGGATCATGATAGTTACTAAACCACAGGGGTTAGAGGATCATTAAAAAGAGTCGGCAGAATTGGGAAACGTTGAGATCAGGAAACCCCCTGAATTTGGGGTGCTGGGGGCAAAACAAAGTCTGAGCAATGAATTAACTACAACTGCACTACCCGATAAACGGCTGTTCCATTTTGGAAATAGGGCTGATAGTAAATGCCACTGCAATTGAAGTAGGAATTTCCGTTGGAAACGAGGGAAGTACAGCCATCGGGAAGATAATTGACCGTTGCCCCTGGGGGAGGAGCCACCACCAGATACTCGCTACCACTGGGCTGTAGGTAAACCCCATCGGAATACATATAGGGCGTGGAACCCACATAAACGGTGTCGTAATAGGGAGGAGGAGTGGCGATCGCCGCCCCTAAAACTAAGCCAGTGGTGAGTCCGACTAAGCCCCATCCCGGTGGAACTCCATAGCCGCCGCCATACCAGCCGCCACCAACCCAGTTGCGGTTATCATCCACAAAATTCTGGCGATTATTTTGGCGATCGGTTGCTCCTTGTTGCCGAGTGTCGGTACGCTCAGTACGTTCTCCTTGGCGAGTATCGGTTCTTTGTGTCCGTTCTCCTTGGCGATTTTGTTGGCTATCTTGGCGATTACCTTGACGATCTTGACTACCGGTTTGACGGTTATCTTGACGATTTTGGCTGTTACCCTGACGATTTTGTTGACTAGATTGGCGATTAGCTTGCCCAGTACTCCGACTTTGGGAACGACTCCCACTATCAAAACTGCCGCGATTTTGCATACCGCCGCCGCTCCGATTAGCACCACCGCTACTCATACGGGGAGACGCTCCGCCACCACCACCTCGACCACCACCGCCGCCACCTCGACCCCCCCTGGCAAAGGCAGGGTCTATGGGCAATAACGTTAACCCTAAAGCGAGGATTAAAAAAAGGCAGGAGGTCTTGCGGAGTGTAGATTTCATAGTTAAAAATCCTCTAGTTGACAATATCGAGTGAAAATTAGTATTAAAGCTACTCCGATGTGGGCACTGGATTAATTATATCAATGGGGATAATTTCCACTTTCACATCATCTTTGGCGGGCGCAAACGTAAAGGCATTATCAGGTATTTTGGGCTGAAAATTCCAGTTAGATAACACCACGGTATATTGAGGTTCTCCGGGCAGTTTTTTATAGGTAATGATTGCCTTTTTTAACAGGGGCGGCTGGTCTTGGGATATCCACAGTTGAAAATCTCGATCTTCTCCTTGAAGCAAAATATGATAATTTTCTTCGTTGCCCACTAGGTCATCACCCACAAAAAAGCTAGTTTGAACGGCGGCTTTTAAGTCTCCGCAAGGATTACTGGCGTATAGATTTGACATGGGTAACGTGATGCCATATTTACTTTCAATTTGATCAAGCACACCATCTAATGTTTGGGGAGCAGATTTGGTATTATAAAACCCTAAATTGGGAGCTTCGAGGGTAAAATTTTTGCCATCATAATAGAAGTTCGTGGTGCGTTCATCCCCCACATAATCAGAGCGCAAACGGTTGGGTTTTGCCACTAAGAGTTTTTGATTAGCACCGTATTGGACTTTACTGCCGATCGCCAACAATTCATCGTAGGTAATGGCCATATCCACACTAAAGGTCTTTTGGGACTGGATAAAATCACACATTTGATCAATTAATTGATCTGTTGTCCTCGGAGGCCTATCGGTCTGGGGAGCGGGGGTTTGGGCTAAGGTGGGAATCGCCCCAAAAATCCCCAAAGAGACTGTCAGAGTAAAGATAACTTTCAACATAACGATCGTAATCCTCGGGGAGTAATGCACTTACTTAGCCAGACAATTCAGGGTACGAATAATCGCCGCCGCTGTATAGTCCCGATTCGCGGGTTTCGTCGGGGCAAATTTTGTTCCCTTTTCATTCACGGGCGAGGCCACCTGACAAAAGGCTGACATTTGATTTGTTAATTGTTGATTAAAGCCCGATACATCCGTAAAGGCGATCGGTTTTTGGGTCGGAGTCAACACCGGGGGTTGACCTAAATTGGTTTTAATTCGTTCCGCCGCCCGCCGCAAAAAACTGACTAGATCGGCGCGGGTAATGGGTTCTTCAGGGCGAAATTTCCCGGTAGGACTGCCCGCGGGCAACAAATTCCACTGAGCCCAGTTAATTTTAGCGGCACTCCAACGATCAGCAGGGACATCCAAGAAAGGACGAACGGGGTTAGTGGGCGTAGCCTTGAGATCCACCGTTGTCATGGTGGCAATCGCATCCACAATCATGGAAACAGCCTGTTCCCGCGTGACGGCTTGATTGGGGCGAAAAGTGCCATCGGGATAGCCTTGGACAATTTGCAATTTCAGAGCTTGCAAAATCTCCTTTTTGTAAACATTTTTATCAATATCTTTAAAAGTTGTTGTTGGCTGGGCGTTTTGAGCCAGGAGCGGTGCATGGTTATGGGCAAGGCTAATAGTCGGTACGGTCATGGCCGCAGAAGCCATAGAGACAGTTAGGGCAGTCAAAGAAAAGATGGTTTTGAGTTTCATTGATTTTTGAGTGTTAAATAACTTGAGTTTAGAGGATGGCTTGGTGAATCAAGGCAGAAATTAACCAAAATTAATACAAAGTCCCTGCCACTGTCTCACTCCGTAGGAAGACAGAATGGGACATCATTCCCCCGCTGAGATTGCGAACCTGAAAGCCGTTTTGGAGCAAAATCCGGGTGGCATAATAGGCTCGTTGTCCCGAACGACACACCACGCAAATTTCTTGATCTTTGGGAAGTTCGCTTAGGCGATCGCGTAGTTCTGGTAAAGGAATATTGACTACTCCTGCGGCCTGTTCTACCGCCAGTTCGTTGGGAGAACGCACATCCAACAAAAAGGCTGACTCTGGTAAATTATCCCAATGGGCGATCGGCATATCCTCGCGCAGAACATCTGCCGCCACCATTCCCGCGAAATTAACCGGAGACTTAGCCCCTCCAAATTGAGGCGCATAGGTCAATTCGCTTTCCTCTAGGTCGTAGATGGTAAAGCCAGCTTGAATGGCCATAGCAAAAGCATCAATGCGCTTATCCACCCCATCCTGTCCTAAGGCCTGAGCACCAATCACCCGCCCATCGGATTTACGGAAAATCAGCTTAATGGCTAACATCTTGGCTCCGGGATAATAACCGGCATGGGAATTGGGATAAATATAAATTTTTTCGTAATCTGTATCGCCCAACCGCTTGAGTGTTTTCTCACTGACCCCTGTCCAGGCTGCCGCCGCTCCAAACAAGCCGATAATTGCCGTTCCTTGAGTTCCTCGGTAGCGCGAATCCCGACCACAGATCACATCCGCCGCAATGCGTCCCTGACGGTTAGCTGGCCCTGCCAAGGCCACCAACGACCATTCCCCGGTGATAAAGTCTTTGACTTCCACCGCATCCCCCACCGCAAAAATGTCTGGCTGACTGGTGTGCATTCGCTCATCCACCCGGATGCCCCCCCGTTGGCCAATCTCTAGACCAGCGGACTTAGCCAATTCCACCTCTGGACGAACGCCAATGCCCAGGACCACAATATCGGCCGGATAAATTTGCCCTGATTGGGTGAGGACTTCCAGAGCTACTTGAGCTGACTGCCTAAACCCTGCCGCCCCATCGTCAAGCACCAGATGTAATCCTTTTTGGTTCAGGAAGCGTTGCACATAGCGGGCCATTTCCAGATCCAGGGGTTCTAAAATCTGATCGCCCTGCTCAATCAAGGTCACATCTAAACCAAGGTGGATTAAATTTTCTGCCATTTCTAGACCAATGAAACCCCCACCGACCACCACCGCCCGTTTTTTAACCACTGTTTGAAAGCCAGAGTAGGAGTCCAAACCGGATAGGGAATGGCTTGCCTCTAACCATTGCCGGATCGCCCGCACGTCGGGAACGGTTCTTACCGAAAAAATGCCCGGTAAATCAATACCCGGCAAATTGGGACGAATGGGAGCCGCCCCCGGTGACAAAACCAGCTTATCGTAGAACTCGATAAAAGTTTCTCCGGTCAGAACGTGGCGCAATTCAATGGTTTTCTGGTCAGGAAAAATCTGGGTGGCTTCACAGCGACTGCGGACATGAATGGCAAACTGTTCTCGAAAGGTTTTTTCGTCGGCAACAAACAGGCTCGATTCCTGTTCAATCACGCCACCGACATAATAGGGCAAACCACAATTAGCATAGGAAACGTAGGGGCCCCTCTCAACAAGGATAATTTCTGCGGTTTCATTTAGCCGACGCAGACGAGCCGCACAGGAAGCTCCACCAGCAACACCACCGATAATCACTACTTTCATGATCGCTTACCTATACCAATAGTTTACTGTCGTTGGCCAGACTGAAAAAGAGAGAAGAGGGAAGGAATTCAACGGACTCACCTCTTCATTGCAGAGTCTTGTCTTGTCGCAGAAAACAATTGCTCAATGAATCTAGTAAACCACCGATGACTGTCCAGGCTTATCAAAAATCGGCAAAATTGTAGGGGCGCCTTAATGTGACGGATGGCAACTCTCCAAACATTTTTTTGTAATCTTGGCTGAATTGTCCTAGATGCCAAAATCCCCACTGGTGGGCGATCGCCATCACGGTTATTTCCTGGCGGGAACTGGATTTGAGGCATTCTCTGGCCCGATGCAGACGGTAATTTTGCAAATACGCTTTTGGCCCGATGCCGAAGACTTCCCGAAAACCATAGCGTAACGTCCGCTCGCTGACATGGAGTTGAGTGCAGAGGTCATACACCGTTAAGGGGCGATCACTATTTTCCCTGATCAATGTTTCTGCCTGCTTTACCAAGGAATATCGGCTTAACGGTTTAACCAAAGGAGATGGCGCGGCCAACAAAGATAAAGCCTGAAGGGTCAGCGCTTGACAAAGAAGGGTTTGGCATTGGCTGGATAAGCCTAAGCCTCTCTCCTTTTGCTGTGCCAGGGTCTGAAAGGTTCCTGCTAAGAATTGCCTCATCTCCTTCAGGGGGGGTAAAGGGGGGTGAAAGACAAAATCGTTGCCCAGCAATCGCTCTATGGCGATCGTTTCCTCCATACTGTCAGCAATGGTTAATAATTCATCCAAAGAAAACAAGACCACGGCTAACGGAAACGTCCCCCATCGACAATGATCCACTCCTTGATTCACTGTTTGAAGAAGGAACTGTTCTGGGCTTAATTCGTAGCCATGCCAACTCCAAACGTCAGGGGGTGATAACGGTAAGACTATCGCCATTTTTCCCAGGGGCGACTGGCCAAAACAGCGAATGCCCCGACTATACTGAGTGCGGATCATTTGCACGTTTTGGCAACTATAACTGAGAATATCCGCCTGGAATGACCCTCGCTCTAGCTGAACGTAATCGAGTTGCCATTTTAGACAGTGCGCTCGTTCCGTTAGCTCATCCACATCCGTGGCGACTAGATGATGTACCTTAGATGATAAAGCCTTCATCGTAAGCGATTCAGGCTTTAATGGGTGTTGCGTTGCTACGTTGCGGCAGGGAAATAACTTCAGCTTCATTGCTTTCGCGGGCAACTCGGATAATTAAGGCCGCTAAAACAAAGCTAGCCAAACAAGAACTACCGCCATAGCTGAAAAAGGGCAAAGGCAACCCCGTTGTTGGCAGGGCTCCACTGGCAACGCCAATATTGAGCAAGGATTGACCGACTAAAACAATCACTCCACCCATGGCTACCAAACGCTTGGCCCGATGGCGACAGCGTATGGCGATGCGAAGCCCAATGGTAGCATAAAGGAACAAAAAAGCTAGAAAAAAGAGACAACCAATCAGACCAAATTCCTCGGCAAAGACCGAAAAAATAAAGTCTGTCGTCTGAATCGGTAAATAAAATAGTTTTTGCTGGGAAAGTCCGTAGCCGGTTCCACTCATCCCCCCAGAGGCGATCGCGTAGAGACTTTGTACTAGCTGATAGCCATTGCCCATGGGGTCGGCAAAGGGGTCTAAAAATGAAGTGATGCGTTCCCGTTGATACTCTCTTAGGGAAATACTGGTTACAGCCGCTAAAATACCCAGGCTCGCCGTTGAGCCTAGGTAGGAAAAGGGCAAGCCCGAGGCCAAGGCAATTAACCACAGCGTCATCCCACAAAGGGCAGTTGTACTTAGGTTGGGCTGAAGCAAAATTCCGGCTAGGGTGAGCGTAAAAATCCCTAACCACAGGAGCCGTACTCGCCAGGGAATTCTCTGCCAAAATCCAAAAATATAGGCACTTTGGATAACTAAACAGGGTTTCATAAATTCCGAGGGCTGTAATAAAAAGGGGCCAATGGCGATCCAACGTTCCGCGCCGTTAATTTCGGTGCCTAGCCCTGTCTTCGTCGCAATAATTAGCCCTAAAAATACTAGCAATAGCCAAGGTGCCACATTAAACGCCATGGATAGAGGACGTTTAACCAATATATTCAAGATAATTAACCCTAGCCAAAGAAACGCCGCTTGTTTCCAAACAATGGACAGGCCATTGCCACTATTGGCAAGCCCTTCGGCATAGGAGGCGGAATACAAAACAATTAAACCAACGACGACCCAAGCGATGGTCAACGTCCGCATCAAACGGGCTTCCCCCGACCAGTTATTGACGTCTGGATCAAAAATGGGGATTAAAAAACGCAGAATGGTGCCAAATTTTAGCAAGGGAGACAAGGGAGATAAACGGTCGTAATCAATGGGCTTTGAAGAAAAAATTCCGGTTTAGTTCCCCCCAGCTACCCTCGGGCTTATCTTGGGAAACCTAGACGGCTGCCAATTGGGGTTCGGGGCGCTTGCTATTGCGGACGCCTTCGATCGCCGTGGCATAGTCGGGAGCCTTGAACACCGCAGAGCCAGCGACGATGGCATTGGCACCGACTTCTATAACCTGCCAAGTGTTGTTGGGTTTCAAGCCACCATCCACTTCAATCCAGGGGTCAAGCCCACGGGCATCACAGAGCTGGCGTAATTTTTGAATTTTGGGCAAAACACCGGGAATAAAGCTTTGTCCGCCAAAGCCAGGATTCACACTCATGATCAAAATCAAGTCGCAGAGCGGCAATACATATTCAATCAGCTCTAACGGTGTGCCGGGGTTTAAAACAACCCCCGCTTGCTTACCCAATTCACGAATTTGTCCGAGGGTACGGTGCAGGTGAGGAGAGGCATTATGCTCGGCATGAACTGAAATAATATCTGCCCCCGCCTTGGCAAAATCTTCCACATACTTTTCGGGTTCTACGATCATCAAATGAACGTCTAGGGGCTTTTGGGTAAAGGGACGAATGGCACTGACAATTAAGGGACCAATGGTGATGTTGGGCACAAAGCGTCCATCCATGACATCAACATGAATCCAATCGGCACCGGCTCGGTCTACAGCCTGAATTTCTTCACCCAGGCGGCTGAAATCAGCGGATAAAATAGAAGGCGCAACGACAATCGGTTTCTGAGACATGGCGGAATTCTAGGGGAAGGATAAAGCTAGCAAGTTGAGTTTTAGTTTAAACAATTACGGACATTTCTGTAACCCCTAAATTCGGCTCTGTTGGTAATACACAAGCCAAAAAGTTGGTTCATAGTCTTCAGAAATTCTCTACACTGGGATCTAACCCTATTACTGGCTTCTGCAATGTCTTCCCTCGAAACAAAGTCCTTGCCTCCCCAGGAAAAAGCTTGGCACACCTACGGCATCGAAGAAACCCTGCGTATTTTGGGGTCAGATGCAGAGCGAGGACTAAGCCAAGCCGAATTACGCCATCGCCAGCAGTTTTATGGGTCAAATGAGCTTCATGAGGGACACCGTCGCGGTCATTGGCAAATTTTTCTAGACCAGTTTAGTAATGTGATGCTCCTGATGCTGATCGGGGTGGCGATTATCTCTGGAGTTATGGATCTGGTGCAACTCCACCATGGTAATCGAGCCACAATGGGGGTTCCTTTTAAGGATACGATCGCCATTTTTGCCATTGTTTTTTTGAATGGCATGTTGGGCTATCTCCAGGAAGCCCGCGCCGAAAAGGCCCTAGCCGCTCTGAAACGCTTAGCATCTCCCAAGGTTCAGGTCATCCGGGAATATCAACGCCTAGAAGTAGATGCGGCGAGCCTCGTGCCCGGCGATATTATGCTGATGGAGGCCGGGAGCCAACTCTGTGCCGATGGGCAACTGCTGGAAGCCTCTAATCTGCAAATTCGAGAATCGGCCCTCACCGGGGAAGCTCACCCTGTCACCAAAATTGTCAATTCCGAAGGTTTAGCTGAAAACACCCCCCTTGGCGATCGCCGTAGTACGGTGTTCACCGGCACTGACGTAATCCAGGGGCGGGGCAAAGCGGTGGTCACCGGCATCGGCATGACGACCGAATTGGGCAAAATTGCCCAGATGCTCCAGGACGTAAAAAATGAGCCCACGCCACTCCAGCGACGCATGACAGACCTGGGTAATATTCTGGTGAGTTCGTCCTTGATTTTAGTGACCCTGGTCGTTGGGCTAGGGGTCCTCAAAAATAGTTGGGGGATGCTTCAGAACCTAGTCGAAATTTCCTTGAGTATGGCGGTGGCCGTTGTGCCGGAAGGACTCCCCGCCGTCATTACCGTAACCTTGGCCCTGGGAACACAGCGCATGGTCAAGCGCCACGCCCTGATCCGTAAACTCCCCGCCGTGGAAACCTTGGGCTCGGTCAACGTCATCTGCTCGGATAAAACCGGAACCTTGACCCAAAACAAAATGGTAGTGCAGGAGGTGAAAAGCCTCGAGGTTAATATTGTTGTCACCGGCGATGGCTATGACCCCACGGGCGAGTTTCAGACCCCCCAAGGGCAACCGTTGACTCCCCACAGTCGCCCGGATTTACAATTACTGTGCCTGGCCTGTACTCTTTGCAATGACGCTCATTTGGGACAAAACGGGGGAGAATGGGAGATTATGGGCGACCCCACCGAAGGCGCACTCCTGGCCCTCGCGGGCAAAGCCGGATTTCGTCAAGATGACCTGCAAAGCGACTGGCCCCGCCGGGGGGAATTTCCCTTTTCCTCCGAGCGCAAACGCATGAGTGTCGTTTTAGAAATTCCAGATTCAGCGGAATCTAAATGTCTAGCAACGCAATTTTCCACTGTCCAGTATCCATTAATTCTTTTTTGTAAAGGCTCGCCAGAGTTGGTGCTAGAGCGTTGTGAGGCGGTCTGCACCGGTCAAGGGCTAGACCCCGTAACTGCCAGCCTCTGTCAACAAATCTTAGCGGACAATGATTCCATGGCCGGTCGAGGCCTGCGGGTTCTTGGTCTTGCCTATCGTCCCCTGGCCACCGTACCCTCCGGTGAGAATGAGGCGGAACAAAAGTTGGTCTGGTTGGGTTTGATTGGCATGTTGGATGCGCCGCGCACGGAAGTTAAACTGGCGATCGATAAATGCCGAGCGGCGGGAATTCGCACTCTGATGATCACCGGCGATCATCCCCTCACCGCTTCGGTCATTGCCCGTAGCCTCAATATTATTCACGATGGCGACGAAATTCTGACGGGTCAAGCGTTAGACGAACTCTCCCAAGACGACTTTGAAGCCATGGTGGATCAGATTGGCGTGTTTGCTCGGGTGTCGCCGGAACATAAGCTTCGGATTGTCAAGGCACTGCAAAAACGCAATAACTTTGTTGCCATGACGGGGGATGGGGTCAATGATGCCCCGGCTCTCAAGCAGGCGGATATTGGCATCGCCATGGGCATCACGGGTACAGATGTGAGTAAAGAAGCCAGTGATATGGTCTTGCTGGATGATAATTTTGCCACCATTGTCGCAGCTACCGAAGAAGGGCGCGTTGTTTATAGCAATATTCGCCATTTTATTAAATACATTTTGGGGAGTAATATTGGCGAAGTGATCACCATTGCCGCCGCTCCCATTTTGGGACTATCGGGAGTACCCCTAACGCCATTACAGATTTTATGGATGAATTTGGTCACCGATGGACTGCCGGCCTTGGCCCTGGCGGTCGAACCCGGCGAGCCGGATATCATGCGTCGTCAACCCTTTAGCCCTAAGGAAAGTATTTTTGCTCGAGGGTTAGGCTCCTACATTATTCGCATTGGCTTGGTGTTTGCGACGGTCACCATTAGCCTCATGGTCTGGGCCTATCACAGTGCGGTGGATTCCGGTTCCCCCGACAGTTGGAAAACCATGGTCTTCACGACTCTTTGTATCGCCCAAATGGGCCACGCGATCGCCGTTCGTTCTAATACCAAGTTGACGATTGAAATGGATCCAAGGAGTAACCTTTCCCTCTGGGGGGCCGTTATTCTCACCACCATTTTGCAATTCATGCTCATTTATGTCGAACCCCTGCGCAACTTTTTTGAGACGGATCTACTGACGCCCCGGCAACTGATTATTTGTTTGGGCTTTAGTAGTTTGATGTTTGTCTGGGTAGAAATGGAAAAAATTGTCGCTCGTATTTATCACCATTATGTTAGCCCCAGTCAGGAAACATTAGTTTGATATGGGAACTCGTTTAATGCTTCAAAAAAACCTAGTTTTGTATCCTGTCAGTTGTTTAGTGGTGGTCTGGACGGGGCTTTTATTCCTAGCTAGTAGTTTACGCCATCTTTTATTTCACTCGAATGCCCTAGACTTAGGATTTTTTGATCAAATCCTCTATCTTTTAAGTCAGGGGTTGCCACCCATTACCACCATTCAAGACCTACATTGGTTGGGCGATCATGCCGCCTTTATTTTTTATCCCATTGCTTTTTTTTATAAGCTCTATCCCACGGTCTATTGGCTATTTTTGATTCAAGCCTTGAGTCTATCCCTGGGGGCATTCCCGGCCTACCATCTCGCACTCCAGGATCAGTTATCTAAGGCTCAATCCCAGGCGATCGCCATTGTTTATCTGCTCTACCCGCTGGTTTTCAATCTTAACCTCTTTGATTTTCACTCGGAAGTCATTGCCTTGCCCCTATTTCTCTGGGCAATTCTGGTGGCACGGCAAAAAAAATTGAGTGCTTTTATCCTTGCCATTCTCGTTATTTTAAGTTGCAAAGCCGTACTCTCGTTAACCGTTATTTTCCTGGGGCTTTGGCTCTGGATTTGGGAAAAACGACGAGTCTATAGTCTATTTGCTCTGCTGAGTGGAACGACTTGGTTCTTCATCGCCACTCAATGGATTATTCCCCATTTTTCTAACAAAGAAGTGGCGGCGGTGGGACGCTATCATTTCCTCGGTAATTCGGTCTTAGAAATTATTCAAAATCTCTTTCTTAGTCCTCAGATTGTTCTGGGTCATCTTTTTACCACTGCTAACCTCGTATATTTGATTCTGTTAGTTTTACCCTTAGCCTGGGGACTTTCTTGGAAGCACCTAGACCCGCTGGTTCCGGCTCTCCCGGCTCTACTGCTCAACCTTTTAACGGAACATCTCCCCCAAAAAGACTTAATCCATCAATACGCATTGCCCATTTTCCCCTTTCTATTGGTAGCAGTGATTAGTGCGTTGGCCGCCCAGGATAGTTGGCTCCGCCGTCCCCGTTGGATTATTCTTTGGGCGATGGTTGTCTTTTTGGCCTTGGCTAAGGTGGGTTATTTTGGCTCTCTGTATCTGCGTTCCCTTAATACTTGGCAGGCTTCAACCTTAGCGATCGCCAAGGTGGAAACCAAGGGCGGGGTTTTAACCACCGCTAATCTTGCGCCGCACCTGAGTCATCGAGTCCTGCTTAAACTCGCCATTGATGGAGCCCAGAACCTAGATTTGGCTCAATTTGACTATATTTTGCTCAATCAAGGCCATCCCGGTTGGATTATTGCCGATAATCTGATGCCGGAATTGTTAGAAAAAATCCGGGCGAATCCCTCGTTTCAGGTCAGCCTTGACCAGGATGGCGTGATTTTGTTCAAGCAGTCTCACATCGCTGATAGACTAGAAAGCTGGTAACTGCGGGCTGATTTGCTATGTCATCTATTCACGATCTTCATCAACAACTCCTTAGAAAAGAACGGTCGGCGGTGGAAATCACCACAGACTACCTAGAGCGCATCACCAGCCTAGAGCCGACGCTAAAAAGCTTTCTCTGGGTCACTGCTGATCAGGCGATCGCCACAGCCCAGCAGGTGGATGCCAAAATTGCGAGGGGAGAAAGCCTCGGCATCCTAGAAGGCATCCCCATTGCCATCAAAGACAATATGTGTACCAAGGGCGTACCCACCACCTGCGCCTCTCGCATTCTCGAAGGCTTTGTACCGCCCTACGAATCCACCGTTACCCAAAAACTCAAGGACGCGGGAACGGTGATGCTAGGCAAAACCAACATGGATGAGTTTGCCATGGGCAGTTCCACCGAAAATTCCGGTTACCAGGTCACCGCCAATCCCTGGGATATTAGTCGCGTCCCCGGTGGCTCTTCCGGTGGTTCAGCGGCGGCGGTGGCGGCCCAGGAATGTGTGGTCGCTCTCGGCTCGGATACCGGCGGCTCCATTCGTCAACCCGCTTCCTTTTGTGGGGTAGTGGGTCTGAAGCCGACCTACGGCTTGGTTTCTCGGTTTGGCTTGGTGGCCTATGCTTCTTCTTTGGATCAAATTGGTCCCTTTGCCCGCACCGTCGAGGATGCGGCGATTTTGCTCCAGGCGATCGCCGGCTATGATGCCAAGGACTCCACCAGTTTGAACCTAGAAATTCCCGACTATCGCCAAAGTCTCAAGCCCAGTCTCCAGGGGGTCAAGGTGGGAGTGATCACCGAAACCTTTGGGGAAGGATTAGATGCCATTGTCGCCACGACCGTACAAACGGCGATCGCCCAATTAAAAGAACTCGGGGCTGAAATCCGTGAAATTTCCTGCCCGCGCTTCCGCTATGGCTTGCCTGTGTACTATGTTATCGCAACATCGGAAGCCTCGGCCAACCTCGCTCGTTACGATGCCGTCAAGTATGGCATCCGCGAAGAAAGTCGTAATTTGATGGAAATGTACACCAAAACCCGGGCCAAGGGATTTGGCCCCGAAGTCAAACGGCGGATCATGCTTGGCACCTATGCCCTATCGGCGGGCTATTATGATGCCTACTATCTCAAGGCCCAAAAGGTGCGGACGCTGATCAAAGAAGATTTTGACCAAGCCTTTGAGCAGGTTGATGTTCTGGTTTGTCCGACGGCTCCGAGTACGGCTTTTAAGGCCGGCGAAAAAACCGATGATCCCCTGACTATGTATCTGTCGGATCTAATGACCATTCCCGTCAATCTCGCTGGATTGCCATCGATGAGTATCCCCTGTGGCTTCGATGCCCAAAATCTGCCCATCGGCTTACAATTAATCAGCAATGCTCTGCGCGAAGATGTTTTATTCCATGTGGGCTACGCCTACGAGCAATCTACATCCTGGCATCAACGCCATCCCGCTCTGGGTTAACGGCGATCATGTATCCTAGTCAAAATTGTTAATGTCCCTTTCCGTGTGAGGTCATGGTGTTGTCTGCAAAAATGTCTCCCCAAAAATCCTCGAAACAAGGCCATGGCAGTAAGCTCCTCGGACAAAAACGTTCCTGGGGTCTGATCCTTTTTAGCTTTACGGCGATCGCCATTCTCTCGGCCACGGCAGGAGCCTGGCTGGCCATGGCCTTAGCGTCGGTTCCCCTGCGGCAAGCCAAACTCACCCCCAAACAAGCGGCGGTTTTTAACCAAGACGCCAGTATTTCCTACAAAAGCCTAAACTTGCCCCAACTCAGCCGACCGATCAATATTTTGTTGCTCGGAACGAAAGTCTTAACCACGGATCTGGGCAAATCCGCTAAAGCGGGAGAACGCCAAGCCTTGGTCAATTCCCTGGAAGGACTCACCGATACGATGATGGTGATTCGCCTCGATCCCGCCAAGGGCAAATTAACCGTCCTTTCCATTCCCAGGGATACCCAAACCGAAATTCCGGGCTACGGAGTACAAAAAATCAATGCCGCCAATGCCAAGGGCGGCCCCGCCCTCGCCGCCGAAAGTGTGACGGCCTTGCTCAACGATGTGCCCATGGACCGCTACCTCCGGGTCAATGTCCAGGCGGTGGAAAAATTAATTAATGTCCTCGGCGGCGTCTCTGTCGATGTCCCCAAGGACATGAAATACCAGGATGATAGCCAACATCTCTACATTAACCTCAAGAAAGGACAACAACACCTCAATGGTGAACAAACCCTGGGACTATTGCGTTTCCGCAAGGATGCCCTGGGGGATATCGGTCGGATTCAACGCCAACAATTGGTTACCCGCGCCCTGTTAGAGCAGTCCCTCAAACCCCAAACCCTGCTGAAAATCCCTGAAATCGTCACCATTTTGCAATCCTACATCGATACCAATTTGACAATGGAAGAATTAGTGGCGATCGCCGGTTTTGCGGCCCAACGTCAAGGGGACGACGTAGAAATGGTGATGCTACCGGGGGATTTCAATGGTAATGGACGACGGAGTATCAGTTATTGGTTGCCGGATTCCGCAAAAATTCGTGCCTTGGTGAAAAGCAATTTTGATGCCGATGGTGAGACTGGCGGCTCTCAAAATTAAGATATATTACAATAATGGGAACGTCCTCCACCATCCCCTCATTTGCCACCATGGTCACGACCCAACGCATCCTCTACGTTCGTCTCCCCTGCAATCCCATTTTTCCCATCGGGGTAGTCTACTTGGCGGACCATGTTCATAAGCAATTCCCTACGATTGAGCAACGAATTTTTGACCTAGGCACCATTGCGCCCCTCGATTTCACCTCCGCCCTCGATGACTGCATCGACGACTTCAAGCCGAGTTTACTGGTCTTTTCCTGGCGAGATATCCAGATTTATGCCCCCGTTGGCGGACGGGGTGGCAATCCCCTGCAAAACGCCTTTGAGTTTTATTACGCCAAAAACCCCCTGATCAAACTGCGGGGAGCCTTGGGGGGCTTGAAAGTAACCACGTCCTATTACAGCGAGCTTTGGCGCAACCTCGGCTTGATCCGTCGAGGGTTAACCCGAGCCAAGCAATACAATCCCCAGGCCCAGGCGATCGTCGGGGGGGGAGCCGTCAGTGTTTTTTATGAACAGCTTAATTCCCAATTACCCAAGGGCACCATTGTCTCTGTGGGAGAAGGCGAAACCCTATTAGAAAAATTTCTACAGGGAAAGGACTTCCAGGATGAACGCTGTTACATCGCCGGCGAAGCCCCCCGTCCCCGCATGATTCATGAAGAACCGACCCCCTTCATCAAAACCGCCTGCGATTATGACTACATCGGTAAGATTTGGCCAGCCCTAAGCTACTATCTCCAGGGCAATGACTTTTATATCGGAGTGCAAACCAAACGCGGCTGTCCCCACAACTGTTGCTATTGCGTTTATACCGTCGTAGAGGGCAAACAAGTCCGCATCAATCCGGCCGAAGAAGTGGTTAAGGAAATGCGGCAACTCTATGAGCGCGGCATTCGTAATTTTTGGTTTACCGATGCTCAATTCATTCCCGCCCGCAAATTCATGGCTGATGTAGAAGAATTATTAGAAGCCATTCGGGATTCTGGCATGGTGGATATTCATTGGGCGGCCTACATTCGTGCGGATAATTTAACCCCTCGTCTGTGTGACTTGATGGTGGAAACCGGCATGAATTATTTTGAAATTGGCATTACCAGTGGCTCCCAAGAACTTGTCCGTAAGATGCGGATGGGCTATAACCTCAGAACCGTCCTGCAAAACTGCCGAGACCTGAGAAATGCTGGTTTTCAAGACCTGGTTTCAGTGAATTATTCCTTTAATGTTATTGATGAAACCTTCGAAACCATTCGTCAAACCATCGCTTACCACCGTGAACTGGAGCGGATTTTTGGGGCGGATAAGGTAGAGCCGGCCATTTTCTTTATCGGACTACAACCCCACACCCACCTCGAAAAGTATGCCTTTGACCACAATATTCTTCAGCCCGGCTATGACCCCATGAGCATTATGCCCTGGACTGCCAAAAAATTGCTCTGGAACCCAGAACCCCTCGGCTCCTTTTTTGGGGAAGTCTGTTTAGATGCTTGGCGGAGTAATCCCAATGATTTTGGCCGGGAAGTCATGGCAATCCTAGAAGCTAAATTGGGCTGTGCTGACCTAGAAGAGGCGCTAACGGCTCCGATGGATAAGGTTGAAGCTCTGCGGGAGCCCCTGTCTGTCTAATGGCTGTGGCGACGATCAAACAAACTGCCGAGGGATTCAATGGGAGATTTTAATCGGTCTAATTGATCTTGTAGGGGTTGGAGTGTGCGTTCATACAATTGAATTTGAGCTTGTATTTGCACTACTTCTTGTTCAAGTTGATGTAACGCGACTTCTTCTTGCTCCAGGCTTTGGCGTTTTTGCGCCTGGTCTTGGTCAAGGTGCTGGGCCATTTCTTGGATGCCACCTAAACTTTTTTGTCGTAGTTGAATATCCGTTTCTAAATTATTTCGCTCTTCCATTAGCTTCGTTTTTCTGGCCTCTAATTGGGCGATCACCGGGTCTAAATTAATATTGGGTAAAGCATTTTCAATATCTACAATGCCCTGACGACGACGAAGGATCCGTCGATGTTCTACCAAAACATCTTGACGGTCTTTGAGATTACGCCGCTGACCAACTAGGGTTTCATCGAGCATGCGTTTTCGTTCCTGCTCTTCGCTCAATTCCTCTTCTAGCTGTAGGCGGTCATAATCATCGATCTGGGCCATCTTCACTTGCAGTTCATCAACGGCTTGACATTGCAGGGTCAGCTCTTCTTCTTGGTCATTTACAAAGCGAACAATCCGTTCCAAATCCGCTTGTAATTGCTGAACTTGCTCTTCTAGCTCTCCGAGGGGGATGTGCTCTAGGTGAGACAGATCAACCTTCGTTTCATTGGACTCTATGCCGCCGGTGGCAAGGCGATAGAGCATGGCTTGGAGGGATTCTACCTCCTGGATTTCGGCTTTGAGGCGACCTAGGATTTCTTGCTGATGAGTTAACGTCGTCTGCTCAAGCAGGAGTTGAGTTTTTGCCTGTTCTAAATCGGCTCTTGCCGTTAGTAATTCCTGTTGACGAAGGGCGAGTAGCTCACGGCGTTGGTGTAATGCGCCTTCTTGCTTACTGAGTTTTTGGCGATACTGGTCCAATTCTTGCCAGAAAGCATCAAAATTCTGTTGCTGCTGTTGGTTCGATTTCTGGGCGATCGCCAGAGCTTGATACAGCACAGGAAAGAAATCGGGATTACTAGAAAAGCGGTGGAGTAAATTTTGCAGTTCTGCCGCCGCTTCGGGGGACGCATTTAGTAAACTACCATATTTTTGTTCTAGCTCCTGCAGGGTCTGCCGCTCGCTTTCCAAACTTCGGCGGGCTTGTTCCACTTCGTATTTACGGCGTTCTATTTGAGCCAGTTCAACTTCCTTTTCTTCAGTCTCGGATTCTCGGGCCTCGATTTCCATTTCTCGACGGGCCAATTCTTGACTTTGATAGGTCAAGGACTGCTTCCAGCGTTCAATTTCGTCCTGTTGATCCTTGAGTTTTTCTGACAGACGAGAAAGTTTTTGTAATTGCCGCACTAATTCTGGAGCGGCTAATTCTGGTTTTCCTTGCAGTTGGCGATTGCTAGCCAATTGGAGTACCCAAAGGGTGCCCTCACTGGCAGTTTCCATTTCTTCAGACGTCAACGTTTCCTCATTGGGCAGGGCACTCCAGGTCTGGTCGCTGTGTTGGCACGCTAAAAGTTTAAGTTCTGTTTTGAAGCTTCCCAGAAAATTCCGGTTTTGCTTTTTGACTTCTGCTAAATACAGCACGCTTTACTTTCCTGATAAGTCGAGCAGGTGAATGGAAAACCACATACATCATAACAGCCAGACTTCAAGATTCTGTCAAGGTTTGGGAAACTGAGAAACCTAGGAGTTGATCCCAGAGCGCTTTATGCTAGAAGAGATTTAGTTCAGACCAGGGCCTGTTGAATCGCAATCGGTAAAATGGCAGAGTGACCTAAACGTATGAATGATTATTGCCTCGTATCCGGCGATCGCCAGGATAGGCCCTATCTGCTGGATTTTTTGAGCCGCACGTATCAAGAAATCTTTCCTGAACAGCAAAATTTTAGCCATTTGTCCCAAACCGTAGACCAATATTTTTCCCGGCGATCGCCACTGTGGTGGGCAAAAGTTAATGCGAGTGATACTGCCCCCATCGCTGGACTATGGTTAGGCAATGCGGTGGATCAAGTCACGGGTCAGCACTATGCCCACGTATTTATGCTCTATGTATTACCGGATTACCGTCGTCAAGGTATCGCCACGGCGCTGTTAGAAGAGGCCCAACGCTGGAGTCAAACAAGAGGAGATCGGCAAATTGGACTCCAGGTATTTCCGCAAAATACGGCGGCGCTTAACCTCTACCAAAAATTAGGCTTTATCCCCCACTCGGTCATGATGCTTAAACGCTGGTCCTAGCGCACAATTTGTACAGGCATGACTAGGTAGGTCATCTTCAGTCCACCCAGGGGGGTAAAAATCACGGGTTGATTGCCCTGATTGAGTTGCATCTGGATCTCCGTGCTCGGCAGAGCTTTGAGCCCATCCATGAGGTACTTCACATTAAAAGCAATATCTCCACTTTCACCTAAGATTTCGGCGGGTAACGATTCCCGAGCATTGCCAAGATCCTGGGCTTCCACCGATAGTTGGAGTTGATGACTCTCCGGTAGAAGGGAAAATTTAACCAGATTATTTTTTTGATCCGCCAGGACTGAGACACGCTCTAGGGCGCTGAGGAGTCGCTTGCGCTCCATGCTTACTGTCCGGCTAAAACTACGGGGAATCAGTTGCTGATAGGCGGGATAGGCCCCTTCTAGTTTGCGGCTAGTGAGTCGTTGGTCCCCCAATTCAAAAATCACCTGGGTATCATCCACATAAAGTGACACGAGGTCACTATCTTGGCAGGTGGATAAAATGCGCTCGAGTTCCCGTAGGGCGCGGGCTGGGATCGTAACCGAAAAATCCTCTAAATTACTGCCCTGGACGACTTCTTCTCCCTCTTTGCCCTGAACCTCCGTCGGCGCTTCGACCACAGCTAGGCGGTGACCATCGGTGGCGGCAAATTCTAAACTATCAATGGTTCCTTTGAAATGCACGCCGGTTAACACTTGCTTGGTTTCATCGGTACTGGCGGCAAACAAAGCCCCCCGCAGCCCTTCATTCAAGGCTCCCACCGGCAACATCAAGGGAGTTACCTCTTCCACCGTTGGCAGGGAAGGAAATTCTTCGGCATTGAGTCCACGAATTTGGAAACGCCCCGATTCTGAGGTCAGAGTCGCCACAATGCTATCGCTTCCTTCGGCAACCTCGTCTACGCTCAGGGTCAGTTCCCCATCGGGTAAACGCGAGACAATGTCATTGAGGAGCTTGGCGGGGAGTGTCACCGAGCCTTCGGTTTGCACATCCGCATCAAAACTGGTTTGAATCCCTAAGCTCAGATCAAAGCCTGTCAGGCTCAAGCGGCCGCTCTGGGCATCCGCCACCAGTAGCACATTGCCCAAAATAGGATGGGTCGGACGAGACGACACCGCTCGACCCACGAGGGTCAGGCTGGAGTTGAAGTCACTTTGGCGACAGATAAATTTCATCGGTTTTTAGGCAAGAAGAAAAAGGACAGATTGCGAGGACACAAGGATCGACTATTCTAGCGGGGTCGGCCGGTCTTTGATCAAAATTGATTGGGATTGAGCAAAGACAAATTTTTGTGACCATTCTAGGTCTGGGCTAGGAGTTGGGGGAACAAAGCAAGGATAATGGGAAAGTTTGCTTAATCAAGTCGATAAATTTGCTATGGAAAGAAATGCAACCCTCGCCCCCATCAAGGTCGGGGTTCTCGGATTTGGCGGATTAGGTCAGGCCGCGGCACGAATCTTGACCCCAAAACGCGATATGGTCTGGGTTGCCGCCGCCGATCGCCATGGGTTTGCCTACAACCCCGATGGTCTCAATGCTGATCAGGCGATCGCCGTTTATCATGCCCATGGCTCCGTGGGTCATTTAAAAAAGCTAGGACAATTGAGTCCCCAAAGTATTGCTGATTTAATCGCCCAAGCTCAGGTAGATGGATATTTCCTGGCTTTACCGAATTTACCCAACACCTTCATGGCGGAGGTTGTCCAGTCTTTTATCCGCTCTGGTTGGCAAGGAGTGCTAGTCGATGCCCTCAAACGCACCAGTGCCATCGAACAAATGCTCGCCCTTAAAGATGACCTAGAAGCGGCGGGGATTACCTACTTGAGCGGCTGTGGTGCGACACCGGGATTACTCACGGCGGCGGCCGCCTTAGCGGCCCAAAGCTACAGTGAAATCCACCAGGTCAAAATCACCTTTGGGGTGGGCATCGCCAACTGGGAAGCCTACCGTGCTACTATCCGCGAAGACATTGCCCACATACCGGGTTTTGGAGTAGACCGCGCCCAAGCCATGACCGACGAAGAAGTGGCTGCGTTATTGGATCAAACCAATGGTATTTTAGCTCTAGAAAACATGGAGCACGCCGACGATATTATGCTTGAACTGGCGGGAATTTGCCATCGAGACCAGGTCAGTGTCGGCGGTGTCGTGGATACCCGCAACCCCAAAAAACCCCTCAGTACCAATGTCAAAATCACGGGGCGCACCTTCGAGGGTAAAATTTCCACCCATACCTTCACCCTGGGGGATGAAACCAGTATGGCGGCCAATGTCTGTGGCCCCGCCTTTGGTTATCTCAAAGCGGGGATGAATTTTTATCGTCGGGGTATTTATGGACTCTTCACTGCAGCGGAGGTAATGCCGTTATTTGTGCATTAACGGCAGATAAACGATACTTTCTGCCAGGATCAGCTCGAGGGTAATCACCTGCTGGTCTAGGAGTCGGCTTTCAGCGTCCGTCTGCCCCCTACCGGCATTGACCGCATAGGCCGGAAAACTGGCTCCGCTCAGACTCAAACGCAATCGATGCCCCTGGAGTAGCCGAGCGGCGATCGCCTGGAGTGAAAATTCTAACGGTGAATCATCGGGCTTTAAGCGTCGGCAGTAGCCTTGGCTGATGTTGTAGACCTGACCATCGGGCCAAACCTCGGATAAGACCACCGCGAGGTCAAAACTAGGACAATCACTTTCCACCATCAACTTCATGCGAGGAATCCCCCAAAACTGAATATCCTCGACTAACGGCTCAGACGTATAGATTAAAACGTCAGTACGAGCATCTAAGGCAGAGCGTTCCTGCTGACCAGCGGGCATGGTGGCGTGACCCCCTAGGGCTGGAACTGGTCGCCATGGGTCGTGAACCCAGGTGTCATAGCTGGCGATCACCGTGGGAGTAGGACTCAATTTACCGGAAAATTCCTGCACCGAAGCCAACCCAGAACTACTCAAATACCAAGCTTGGCTTTGGGCTTCAGGGAAATCGGCTCGGTTTAGCCACTGGCTACTGCCCAATTCAAAGACTTGAACCGGGGCGTCTGCCAAAATGCCGTTATTTTTGCCCTTGAGGATGGCATCAAACCAAGCAATTTGTAGGTGATCAATCTTGCTGACGGCGGATTCGCCATAGTCTAGAGCGCCAGTTCTGCGTCCCCAGGGAAAATGACTCCAGGGGCCAATCACTAATTTTTGCAGTGAAGATTTTTGAGCCATGGCCCGATAGAGAGCTAGATTTCCCCGCAGATGGGGATCAAACCAACCGCCGATGTGGAGCATGGGCAAATCAAGACCTTGGCACCGCTGATGGGGTGATACTCTCCGCCAATAGTTGTGGTCTGCCGGGTAGCGGAGCCAATCATGGTAAAAGGAATCAGGAGCGAGGCGTTGGAACCAATTGGGGTTGGCGGGGTAGGCATCGCTAAAGCTTAAATTTCGAGAGTGGGCATAGAGTTTTTGGAAGCTGGCTTGGTCGCCCCGGCGTCGGGCCGAGTCTGCCGCGAGTTGAACCGCCCAGCCCAAATTCATCTGCAAACAAAAGGCGTCATTTTCCGTCACCCAATCCTGGTATAAATCCCAGGCGATCATGGCGGGACAGAGAGCTTTTAAATTCTTGGCCCCACTGGCTCCTGCGTAGAGTTGGGTCATGCCTTGGTAGGAAAAACCATACATTCCCACTTCTCCCGTACTATTGGGTAAGGTAGCTAGCCAGTCGAGGCTATCTTGTCCATCCTCCACCTCGGTTTCAAAGAGCCGAAACTCTCCCTCAGAACTGCCCCGCCCTCGCACGTCTTGGATGACGACGATATAGCCCTGGTCGGCGTACCACTGGGGATGGGCATAGACTACGGTAGAGGCAATTTTGCGGCCGTAGGGCTGACGCATCAACAAGATAGGTAGTTTTTCGGACCCCGCCGGGCGGTAAATATCTGCATCGAGACGCACACCATCGCGGGTCAGCATCGATGCCATGGTGGGTTGTCTCATTCCTTTGATGGCTTGCGATAATTGGCGATCGCCTGATAAAACCCTAGCACCACCAAAATATTAGAAATCGTCAGCAGAGACTCGGCACTCCCGTGGAGCCAATCCACGTTGGCCAACATTTTACCGTAGTGAACCTGGGCGTAGAGACCGGCGGGAATCGTCACCGCCACAAAGACCAGAAGAAAATAAAATCCAGCCAGGGCGAGGCGGGGAGTCTGGCCAGATCGCTGGATAAACCATAAAAATCCTAGATAGGGAAAAAGAGACAGAGCAAACAGGGTTTCTTTTGAGAAAATCGTCAAGATAGCCTCACCATTGTTAAGGGGGGAGTCCGTAGGACGGGGGGATTTTATAAATATTTACGTTCACCCACTTATCGCAATTTAAGCGCGTTTGCTTAATATACTACAAAAAGTATTTGGCTCGCCGCCAAATCCGGCCGTATATACTCGAATATGAGACTCAAACTTAAATTTGAATCAATGAGGTGCTATGTGTATTTGTGTAAATTGCCATTACGTAGATCGTTGCATTACCTATCACGCCGTTGAGGCACAACACCAACAGCCTCATCTCAGCGAAACGCCAGACTTTGACCCCCAAGAGCCCAGCATTAACGTCAATATTCGTCCCCAAGCTGATCATATTGAAATGGAATGGGATGTAGTGGGCTGTGATAGCTTTTTGCAGGAGATGGGAAAATGGGCTAGCCTACGTCCAGGGGAAGCTGTCCCCACTTGACCCAGTGATCGCCATTTTTAATGAAAAATTTTTTACAACAGATATTTGCCAGCCTGATCGGGACTCTCGCCGCCATTGCCCTTTCCTTGACCCTAGGAGCGAGTGGATTACTGTTGCTGGTATTGCTCCTTGGCCAGCAGAGTGAACCCTTAGTCGAAGACAAAACGATGGTGGTGATGGATTTGTCCAGCTCTATCCAAGACACCGAGCCGATTCTCTCCCTCACAGAAGCTCTGAGCCGAGATCCCGGTGTGGTGATGCCGCTACGCTCTGTGTTGGAAACGATCCGCAAAGCCGCTCAAGATGACCGGATTGTGGCCTTGGTGTTGGATGCTCGCCGGGGCGGTAATGCCTTCAATGGCTATGCCACCTTAGCTGACGTTCGAGATGCTTTGAGCGACTTTCAAAAATCAGGTAAAAAAATCATTGCCTACGGGGTTAATTGGGATGAAAAGTCCTATTATCTAGCGGCGATCGCCGATGAGGTGGTGATCAGTCCCTTGGGCAATCTGGAGCTCAATGGTTTTGGACTCCAACCTGTCTTTTTTGCGGGTGCGCTGGAAAAATATGGTATCGGCATCCAAACCGTGCGGGTCGGCAATTACAAATCCGCCATTGAACCCTTTACCCGCCAAGACCTCAGCCCTGAAAGCCGTCAACAAACCGAGCAACTCCTCGGTAATCTTTGGTCTCGCTATCTCGGTCGTTTGGCCCAGGGTCGTGAACTAACGCCCCAGTCTCTCCAGGCGATCGCCGATAATCGAGGACTGGTCTTGGCCTCCGTGGCCAAGCAACAGGGATTGATTGATAAAATTGCCTACTGGGATGAAACCCTCAAAACCCTAGAAAGCCTCGGTGTGGCCAAGGATTCAACGCCCAAGGAGGGAGATGACCCCGACCGTCTGCGGCAAATTAGCCTCAATTCCTACCGAGATGTGAGCGTGAAAGCCAAGCCCCGTCGCCAGTCGAAGAATAAAATTGCCCTCGTCTATCTCAGTGGGGCGATCGTAGAGGGTCGAGGCACCCTCGATAATGTCGGCAGTGAGCGCTTTGCCCTGATCCTGCGCGGTTTACTCAGTGATGACCAAGTCAAGGCGATCGTCCTCCGCATTAATAGCCCAGGCGGGAGTGCCACCGCGTCCGATACAATTTTGCGGGAAACCCAACGACTCCAGGCTCAAAAGCCAGTGGTGGTATCCATGGGCAATGTGGCCGCCTCGGGGGGATATTGGATCGCCACCGGCGGACAACGTCTTTTTGCTGACCCCATGACCGTGACCGGCTCCATTGGGGTGTTTAGTCTTTTCTTTAACCTAGAAAAATTGGGAAATAACCTCGGTCTGACCTGGGACCAAGTGGAAACTGCTAAGCTGTCTAATCTTGGTTCAACTATCACACCCAAAAGTGAGGTGGAACTGACCATTTTTCAAGGGGCGGTGAATCAAGTCTATGATGTGTTTTTAGACAAAGTGGCCAAGTCTCGCAACCTACCCAAATCCAAGGTGGCAGAAATTGCCCAGGGTCGTGTCTGGAGCGGGGTTGATGCCCAACGCCTGGGTCTGGTGGATGAATTAGGCGGGATGGAAGCGGCGATCACCTATGCGGCCCAACAAGCCAAACTGGGAGACGACTGGCAAGTTCAGGAGTATCCGGGCAAAAAAAGTTTAGAAGAGGTACTGGCAGAACGCTTTTTAAATACTCAGCTTGCCACCATGCTTAAACCTGAGGCCATTGACAACGGTTGGGGACAACCCTGGAAGAAGATCAAAAGGGAACTAGAGCCTCTGCAAAGCTTCAACGATCCCCAGGGGGTCTACAGTCGATCGCCGTTATTTTGGGACTCCTCCAACTGGTAATGGCTCTTAAGGGTTGGGTATCTTAGCCAGATAGGTAATAAAGCTACCAATGACAGCACCAATCAAGGTGATACCGATTTGCTTCCAGTTCTTGAGCTCTCCCACCTTTTCCGCCATGTCGGGAATTTTCTGTATGTAGGGCTGTTGTCCCTGTAATGCCCCTTCCAGCCGGCTAATCCGGTTATTAAGGTCGGTAATTTTATCCTCAACTCGGGTAAAACCTGCCGCAAGTAGGTCTTTAATTTCCTTTAGGTCTGTGACGGTCGCCATGGGTTATGTTTCCTTTAGAATTTTGATTGATTGAGGGGGAGAGTCTGCCGCTTTCCCTTCCTGCTGTCTAGGCTAGCTGTTTTTGGTTGTTAGGCGCACCGCGTATCAGTAGGGAAACTTATAAATTATTCCCCCTGTCTCATTGGTTTCAAAATGGGCATCAAACTCCACCGCCCGTTGGTCTAAAAAATCCTTGGCCTCGTCCCCACCAAGATTGGCTTCCTTGGACATTTGTAAAACCGTTATTTGTCCGTTTTTTTCTTCTATTAAACGAAAGAATATTTCCCGGAGCTCTTCCGATGACTTAGCGGCCAACTCTTTCTTTTTGTGTTTCTGTTCTGGCGTTGCTGATTTGCAATATGAATCTCTAAAAATACCACTTTTTAAACCTTGATTCAAACTACCTTCTGGATATGTGCAAGGTTCGCATTCATACCTGAATTAAGCAACGCCACATTTTTTATGGATTTTTAGAGAACATATTAAGACAATGCCAACATTCAGTAGGTAGATATAGTAGATATAATTAAACTCATCATAAGTTCTATGCTCTATCCCCCCCAGCCCTCCTCACTAAAGCTCCGGTTGATAAGGGAAGAGGGGAGTCCGTAGGACGGGAGGATTTTATAAATATTTACGCTCACCCACTTACTCGATATTGAGGGTGATTTCCCGTTTACTAAAGGGGAGGTCTTGATTAATGGCATCAATTTCCTCTTGTTCGAGTTGATTAATTTCATCAATGTAGTGGTTGAAAATCTGAGCCATTTTAGGATGGTAAAAACGATGCAAGCTATAGTTTGGGGTTGCCGGAAATCCTCGCCGGCGTTTGTGTTGTCCCCCAGCTCCGGGGTCAAAGAGCGAAATCCCTTGTTCGATCGCCCATTGAATCGGTTGATAATAACAGGCTTCAAAATGGAGGGCATCATAGTCTTGCACACTGCCCCAATAGCGACCATAAAGGCGATCGCCTTTGCGTAGACAAAAAGATAAACCCACAGGTGTTTGGGGGTTCTCCTCGCTGTAGGCATTAACCAAGACCACCCGGTCTCGAAAATTGGGGTAGAGTTGACTAAAAAATTTTGCCGTCAGGTACTTACTGCCCCAATAAAATTTTTCACAGGTATTACTATAAAAATGATAAATGAGGGGAAATAATTCGGGGGAAATGTCCTCGCCACTCATAACCTGAAGAGTAAGTCCTGCTTCCTGCACAGATTTACGTTCTCGGCGAATATTACGGCGTTGGTTAGCATTAAATACCGCTAAATAATCATCGAATTGACTAAAATTTTGATTATTCCAAATATAACTGTGATGTAACCAGGAGCGGAACTCTAATTTTTCTAAAAGCCTGCGCCATTGGGGGTCTACAAACAAAAAATTACAGCTTGAAATTCGATTTTGCTGACAGAGCTGGTCGATCGCCGCCATCATGGCTTGGGTCAGGTTTTCTTCATCCTGCTGGGGAGCTAGCAAAAAACGATAGCCTTCCGCGGGGGTAAAGGGGGTCATGCCCAGTAACTTAGGATAGTAGGCAATGCCAAGACGATGGGAGAGGTCTGCCCATTGGTGGTCAAAGACAAATTCTCCATAGCTATGGCTTTTGAGATACAGAGGAGCCGCTCCGACTAATCGCTCTCCCTGCCAAACCGTGAGATGACAGGGTTGCCAGCCCGTATTACGTCCGACACTACCGGAGGTTTCGAGATTATTCAGCCATTCCCATTCTAAAAACGGAGTGGCCAGGGGTAATGCTAGTGAATCCCACTGGGATTGCGGAATTTCGGCGATTTTTGAATGCCAGACAAAGCGGTGGGCAGGGGATCTGAACATAGGGCTATAGAAGAGTATCCAGATTATAGCCACTACACAATTTTGCGGCAAAATTCCCCAAAACAAAACCCCTACCAACGCTGGAGGGGCTTATCCGTCGTTGAAATTTTATGATCTATTTTTTTAGAGATTCATTGTTGAGAATCATTGGCCAATTCTTATTGGCTTGAGCAATCTTAGTCGCTGTATCTTGTTTCCACTCTTGTTGAGCACCCGCACTATAGTTTAAATATAGTTTATCATTGAGTACTGTCCAAGCCGTGGGAACGGTCGTCGCTAAAACTCCCCCCGCCGCCGCTTTGGCGCAATAGCCTCCGTATTGAGGTGCATACTTGGCAGGATTTTTGACAAATAAATCCCGATTTTTGGCACTCGAAAATAGCCAAGTCGTCCCACCCCATTTATGGGAATATTGTTTTTGGCCGTTTACAACATCACTTTGGGTGAAGTAAGCAACCACGTCTTGACCATCCAAGGCAACTCCATTTTCCGAATAATAGATAGGATGGCGCGTCTTCTTGCTATCGTTCATGGTTTGAGCAATGGAGTCTGAAGCGATGGGTTTAGCAGAAGAAAAATGAGGCACGACTGCCTGGACGGCAACAGCCAACCCAAGCAGGGTTAGGAGCATCGGAATTTTAAGCGCAGTAGATTTAGTTTTCATCGGAATTTAGGTGTTTTGATTGAGTCACTACTTTTGCTATACGCGCCCTGATCTGATTTGGATGAAACATCTTTGTTACAATTCTTAATGAAATATTGGACTGAGTCTCATTGCTATGGCTAGCCTGCTGAATCCTAAGACTATGGCTGAAAGGATTTCCCCCGGAGGAATTGATCCAGAACGCTTTGACGTGACGACGGTGTGGTACCCCGTGTTTTATCTAGATGATCTGGATAAAGCGAAGCTCACGCCCTTTACGCTTTTGGATACAAACTTGGTGATTTGGTGGGAGCAAAACACCGCAAGCTGGCGAGCCTTCGTCGATCAATGCCCCCATCGCCTGGCTCCCCTCTCGCAAGGAAGGATTAATGCGCAGGGATTATTAGAGTGCCCCTACCATGGCTGGACTTTTGCGGGGGATGGTCACTGTGAAACGATTCCCCAACAAAAGCCCGGAGGGCAAGCCCACACCACCCAGCGGGCCTGTGCTCGGTCTTTGCCGACCTGTGTCAAGCAGGGCTTGTTATTTGTTTATCTTGGCAATGCCCAGGATTCGGCGGAAACAACTCACCAGTTGGCGAACAAAACTCCCGTGCCCACGGTGGATGTGCTGGATGATGATTCGCCGGAATGGGTCTGTCTCAATACCTTTCGAGATATTCCCTACGATGCCTTCACCTTGATGGAAAATGTCTTGGATTCGAGTCATATTCCCTACACCCATCACCGTACCGTCGGCGATCGGGCTAATGTTGGCCCGGTAGAGTTAGAACTGGTTTCCTCCGATCGCCAGGGATTTAGCGGAATTTGGTTAGAGGGGCCCCGCCGTGGAACCCTGGGCAGACAAAGTACCACCTTTGTCGCACCGGGATTGATGTGGCATGACCTCACCTCCCAAAAATTTGGACGAACCTTAACGGTGGTCTATGCGACGCCCATTGGTAGAGGAAAATGTCGATTATTTGCCCGCTTTCCCTTCAAATTCGGGTCTAAGATTCCCTGGCTAGCTCTTAAACTTACCCCACGCTGGTATTCCCACTTGGGTCAAAATCGCGTTTTAGAAGATGATCAAATCTTTTTGCACTTCCAAGAACGTTATTTGGAACAGAAAGGAAGTAGTAAAAATTATGAACAAGCCTGCTATTTACCCACCAAAGCCGACTTATTCGTGGCGGAATTGAGGCGATGGATGACCCATTATCAGGTCGATGCCTTCCCAGGCCAATCTCTGGCGATCGCCTGGGATACCGAGGCTTTACTAGAACGCTATCATTCCCATACTCAGCACTGTGCCAGCTGTCGGGGAGCCTTGGCTAATCTACAAAAACTCCGACGCCTAGGAGCGGCGATCGCTATTTTAGTCTTGGTTGCACTACCAATATTAGTCTTGGGAGTAGGTACGAATTTAATCCTAGGAGTTCTCGCTAGCGTTTTTTTTACCCTGGGAACTGGACTTTGGTTTGGACTCGGAAAACTAGAGCGCTCATTTTATCAAGGAGACCCGATTCCCCCCCGCAATCAACGGGAGTCATAGAAATCTGACGCTTGCGTAACTTCCCCTGTCCCTGCCGAAGGAGAATCAAAACCTTCAAAATTCTGGTGCTAGCAACGTGCTCATACCTGATAAAATGAAGAGTTTTCAGATGTTAAACCGTTGCAGGAAGGAGACGCCGCATGGCTCAGATGTATTATGACCAGGATGCCAATCTAGACCTATTGGCAGGCAAAACCGTTGCCATCATTGGCTATGGCTCCCAGGGCCATGCCCATGCCTTAAATTTAAAAGAAAGTGGTGTAAACGTTGTGGTTGGGCTTTACGCTGGCAGTAAATCCACCGCCAAAGCCGAAGCCGCTGGGCTAAGAGTCCTCTCCGTCGCCGACGCCTCGAAGCTCGCGGATTGGATCATGATTTTATTGCCCGATGAAGTCCAAAGAACGATTTATGAAGCAGAAATTCTGCCCCATTTAGTTGAGGGTAATGTACTGTCTTTTGCCCACGGGTTTAATATTAACTTTGGTCAAATCGTTCCCCCTAGCTTTGTGGATGTGGTCATGGTTGCTCCCAAGGGGCCTGGTCATTTGGTACGTCGCACCTACAGCCAAGGTGAAGGTGTCCCCGCCCTCTTTGCTGTCTATCAAGATGCTAGCGGCGAAGCCCGTGACCGCGCCATGGCCTACGCCAAGGGTATTGGTGGTACCCGTGCCGGTATTTTGGAAACGACCTTCCGCGAAGAAACAGAAACGGATTTATTTGGCGAACAAGCCGTGCTCTGTGGCGGTTTAACCGCTCTGATCAAGGCAGGATTTGATACCCTTGTCGAAGCGGGTTATCAACCGGAATTGGCTTACTTTGAATGTTTGCATGAAGTTAAGTTAATCGTGGACTTGATTGTAGAAGGTGGCTTAGCCAAAATGCGCGACAGCATTTCCAATACCGCTGAATACGGCGACCTGACCCGTGGACCCCGGATCATCACCGAGGATACCCGCTACGAAATGCAACAGATTCTTAAAGAAATTCAAACCGGTCAATTTGCTCGGGAATTTGTTTTAGAAAACCAAGCCGGAAAACCGGGCTTTACCGCCATGCGTCGGCGCGAGTCGGAAGAACTGATCGAAGAAGTGGGCAAAGACCTGCGCTCTATGTTTAGCTGGCTCAAAGACCAGTAAACGCTAGGGCTGAGGGGATTGGCCGGACTTGCGTTCGGCCTCCTTCAACGATTTGTCAAAGTAGGCATCTGGATTAGAGTTCTTGTGGACTTTGTCGATAATCGAGCCTTCTTTGGGTTTAGTTTCGCCGTCAAATAATCCGAGCAGTCGTTGATTGATGGCGTCCCGGCTATTGCGGCTATAAGTATTAAGCGGTTTGGGCAAAAACTGATCGCCAAAGCCAATAAAAATAATGCTGACGATCGCCGTTAGGGTAAATAATGTTTTCAATACACTCATGGTGTCAGACTCCTGGACTGGGGGATATCCCTAATCAGGCTAACATCTAGCTGTGATTTCGCCAGAGAGCATCGGCGACCCGACAAACCTGCACCATCTCGGCCACATCATGCACCCGCAAAATATCGGACCCTGCGGCGATCGCCGCACAACAGGCCGCCGCCGTGCCCCAGACCCGTTTCTGGGGGTTGGGTTCTTGCAAAATATCACCAATAAACCGTTTGCGGGACGGGCCCACCAAGAGGGGAAATCCCAAGGCTTGCAATTGAGGGAGTTGCCGCAATACCTCCAAATTTTGGGCGGTGGTTTTAGCAAAGCCAATGCCAGGGTCTAAAATAATTTGTTCAGGGGAGATGCCTTTAGCCAAGGCTTGATCAATTCGGGATTGCAAAAAGGTTTTAATTTCGCCTATCAAGTCTACATACTCGGTCAGGCTTTGCATGGTTTGAGGTGTTCCCCGGCGGTGCATTAAAATAATTGGCACTTCTAATCGAGCCACCGTCGCCAACATCGCCGGATCGTCTGTTCCCGCCGATACATCATTGACCCAGTCGGCCCCCACGGCGATCGCCGCCTCTGCCACCACCGCGCGGGTTGTATCAATGGAAATAGGGACGGAACAATGGGGACTTAGAGCCGAAATAAGGGGAATAGTGCGGGCCAGCTCTTCTTCGAGGGAAATAATCGCTGCCCCCGGACGGGTGGATTGTCCACCGATGTCGATCATATCCGCCCCAGCGTTTAGCATTTTATCTGCTTGCTCCAGCGCCGGCTCTAGGGTCTGATAGGAGCCACCGTCACTAAAGCTATCGGGCGTGCTATTCAAAATCCCCATGATATAGGTTCGTTTACCCCAGGGAAATAGAGCCTTTTTCATCGTATCGATCTAGTCCTGTCGAATTTTTCCCCATCGCCGCTCAAAGCTTGGTTGTTTTAGAGCATTCCACGGATACACTAGGGACATGAACCCTTCATTCGATGACCCCCACGCTCTACCTTGAGATAGGGGTCTTTTTTCGAGGCCTAACGACGACGACGCCCACCGCCGCTATAACTACGGGAGCGGGACCCACTACTGCCAAAACTACGGTTAGATTTGATTTTGGTGCCGCTAGAGGAACCGGAGGATTTTAGGCGGCTAGTGCCAAATCCAGAGCCACTGGATTTTGTGCCCTGACTATTGGATTTTCGGGCAGAGCTACTACTCGGTCTTGGCGATCGTACATTGCCCGTCGTCCGCAGAGTTTGACGATTTTTGACCGATGCGGGGGGAGCATTATAGCGAGAACGGTAGGTATCCACCGCTTGGTTATAGCTGCTTCCGTAGCCACCATACCCGCGCAGAGGGCCGCCAGAATAAATCGGAGGAATGTAGTATTGTGGACGAAAAAGAAGACTACCCAGAGCCTGACCCGCCAAGGCACCGGCAAAGGGACTCCAAAAACTAGATTCCCGTCGCACCACCACTGGGCGAGATTCGCCGGTATTGGGATCGGTTTGGGTTTCCGTGACGTTGTGAACGTATTCGATCTTAAAATCTTCGCTCAAATAGAGTTCTGCTTCGTTTCCCTGGATCTCCACGTAGGGTTTGACCCCCTTAGCCAGGTTATCGTCACTAATCCTTGCCATGCGTAGATTATCGGTACGGTAGGAGGAGGGCTGACCCGGAGGTGTATCGAGTAGCATTAAAGTATAAATGCCTGCACCATCATCATAGGTCGCCTGTTGCACAGGGTAACGCCCATTGGTCACGGCCTTGACTTGAGTGGTAGGAGCCTTCGTTTGATTGCTACTTGGAGAGGAGGGAGAATCACCACAGCCAACGGTGATAACACTCAAGAGGAGAATGAGTACAATACTCAGGACTCGACGCATAATTTCTGCTGGATGGTGTAGTTATTTATTATTTGAATTTTAACAAGTTTACACCCATTAACTATTTCTAGGGCCTCTAGACTAGTAAACGCCCTAGAAATACTTGACCACCGCTTTACCGCAGAGACTGAGCTCCGGTCCAACTGCGGCTAATGAGTTGCCCATAGGTGGCGGGGGTAGTCTGTTGCGCTAGATAGGCTGTTCCATCTAGACCCACACTCACTAAAGACACCGCTTCTTCGCCCAAGGGATTGGCTTGAAACAACACCTGTTGGGCGTCGGCTTGATTCCAACCAAGAAGAACGGAACTCATCTCCGGTATGTCATCCACCATGGCAGTGGTATCAGTATGGATGTCTGGAAATGCCTGGAGAGTCTGGACGGCTTTAGTCTGTTGGTTCCAAACTACGGCGTAATCGGAGATGTCAGAGGTGCTAAATGCGCCCTCCACTTGGCGAGCTAGGAGATACTGACCATTGGCTGACCAAGATGCCGGCAACAAAATCGAAATAACCCCCGCCATTTCCTCGCTATCTTCTCCAACCTCGTGCAGATAACGGGCAATGGGAGAATCTGCGCGGATCACTTGCAAATGCCCGGTGGCCAAATTTTCGAGAAACATCACACTCAGGGCTTTGGTAGAGTGTAATTCGGATTCTGAACGTACTTCAATACGGCTGTAGGCGGCGTATTGCCCATCGGGAGAGACCAACGCTGGACTGCGATAGTAGCTAAGACCTGATTTACCCTGCTCCGCAAAGCTCTGTTGAGTTTTCATAATCCACTGCCAAGGCATGGGGTAAGGACTATTGAGGGGGTCTTCGTCGGACTGAGTAGCGACAAAGTTATTGATGCCGTCATCCATAAGTTGGGACGCCGGGGGAACTAGAGCGGTGGAGAGGCTAGGGACAGCAAGGGCCGGAAGTGAGAGAGACAGAAGTAGAGGAGTCATAGTCATCACGGTGGATAGACGGGAAAGGACGGCTCTCCGAAAACCAGGGGTTAACATGGGTAATACACTCAGCAGTTGCAGGTAGGAAGCAAGTGCGGGCCCAACTGTCTTGATGGGATAGTTGGGAGGTCTCGTTGCTCAAAAATTAGGCGCTATATACAGTTTTAGTCTGATTTGCCCTGGGGATGTTCCTCGTTTGGCCATCACTTCACATTTCTTCTTGTTTGAGTTATGGTGGCGTTGACCCAGTCCCTAGCATCCCTTGATTGATGGCAGGATCCACCCACCAAAATAATGGAAATAAATAGTTCAATCTTTCCTGTAGTCTGGCAAGATGACCAGGTATGGCTCATTGATCAGACTCGTCTGCCCCAGGATTATGTTCAAGTAGCGATATCCAATTATGAGGCGATCGCCAATGCTATCAAGACCATGGTTGTACGCGGAGCACCGGCCATTGGTGTGGCGACGGCCTACGGTATGTATTTGGGGGCTAGGGCCATCCAAACCCCAGAATTGGGCAAATTTCTAGCTCGTTTAGAATTTATTGCCGATGAATTGCGGCAGACTCGGCCCACGGCGGTTAATCTCTTTTGGGCGATTGATCAAATGTTGAATTTGGCCTACACCAGTGGTGAGAATGTGGAAGAGGTGAAGCAAAAAATGCTGGCCCTGGCCCACCGCATCCGCGAGCTAGACCTGGAGACCTGTCAGGCGATCGCCGAAAATGGGCTAGCAATCTTACCCAAAAATCCAGAAAAATTAACAATTTTGACCCACTGTAATGCCGGAGCCTTGGCCACGGCGGGCTATGGTACAGCCTTGGGAGTTGTGCGGGCGGCCTGGTCAGCAGGACGATTGGCGCGGCTCTACGCCGATGAAACCCGTCCCCGCTGTCAGGGGGCAAAACTAACGGCGTGGGAATGTGTGCAAGAGGAAATTCCGGTCACGCTGATTACCGATAGCATGGCCGCCCATTGTATGCAGAAACGACGCATTGATGCGGTGGTAGTGGGCGCCGACCGCATTGCCAGTAATGGGGACACCGCCAATAAAATTGGTACCTACGGCTTAGCGGTTTTATGTGCCATGCACAATATTCCTTTTTTTGTCGCAGCTCCGCTCTCTACCGTCGATTTTTCTTTAAATAACGGCACACAAATTCCCATTGAAGAGCGAGACCCCGCCGAAATTTATCAACTAGGCGATACTCGGCTTTGTCCTGAGGGAACCGAATTTTATAATCCGGCCTTTGATGTCACCCCAGCCCCTTTGATCACCGCCATTATCACCGAACGCGGGGCCATTGAACCAGATCAACTCCACACCATTTCAGTACAAATACAACCATGACTCCTGATTTCACCTTTGAAACGGCGATCGCCGAATCCGAAAGCCTATTAGCGGCGATCGCCTCCCAATCCCTGACAGAATCCGAAATTACGGACTGGATTGCCCAACTGGTGCAAAGTGAAGCCGGAGCTAGGGGCTTCTTTGTCACCTATCTCACAGCACCCCTAGCCTGCGCCGACCAGCCAAGGATCTCGATGCTGGCGGCCCTCGCCACTTCACCCCAGATCGTTAGTGACCTGTTGGTGAAAAATTTGGCCATGTCTACGGCTATGGGGATCGCCCATCGACGTAATGACGATGAAACTAATGCTCAAGGGTCGGATTTAGTTCAAAAAAGGAGCCAGCAGTTGATAATGGCATTAAAACTAGAAGAAGTGACCCAAAAATTAACGCAACTCCAACAAACCCTAACCACCAGCTCAGGAACCTATCAAGGATTTATTGAACGTTGGGGCTACGACCCAGACCAAAAACAAGGGATTTTAGACGTAATAAATACCTTGCAAGAGTCAATTCCTTGAGCCGATGGCAAAGGGCTCTAACCTCTAGCTGTTAACAACAGTTTTAACGTCGGTGGCACCCTCTACTTGACGGGCAGTCGCTTCAGCCTGGGATAGGATGCTTTTGGCATCTTCATTATATTTGAGCACAACAACGCTACCCTCTTGGGCAACCCATAGACCGACTTCGTCCGAAATATCAGCATCATCAAGGGCTTTGGCAACCCGCTTAGCAAGGCCACTTTCATCAAAATTACCATCTAACCCAACTTTTTCGGGAGGAATGGATTTTTCCTCAGCCATCTTGATGACAGGAATGTTGGGTGTGGCTTGAGCTTTGTCTTCTTCTGCTCTGCCAAAAAGTTTGCTTAGGAAGCTCATGATTTTTTGTCTCCAATTAGAGGCTATGGTCTTGGCTTCCCATCATAGGCCAGGATATTTGAATCTGTTTTGGCCAGAGGCGATCACCTTTCCTCAGCCCTGGTTCCACAAATTGTAAACCGATAAGCCAATTTCTACGATAATCAAAATAACAATGTACCACTCTACTCGATGGCTACTATTGCGTTGCATGAGCCCTAAGGATGTTTCTACCGTCTTGGAAATTAAGGCTAACTTCTGATCTAAGGCAATTAATCGCTCGCGGAGTTCATACTCATCTTCTAGGCGCAAATATAGACGATCTAAGTCAGGATAATCCCAAATGGGATCTGGCTTTTCGCCCACTTCAACAATACCTAGCATTTTTTGCTGAATGAGTAACGTACTACCAATATAGCCCAGCAATTCTTTCTCCTTTGGTGGACGGGGATTTTTTCCTTGTATGGCTGTCGTAAAAAGTTTGAGGTATTCAAATAAACTTGATACCTCCGTTTCGTAATAATCCAGCACAACACTTTTGCCCAAGGCCTCCGCTACAATCTGCAAACGTTCTGCACTACATTCCTGTAGCCAAAGGATGTCCCCTTCTAGACGTTCTTTAACCTTGGGGCGAAATACCATCTGGAGTTCTTCTGAAACTTTTGCCTGAATCGGTTCGCGGATATGGGATTGAAGAACGGCAAGAAATTCACTTTCTTCTTCGAGACTGAGGTTAAAGGTCACAATAACCCCATAGCGTAAAAGTACAACGCATCCCGTGCTTCCTGCCCGGACGATTAAAGGATTAGTTGCTAACAGTTCTTTCGTTTCGAGGGTTTTGATCGATAGTCGTTCTCCTACAATGCAGGCGCGGGCCAAAATAACTTCTTTATCAGACCAATTGAGACCAATAGGTGTTTGTAATTCAGGATTTAGTAAAAGGGGGTCAGGAGGAGAAATCATAAAAAAGCGGGTAGTTCGGACAAAAACGTCAGGGATTTCCTCGAGTTTTCCAATAAATTTGTGTCAAGGAAAAACACACAGTAATTCATTTCCACTATCACAAATGGGAATAGTCCATTTTTTGTGGGTGGGAAAGGAATATTGATTCAATGGCATTGGTAGTATAGCTCGCCTTGCCTCTGCATCGGTAGTATCGAGATAAAGGCTCACACCACAACAACCATAGACCTTTTGTACCTAAACAAAGAATCCCCCGCACTAGTAAAAAATGGGGGATATCAGTCAACGCGCACCTTGGGGCTATTTTTTGTTCAGAGAATTGGATTACATTTTAGCCAGGGCAGAAATTTTAGAAAGCTTCTCCGCCTCAAGACCTTGGAGGTCATCTAATCGCAACCAGCCTTCCTTGAGTAGGTCGGCAAAAACAAACATCAATCCGGGATAGCGGTCATCGTATTTCCCATCCATTTGATGTCGTTTTGCGCTTAAATAATCATGGAGTTTCCAGACTTGATGGATATCTTCAATGACATCCGCTTCTTTCGTTATTTCTTCAATGAGTGCTTTAGCTTCTCGTTGATAGGCCGCTTTAATGGCGTGTTGGGCAATGGATTGTTCGGTAGGGGTCCAAGTTTGATTACTCACTGGGTATTGTAAAAAAGATTAAACGTTAGTTACTAAGGGACAGAAACGCACCCTACAACCCTAACAAAATCAGGGGCAAGATGCGCTAAAAACAAGGTAAAAAATTTTTAAAAGCCAAAAAAATTCTAGCGACGGGCTAGGTTCACCAATTCTTTGGGAGACGCCAGTAGGTCAATGGCAACAAAGAAAATTTTGTTCTCAGGATTGAGCAAAAAGCGCCAGGCCATATTCATGCCGACACCCGCACCAAACCAAGGTGTTTGTACTTTACCGGTAACTTTAATTTGAGTAAAGCTCTCGTCCGTCGGTTCAACAATGCCGCGCTCGGGAATGAGTTTTAGGTTTTGGCATTCTTCGCGGAAAAAGCGTAGAACCGCATCCCTGCCTACAATGGGACGTTGGAAAGGAGGTTGGAGTGCGCCGTCATCGGTGAATAATTCAATCAGGGCATCAAAGTCATTGGCATTGAGGTTATTCATGTAGCTCAATACCGTAGGATTGTTGACCCCTTCAATGGCAACGGCTGTCCGTTGGGAGACGTCGGTGGGCACCACGACGGGTTCGGAAACGGGCTTGTAATCGCCTAATTTCTTGGCATCAAATCCCATATCAACGACAGAATTGCGTAGTACGGTGATCTGTTGACCGGATTCTAGATTACGAATAGCCTGTAAAACAGCGGAAGCGTTAGCCGAGAGTTGATAGCCTTCGGGAATAGGAGCGACGAGTCCTTGTTCCATAAATTCTCCGAGACGATACCAAAAACCAAGTTTGATATTGGCAGTCCAGGTGGCATAGGTACGACAAATGGGAGTGTCGGCATTGTTCGCCAAATCGCACATGACTTGGGATTGTTCGCGCCCAGACATGACTTTGATTTCGTTCAAAGTGCCTTCTGCTAAAATCATGCTGGCGGCACCCGGAGCGGCGATCGTGATGGTTTGACCCATTTCTAGGTAGGCGAACCAAATTAACGCAAGTTGATCCTCAACACTTAACTGTTTAAAACGAGCAATAGTAGCCGGAACCGCATCCGCAGAGAGGGTTTCTGGAAAGATGGAACGAGCTGTGTCAATAGTAAATGGCATAACGTTTGCGTTTCTTTAAAATAGAACTGTAATCAAAGTAACATATCTTGTTTTCCTACACTGAGACGTAATATCCGCCCCTCCCGATTCCTCCGTGCCGGGGATTTTTCCTACGGCTTAATTAATGACCAAATGTTCTATAGCCCGTATCAAGTCATATTCCTTAAAGGGCTTGGAAAAATAATCACTGGCCCCTAAATTCATGGCTAAACGACGATGTTTTTCACCACTGCGAGAGGTGAGCATCACTACAGGAATATTTTTAAGTTCGGACTGGGCCTTGACCTGAGCCAAGAAACCAAAGCCATCTAGACGAGGCATTTCGACATCACTAATGACAATATTGACTGTGGTACCGGTGGTCAATTTTTCGATAGCATCTAATCCATCACGGGCTTGCTCGACCCGATACCCGGCTTTTTCTAACCCCATAGCCAAAAAACGGCGGACATTAGGTGAATCATCCACCACCATAATGGTTTTTGGGGTGAGTGAGGTCTGATCGACAGATTTAATGGGAGCGGCAACGGCTAAGGTCTCATTCGTTAAAGTCAGCCAACTGGTCGGGTCAATTAAAGGAACGACTCGTCCATCCCCTAAAATAATACATCCTGAAAATCCTGTGGGTAGAGACAAATTTCCTTCCACTGGTCGAACCGTCACCTCTTGCTCACGCCAGTAACGATCTACTTGAATACCCACCAAGTACTCTGCTTGAGGAACTAAAAACACAACCGATTCATTAATAATCGGCATTTCATTGCTTTCCACAGAAAAGGGAGGGCGGTGACATCGCATCCAGTTATGTAGGGGAAAAATAGGAATTTTCTCATCTTTCCAGCTCAGTATCGGCATGGTGGCTGATTCTTCGATTATTTGATCCCGAAGCAAGATCATTTCTTTGATGCTATTGGTAGGAAATGCAAATAAACTTCCCTGGGATTCTACGATGAATACCCGCAGAACCGATAAAGATAGAGGTAACCTCAGGGTAAAAAGTGTGCCCTGGTTAGGTTGGGTCTCTACGCTGATGCTCCCGGCCAAGGATTGAATACTAGTACGAACAACGTCCATGCCGACGCCACGTCCTGATAGGTTGGTGACCGCCATAGTAGTACTAAAACCAGGCTCGAAAATCAATTCTAAAAGCTCCTGTTCCGTTGCGGTTGCCAAATCCGCCTCGGTAAAACCCATTTGTAACGCGCGATTATAAATTTTTTGACTATCAATCCCGGCTCCATCATCCCGGAGAGTAATAACAGTTTGATTGCCACGGACGTAGGCAGTAATTTCAATCTCGCCAACAGGATTTTTCTGGGCTTGTATCCGTTCTTCTGGGGCTTCAATGCCATGGTCAAAGGCATTTCTAACCATGTGGAGCAGGGGATCTTGTAAGGACTGGAGGATGGATTGTTCGATGAGAGTGGTGCCGCCACGAACCACTAACTTCACCTGTTTGGCGTAGGTTTCTGCCATGTCTCGTAGGGCCCGGGGGAAACGGTCGGTAATATCCGAGAGCGGACGCATGCGAATGCGGGTTATATCCCCTTGCATTTGACGAGTAGTCCGGCTTAGTTCCCGCGAAGTACTCTCGGTCTCGTTCAGAGCCGCGCTAATATCCTCAGATACCTCTTGAATTTGTACTATGGTCTCGAAGATTTCTTGGGAGATAAGATGCATATCTCCGTAGTGATCCAGTTCTAGGCGGTCAAAATAGTTAGTTAATTCACTGGGAATTGATGGGGATATTCCCCTAGGATTGCCCTGAGTCGGGGAAAGTCCGTCGTAGGCAAACCGTAACTTAGCATTGACGGCGTCTAAAGTTTTTATTCGCTCTTGGAGGAGCCCAACGAGTTGGTGTAACCAGCCGAGTTGAAGAGATAAACCATTGCGAGTCGTCGTTAATTCACCAAACAATTCTCCTAGCCCATTGAGTTGTCGTAGAGGGATTCTGACGGAACTTTCTTCTGCTTCCTTCGGCGGAGCAATGATCGCCGGGGGGCGAGCAGAGACGGGGGAGATAGCTAGGGGAGTTTCCGCTAGGGTAAAATCCGTCGGTAAAAGCTCAAATTGCTGGGCTAAGACCAAGGATTGAGAGTACCGTAGGCTTCGGACAGCGGCCTGGGCTAATCCATGAATTTCTGGAGCCGTTGTCTGTTCGAGCTGATCGCAGATAAATTGACAGAGTTGGGAAAATGCGGGCAAATCCAACATTTCCCCCAATCCTCCTAGTTCTTGCCCTGCCAGCAAAAATTCCTGTTTAAAGCAAGGGTCCTCCGGGTTGCGAAGAACGGCATCTAACCGGTCTAGGCAAGACTCCACCTCGGTTTCAAACAATAAAACCCGCATATCTTCCCCTTCGTCTTCAGCCAGGATGCCTAGGGCGTCTTCTTCTTGTAAATCCCCTAGGATCGCCTGCATTTTTGCAAACACGGGTATGATACTATCCGCAAGCCATGGCTCAGAAATCGGCGTCTGAAGTCGATAATGCTGGGCCATCTGCTTAAGGTAGTCCAGACTAGTCAGAAAGAGTGATTCTAAGCCTGGTTGGCAAATATTGGCGGGATTGGCTTTAATGATTTTGAAAAAATCTTCCAATCGGTGGGCATACTCACTCAAGAAGCTAAATCCCATCATGGCAGAGCCGCCTTTGATGGAATGGGCCGCACGCAGAATAGCATCCATGTTTTGATGCTCAATGCCCTGGGCTTGACTCCCCAACAGACTGGCCTCGATCGCCTGGAGGTAGTCTTGGGCTTCATCCAAAAATTGGAGACGAACTTCCCACTCTTTTGTATCCATTGGGGGATTTTTCATCGCTAGACTTCAACCTTAAAGGTTTTGACGGAGGACTGAAGTTGTTGGGCAATGCCCACGGTTTCTTGTAATGATGACGAAATTTCCAACGAGGAGGTAGATGTCTGTTTAGAAATTTCAGCAATTTGTTCCATCAGTACCTGAAGCGACTGAGAGGTTTCAGATTGATGGGTGGTCGAGAGGGAAATCTGTTGGAAGAGGTCATTGACTGTGCGCGAAACGTCTACGATTTGTCGCAGGCTTTCCCGCGCATCCTCCACCAATCGCGTGCCTTCGACCACCTGGGAGGTGCCTTCTTCCATGGCTTCTACCACTTCTGAGGTTTCTTGTTGAATGTTTTCGACAATGCGTTCAATTTCCTTGGTGGCATCGGCTGACTGAGAGGCGAGAGCGCCGACCTCTTCGGCTACCACGGCAAAACCGCGGCCTTCTTCCCCAGCCTTGGCGGCTTCAATACTGGCATTGACCGCGAGCAGGTTGGTCTTGAGGGCGATCTGATTAATCAAAACAACGACCTTGGAAATTTGTTGGGAGGCTTCCCCAAGCCGTTTTACTTTTTTGGCGGTTTCCGCAACGGTTTCCCGCAGTTTTAGGATATTCGCCACGCTCAACTCCATGGCACTTCCTCCCGCTTCTGCTTTATCGGCGGCAGTCCGAGACACGGCGGCGGCTTGGTTTGCATTTTTGGCGACTTCTTGCATCGATGTGGTCATGGCTTCCACCGAGTGGAGGGTTTCCATCACCTGCTCTGATTGGGTCAGGGCGATCGCTGATAGATTCCTGACAGAGGTTTCATTGGCTCCCACCGAAGAGTTTACCTGGTTGGCGGTGTCTTTAACCTGGGTAACGACTTCCCGAAGACTCTCGATAATGGCGTTAAAAAAGTCACCAATAATACCAATTTCACCGGCGGTCAAACTGGCTCTAACGGTTAAGTCTCCAGAGGCCGCCCCTTCTACTTCGGACAGCAGGTTGATCAGTTCATACTGGAGAGTTTCTTTTTCTTGACGTTGGCGATCGGCTTCCTGGGCTAGAACGGTTTCTGAAGAAACAATGGTTTCTGCTAATTGATTAAAGGTAGTCTCTAGCTGACCGATTTCATCATTGGCTAGGGGCATAGCACGAACCTGGCGATCGCCTTCGGCAAATTGTTTGGTCAGGCCCTGCAAGTCTATCAAGCGTCGGGAAATGGTCTCCCGAAATAGAATTAATAGAAAAAATGTCAGTAGGGCAACGAGACCAATGACCACCATCACCAGGGTATTGGTGACTTCATTGATTTGTTCTAGGCTTGTTTCTGGGGCTCCCCGCACCAACACCGCCACCGGTTGATCCTTGCTATCCACCGGCACGGGGCCCGTTAGTTCTTGACGCGCAAGATTAGGAATGGTGATCGCCGCTAGGGTATAGTTTTGGGAGCCGATTTTGAGCCGACTCGTTGCCTGGGTTCCTGGATTGGTGACAGCCTGGTCTAGAAGTTCTTTAGAGGGTAGAGCAATATTTTGTTGGGCCTTATCGACAGAAGCGGCTGTGCCTTGGTCTAGACTAGAGGCCACCGTAAAATCACCCTTGGCATTCCGTTGGTAGATAGCACTATATCCCCCCCGAAATTGCTTAATCGTCAATTTAGGAATGACAAATTTGCCATTAATAATGTCGCCAGAAATTAAGGCGGCGATGGGTTTTTGGGTAATCGGGTCATTTACCGGGGTGACAGTGTAGCGAATCAGGGCATCTTGATTAGCAAATCCCTTGGGTAAGGGGGGATTTTCTTTCTTTAACTCCGACCAAGTCACCAGGGTATTGGCTTTAATTTGGCGATTATCTTTCCCTAGCACCTCACCAACCAAACCATTGGGATTAAAAACTTCTCCCGTGCGATTCGTATTGGCATTGACAATGATTTTTGCATCTTTCCCCACTAAGGTGGCATATTCAATCTGACGAGCCGTAATTTCATTTTTAAGAATACGTAAAACCTGACTTCGTTGCTCTGGGGTTAGGGGTTTCCCCTCGCTGTAGAGTTTGGCGGCATTAATAATCGCCGAGTTATCAGATTGACCCCGAAAACCAAAGCCCATCTGGTTAACTTTAATACTGTAGTTAATCTCGGTTACGGTGTTCTGGGTCTCGGCTTGGGAGGCCAGGCTATTAATGGCGTTGTTGACAATGACATTTTGTGCGACAAAAACAACGCCCAGGGTAAGGAGGGGAGACCCGAGGATGGCAATAAATTGTTTGCGGGCGATGGGCAGGTCATAGAACCATTGGATCAAGGGTGGCTTTGCCTGGGGGATTTGAGCCTTCTGAAAATTTTGAGTAAGCTCCGGCAAAAATTGCTTGTCGGTTGTCATGGAAATTGGCTCCTAGGGGGGATGTTTGGCAGAAATACTAAAAAATCAGGAATGAACCATAAACTTGGAAAAAGTGGCCTATTGCGGTTCGATCTGGCGAAAAATTGCCGCCACATCCAGCACTAAAATGGGTTGCTCTCCGTCGTAGAAACATCCTTGCAGGTAAGGGACTAAGTTAGGAGAGTCTAGGTTTAGAGGCGATCGGAGGGCCTCCGCTTCGGCTCTCATCACGCCTCTGATCCGTTGCACTGCCCAGGCCAAAGGATTTCCATTGACTCGCAATAGGGCCACGGAATACTCCGGCAAAGAAGAAGGCAAAGGAGAAAAACCCAATAGGTAGGGGAGGTCTAGGACCCAAAAAACGCGATTCCGATGATTGAGCACTCCCATCAGGGCTGGATTGGCATTAGGAATCAGAGATAAACGAATACTAGGAATAATCACCGCTTCCTCTGCCTGATACATGGATATGGCCGCTTCGCAATCGGGCGCGACCTGAAGACGTAGATAAGCATCTCCTGATCGCCCTAGGGTTGACATATTCATGATCTAGTCCGATACCGAGCGGACAGCTCGAACAATATCTTCTTTGGTGAAAGGTTTAGTCAAATAAACATCAATACCTTGTTTCATTCCCCACATTTTGTCGAGGTCTTGGCTTTTTGATGTACAAGCAATGACGGGTAATTTTTCCGTGGCCGGGTTTTTCTTGATTTTGCGGCATAATTCCAGACCACTCATATCCGGCATCACCAGGTCGGTAATAACCACATTGGGGGATTTATCATTCAGTTTCTCCAGTGCCTCTTGCCCATTGCTGGCATTGATCACCAAATAGCCTTCATCGCGCAGGTAACCACTGATCAGTTCGCGCTCTGAGGGAGTGTCTTCAACAACTAAAATCATAATCATAATCAATGAGTAAATTTATGTTAAGAAAAAAAGCAAAACTAGGGCATTAACTGCGTTGATGTCATGAGAGGTAGCGAAACACGATGTTGGTGAGCTCTTCTTCCGTAAATGGCTTGGTTAAGTAATCAGTAGCCCCCACCATGCGGGCTCGCGTACGGTCAATAATACCTTTATTACCAGTGACCATAACAATGGGAATCGATTTTAAGGTAGAAGATTTCCGCAACATGGCACAGAGTTGATAGCCATTTATATGGGGCATCCCCACATCCATCAAGATCAAATCAGGCTTGACGGAATTGATTTTTAGCATCGCCCGTTTCGGGTCATTAATGGTGCTTACCTCAAGGGATTCATCCGCCAGAAAGCGTTTGATTTCCATCAGCATCGCTTCACTGTCATCAATACAAACTACTTTCCAGGTTTTAGTGGCGCACCCCGTTGAGGCCAGATCCCCGGTATCAAAGGTCGCAATAGCATTCGTTAAAAGAGAGGGACTGACTCCGACCGGGCAAGTATCCGGCAGACTATGAAACGGACTATGGGGCGGACGCAGGATGATAGAGCCTTTTTGAATCAGCGGAAAAAGCCGACGGGCAATGACAATATCATCTTGATTGTGAATCGCACTCAGTTGTCGAAAATTGAAGCCTCGTAGGATAGTACTTAGTTTTTCTGATACTTCCCCTTTGGCATTAAAACTCAGAAAAAGCCGTTGGTAAGGAGAGGCAATTACAGACCCCAAGGACTGCCAGGCGGCGAGTCTTTTATTCATGGTCTGAATCAACGACGAAGGCTCAAAACTACAGATATTGGGAACGGATTCTTGGGGGATCACCTCCACAGTACAGTTATTCAAAAGAAGTAGTTGAGTCCCAATGACTTCTTCCAAAAGCCGAGCGATCAAACGGGAGGCAAAGGAGTGGTCTAGATAGCGTTCTTCAAGTAGCCAAAGAATAGCTGCAAAATCAGCATGAACTGCCCCTTTCCATTCCTTAAAACGATGTAAAACTTCAGTGCGAAGAGCTAAGCTGAGTTGTGGTAAATCATGACTGAGTCGTTTGAGATGACGGTCAAGCCGCTCGAAGGGAGCAAGGGAATTGCTAGCATAGACGACCTTGCCATACTTAAAATAAATAAAGCAACTAATGGGGAAATCATTAGAAACTGTGGAAAACTTAAGACATCCTTCAGTATCCTTTCGGTCATCAAGATGTTGAAGAAATAAGGTTTCTGGTGTCATTTTCGCCCTAGGAACGCTAACTGCCCTTGCGTCACTGATTAGCATCGCTACCCTCGGTTTTTATACGCGAAAATCTACCATGCTCTCGATAGCATGATTTGTATATTTGACTACGATTACTAGTCTATTGTCGTGGAGATACCATTCTTTTGGCGTTAGCTGGAACAGGTTGTATCGTTACAGCTAACGTAAGGACAAATTAAATGAAAACCTGATCCTGGGTCGTTTCAAGAAACGGCTTTGCGAGAAGGGTATCCCAGGCGATCGCCTGACTTTGGGGCATTTGTCCGTAGCTAAACACCCAGGGCAGGACAGGGTCAAACTGGGGCAAAAACCACTCCAAGACGTAGGGACTGCCATACAAAATTAAGGCTTGAACCTGCCCAGACTGGAGCAAGGAGGAATAAATTTTTTGGGCGGAGTCCGTCAATCCCGCGAGACCACGAAAGGGATTGCCCCGTACAAATACTTGCAGGACAACGGGTGTGGTTGGGCATTGCAGTTGTTCTAACCCGGCTTGGTCTAGGAGAAGCAAGCGATAGCCCAGGGATTGCGGCACTTTTACCGCTGGGCAAGCCCGGTCAAGAAAATCGCAGGTGAGTAGATCATCGACGATCACCAGATTAGTAACTGCCGCAGACTCCAGGGGAATTAGGGGCAAATTACCGCCTTTTTGCCCGGAATGGCTCAGAATATCCGCCACACAAGCCTTAGCACTGGAGGAAGCAATATCGACTAGGGAAAGTGAATCGGCATCCCGTTTTAATTTATGTTTTGCTAATTGGATTCGGGCCAGGGACTGGTCAAGACGTGCTGGCGAAAGCCGACCGGACTGGACGGCTATTTCGATGGCATCAATGGTGGCGATCGGGTCGAGGGGCATCAATAAGCAATCAGCGCCGGCCAGGAGAGCCCGAACTACGACTTCTTCGGGGGGAGCCGCCTGGGTAACCCCGCCCATAATGAGGGCATCGGTGACAATTAAGCCGTTGAAACCTAATTTTTCTCGCAATTGACCGGTCAAAATTGCCGGGGATAGGGTGGCTGGATTGTGCGCATCCCAGATGGGAACCCGGATATGAGCCGTCATCACAGAATCGACCCCAGCGGCGATCGCCGTTTGGAAGGGAATTAATTCTAGGGTCTCTAGGCGCTCTAGGGCTTGGGTAATAATGGGTAAATGCAGATGGGAGTCGGTGCTGGTGTCGCCGTGGCCAGGGAAATGTTTAGCGGTGGTCAAGACGGGTAGCTTGTTAGCGCCTGCGATGAAGGCTCGCACTAGGGCACTGACAACCTCTGGTTTATCCCCAAAGGCTCGCACGTTGATCACCGGATTATCAGGATTGTTATTCACATCGGCGATGGGAGCGAGTACCCAATTCAACCCCAGGGCAACCGCTTCTAAAGCAGTCCAATAGCCCATTTTTTCGGCCAACACCTGAGCTAACTCAAGGTCCTCTCTGGCGATCGCCGCCAGAGCCATGGGAGGCGGAAACCAGGTCGCACCACTAAAGCGTTGCCCTACCCCTTCTTCAATATCCGCCGCTAAAAATAGGGGCTGGGGAGACCAAGCTTGTAATTGTTGAGTCCGTTGGGACAATTCGACGGCACTCCCCCCCAGCAAAATCACGCCCCCCAAATTTAAAGTTTCCAGCCATCCTCGGAGCTGATCATTGCTGGGCTCCCACTGGGGATAGCGAATTTGATGGTCGTACAAAAAGCCAGAGGCTCGCACAATAATTAACTGACCAATCTTTTCTCGCAGGGTCCAGGACTGGGGGGAGTATTCCATAGTATTGAAATAAAATTAAATAAATTGCAAAAAATCTGAGCTAGGCTACGCTTTCCGGTAACTCTAACGAGGCATAGATATCAGCCAAGGGAATGTCTAGGTCTAAACTTTCAATTGTGGCGATCGCCGCCAGTCCTTCGTAGGTTTTTAGGAGCCAAAACCCCTGGCTAGTGCGTTGGAAACACTCGACGATATATTCTTGACTATTTACTAAAATATAGGTCTCTAGGCTAGGGATGGTGCGGTAATCATGGAATTTTTTACCCCGGTCAAACCCCTCGGTGGATTCCGACAAAACTTCAATAATAAGCTTGGGAAAATCAACAAAAGCCTGGCTCGGTTGATCCTGATCGTCACAGGTTACTAGCAGATCAGGATAATAAAATCGTCTGCCTTGCTGTAACTTCACTTTTAGGTCGGCGAAATAGACACGACAGGCTGAACCCTGGAGACTACTTCTGAGGGCAATATAAAAATTTCCACTGATAATATTGTGGATTCCCCCAGTACCGGCCATAGCATAGATTTGACCGTCAATGTATTCGTGCTTACTATCGCTACTGCTTTCCAGGTCTAGGTAGTCGTCCGGGGAAAGGTAGTCGTGGTCAGAAAGAGCAACCATAATCGTTGGCAAAAAATTCACTTAAATCTACCCTCTATAATAGATACGGTCAGTCAAACCGTGCTGATTGTGCCTACGTTTCCCGCTCATTCGTCCCTATGGCTTTAATTGTTGTTCGCTCCCTCAAAAAAGATTTTGGTATTAAGCCGATCCTCAATGACGCTAATTTTAGTGTCGAAATGGGCGATCGCCTAGGGTTGATTGGGGTCAATGGCTCAGGAAAATCGACACTCCTCAAATTATTAGCGGGCATCGAACCCATTGATGGCGGTGAATGTTGGATCAATAGCAGTGCCAAGGTCATCTACTTGCCCCAACAGCCGGAAATGGATGACGAGCGCACCATCCTAGAGCAGGTTTTTGCTGATTGTGGTGAAAAGTTTGAACTTGTCAAAGAATACGAGGCGGTATCTGAAAAATTAGCGACGGGGGAAGGAGATAGCGACAAACTCCTCACTCGTCTCTCTGACCTGGCGGAACAAATGCAACAGGCCAGTGCCTGGGACCTAGAAACCCAAGCCAAAATTATTCTCAGTCAATTGGGCATCGAGCATTTAGACCGCTCCATCGGCGAATTATCCGGGGGCTATCGTAAACGAGTGGCGATCGCCGCTGCCCTCCTAGCAGAGCCCGATGTCTTGTTAATGGATGAACCGACAAACCACCTCGATGCCTTGACAGTGGAATGGCTCCAGACCTATCTGCAACGCTTTCGGGGAGCCCTGTTGTTGATTACCCACGACCGTTATTTTCTGGATAGTGTCACCAATCGTATCTTGGAAATTGACCAAGGAGAACTTTATCAGTACGATGGCAACTATGGCTACTATTTAGAGAAAAAAGCCGAGGCGGAAGAATCCAATCAAAGCACTCAGCGTAAACATGCCGGGGTATTGCGACGGGAACTGGCCTGGCTCCGCCGGGGCCCCAAAGCTCGCAGTACCAAGCAAAAAGCCCGTATCGACCGGGTTCATGAGATGCAGGAGCAGACCTTTAAAACCGCCCAGGGAAAAGTTGACCTCTCCACCGCCGGTCGGCGCATTGGTAAAAAAGTAGTAGAGCTAGAGCGCATTTGCAAAGGATTTGGTGATCGCCAGTTAATCCAAGACTTTTCCTATATTTTCACGCCCGAAGACCGCATCGGCATTGTCGGCAAAAACGGCGTGGGCAAATCCACCCTGATGAATATGATCACCGGCCGGCTTGAGCCGGATAGTGGGATGGTGGAAATTGGAACCACCATTCATTTTGGCTACTTTGACCAACATTCCGATGACCTGAGCCTTAATCCAGAACAACGGGTGATCGACTACCTCAAAAGTGTGGCGGAATTAGTTAAAACCGCCGATGGACAGGTCATTACCGCCTCGCAAATGCTAGAGCGATTTCTCTTCCCGCCCAATCAACAGTACGCCCCCATCCATAAACTATCGGGAGGCGAAAAACGCCGCCTATTTCTCCTGCGGGTTCTGATGTCTGCCCCCAACGTCTTGATTTTGGATGAACCCACCAATGATTTAGACGTGCAAACTCTCGGCGTATTAGAAGAATATTTAGAAGATTTCAATGGCTGTGTCATTGTCGTTTCCCACGACCGGTATTTCCTTGACCGTACCGTGGATACTATTTTTGCCTTTGAAGCGGCGGGGCAACTGCGCCAATATCCCGGTAACTATAGTGTTTATACCGAGTATCTCAAGGCCAATGCCAGTGCCGAAAAAACGGGGAACTCGGCTAATGTCACTAAAAATGTCATGGTAGCCGCCAAAGCAGAAACGCCCAAATCCCCAAAATTATCCTTCAAAGAAAAGCGAGAATATGAGCAACTCGAGCAAAAAATCCCTAGCTTAGAAACCGAAAAAGCGGCGATCGAGCAAAAACTCTACCACCAGCCTCCCACGGATTTTGAAGCTCTCCAAGGTCTAACGGCCCAATTAGCCGAAATCACAAGCAGCATAGATAAGTCCACCGAGCGTTGGCTAGAATTGGCAGAACGAGCCTAAAAATCACTCTTTTCGATAAATACCCGGATTTCGTTGAGGTCAATATAACGATCCGTGGCGTTCCGCAATTCACGGGCAATCATTCCCTCCGTGGAAACCACGGTAATGTGGGTATTTTTGGAACGTAAAAGCTCGATCGCCCGTTCAAAATCTCCATCCCCACTAAAAAGAATAACACGATCATACTGGTCAACTGTATTAAACATATCCACGACAATCTCAATGTCTAGGTTAGCTTTTTGGGAATAACGGCCAGAATTGTCGTCATAATATTCCTTAAGAATTTTGGTTCTGACAGTATAACCTAGACTAATTAAGGCATCACGAAAGCCCCGTTGATCCTGAGAATCCTTCAACCCTGTGTACCAAAACGCATTAATTAAGTTCACACCGGGATCATCGGTAAAATAGGCTAAAACCCTACGGGGATCAAAGAACCAGCCATTTTTCTGTTGTGCATAGAACATATTATTTCCATCGACAAAGATGGAAAGGCGTTCCTTAAGATAAGGAAATCCATTACTATTAGTCATGTAAAATTAAACCTAGAAGTTAAAATAATAAGTTGATAGTAAGTTTTAGAGTTAATCTCTAAGCTAATAATTATTTCTAAATTATAATTTTAGCGCAAATGCTTAAATCTGGGTTAAGAGATTATTCTGATTTTGACAATGAAATCAGATTGAGTCATTATTTTGACAGTACACATTCTTCTCACGGGAGTCTGGCACTGGTCTTCTAAAAGATGACGGTTAAAATTCTGGTAGTGATTGGATTCTGGCTTATGCATTGCCTCAATTGTCAGAGTAAGCAGGTCGTCAAAAATGGCAAAATCCCCCTTTAGGATGCCACCTGTGTCCAGAAGTATCTATGTAAAGCCTGACGTTCCAGCGCTTATCGACGGCAGCAGAATTTGTATACCAAACGAGGTGAGAGTTTACAACGGGTGCTCGCTGTCCAACGCTTAGTCGACAACTAAATACATATCTACTGAGGATTCGGGAAAAAACTCACTCCAACAATGGCTATGGCATACGGCGATCGCCCAATTTCAATGCATAAATTCCTGACTCAGCGTAGATTTTTATCTCTCATTCGTTAAAAAACCAGTGTCTTGACTAACTGGACAGTCTTAAGTTTTTGACTGGAACCAGGCTTTGCCCTAAGCAGCTAAGGATGGTGTATCAGGAGGTTGAAACCGATCAAGTTTAGCGGTCAGGAATTTAGGCAAAAGTAGAGAGGGTGGGCTTTTGGAAAA
>JBGSZT010000185.1:0-1902 GCA_041750255.1 Synechocystis sp.
TTTTTCCAAAAGCCCACCCTCTCTACTTTTGCCTAAATTCCTGACCGCTAAACTTGATCGGTTTCAACCTCCTGATACACCATCCTTAGCTGCTTAGGGCAAAGCCTGGTTCCAGTCAAAAACTTAAGACTGTCCAGTTAAGTGGGTAGCCAAAAAAAACTGTCCATGCAATACACGCGAGCATCAGCCAACCTACGACGACATTTACCTGTCTTCCGATCTCTTGAGTTTGCATATGGCCCAATAAAAAAGCGAGTACAACATATGCGACACCTTTCTGCAAAGAGCTGTCGAATCCCAAATAACCCCAACTAGATCCGAAGTAACCAAACAAAATTGATGCGAGTCCGGCACTGACTCCAATCAATTTCTGCCTAGGCACACGAAGCAAAAAAATCATTGCAAGGGATTGCACTTGAAACAGCAAGAGCAGCGGAATAAAATACAACTGCAAAGCCCCTTGGCCAAACAGAGTGAAGCCAATTACGTCGATCTCAAATGGCTCACTCCTAAGGCGAAACTTGATCACCCGCATTATGGTATAAATTGCGGACCAGACTGCGTAGGGCACGAGGATACGATCCAAACGAAGCTCTGAGAGTCGGGGGGGTGAAACTGCATTGAATTTATTGATGAAGAAATAAAGTGAGATCAATAAAAAAAATGGGACAGAAAAGAGGCTGAACAAGCTAGAGAACGCCTCAGCCTCTTCAGTCGAAGGAGCTAAGTGGATGATGACTACACCGAAAGCTGCAACAAGCTTAATCAGATCAATAGAAACGCTTCTTTGAGAACTCATGCGGCTCTTCTGGTTTTCGTGTGTTACTTTTTGTTATGAATTAAAGCAAGAGTAGTGCATCAGATTATCATGGGAAATGTGATGATGTCTCGCCAAGTCCAGGGACAAGGGGCTAACCCCGCTCGTTGCGCCGCCATGTTACTGAACCGACGGTGAAGCCAAATCCAGTTAAAGTAGCTCACGACAAGTCTAGTCGTCACCTTGGTTTGATTCCACAATTTGCCAAACTTATTTTGTCTACGGTGCCATCATCCCGTTTGTTGCCGCACAATCCCATTGGCGCGCTCCAATCGTTGTGTCTTGTCTTTGCCGATGTAATGCTGAATTTCAGGGGGAGAACTCGCTCCTAACCTCCCCAATCATCGCTGTTTCATTTCTTGCAATACGTTGTCCCCTCCGTACTGACGACCAATTCGTAAATCAGTGTATCAGTATGATTGCCCGCTCGTGCCGACAGAATAAGCCCACTTGAATCCGCTAAGCTCAGACCTATCCAGTCGTCCTCTGATTCGAGTTCATTCGGCAGACATTGCTTTTGTTTTTTTCGACGAATGACCCATCTCATCCGCACTCACCTCTTCTACTTCAAAGGTTTGAACCTCGGCATTGCGTACTAGTTACGCTCGTTGACTCGCGGCTCTAATGATACTCACAACTGTATTGTAAGCAAGATCCGCGATGTGACTGACTCCGCGCAGACTAGTGCCTTCACTGTGAGCCTGCAGAACTTGGGGGATTTGCTCTTCTCATACATGGTGATAATAGTACAATGTGTCAAGCATTTCATTGAAGGTCTGTTTGCAATGGGGGCAATAATACCGCTGGCTACCGTTCGGAGCTTTGCCATGCTGATGAGTGCTGGGATGACCACATAAACGACATTCCATAGATTATGTTTGAGAGTTGAGGTCTCTCTAACTTTATCTTACCCACTACATTTCGATGCACTACCGATTTGTTGAGGTAAGCTGTTAGGCATCTAAATCACATATAATATATCAAAAATGGCGGGATGAGGCATGGGAATTAAAAACTATCTAACACCGGAAGAAAAGCAAGAACTTCAGCAACAGTTGAAATTCCATGAACATCCAGACGTTCGG
>JBGSZT010000186.1:0-64943 GCA_041750255.1 Synechocystis sp.
TTTTTCCAAAAGCCCACCCTCTCTACTTTTGCCTAAATTCCTGACCGCTAAACTTGATCGGTTTCAACCTCCTGATACACCATCCTTAGCTGCTTAGGGCAAAGCCTGGTTCCAGTCAAAAACTTAAGACTGTCCAGCTACAAAAGTCAGTCCCCAAAAAGGAACCCCACCAATTTTAGGCGATCGCCGATAAGCGTCTAGCAAAGGTCAATTTTAGCAAGTCTACTTTATCCAGTTTTTCCCAGGGTAAGTCCAGGTCATTACGCCCAAAGTGACCATAGGCGGCGACATCTTGGAAAAAGCGCCCGCCGCGTTCTGCCGGTAATTCTCGCAGTTTAAAGGCTTGAATAATGCCCGCCGGACGGAGCTCAAACTCTTTCTCAATAAAGGTTAATAATTCATCTTCATTGACCTTGCCGGTGCCAAAGGTTTCAATCATCACACTAACCGGGCGAGCGACACCAATGGCATAGCTCACTTGGATCTCACACTTATTCGCTAATCCAGCGGCCACAATATTTTTGGCGACATGGCGAGCGGCGTAGGCGGCGGAGCGGTCAACTTTTGTAGGGTCTTTGCCGGAGAAGGCACCACCGCCATGGCGAGAATAGCCCCCGTAGGTATCCACAATAATTTTTCGTCCCGTTAAACCAGCATCTCCCTGGGGACCGCCGATGACAAATTTACCCGTGGGATTGACCAAAAAACGAGTCGTCGCCAAGTCGGGCTTGAGTTCCAGTTCACTAAAAGCTGGGACTACAACGGCATCCCAAAGGTCGGCTTTAATTTTAGCCTGAACATCTTTATTGTCCGTCAGGTCTCCGATCGCCTCGTCGTGCTGAGTCGAAATCAGAATAGTATCGATACTGACTGGAATCCCATCTTCGTAGAGAACGGACACTTGGGTTTTGCCATCTGGACGAAGGTAAGGCAGGTCTCCGGTTTTGCGAACAGCGGCTAAGCGACGGGACACGCGATTAGCGGCACTAATGGGCAGGGGCATCAACTCTGGCGTTTCATTACAGGCAAAGCCAAACATAATGCCCTGGTCGCCGGCCCCAATGTGGTCTAACTCATCATCACTCAAGGCATGGCGTTGCTCTTGGGCGGAGGTCACCCCTTGGGAAATGTCGGGGGATTGTTCATCGACAGCCACAAGCACAGCACAACTGTTGGCAGAAAAGCCATTGTCGGCATTCACATAACCGATTTCAGCAATTTTCCGGCGAGCCACCTCCACAAAATTAATGTGAGCCTTGGAGGTAATTTCCCCGGTAATTAGAACGAGGCCGGTATTAACCACCACTTCTGCGGCTACCCGACTGGTGGGATCAAGGCTGAGTAAGGTATCTAAGATTGTGTCCGAGATTTGGTCACAGAGTTTGTCGGGATGGCCTTCGGTCACGGATTCAGAGGTAAAGAGATAGCGTCTAGTCAATGGTTGAGGTCCTCGTAACAAATGGCAAAACTAGCTTAAATTAAGCAATCATCATACACTGTTCCACTAATTTTTGAGATAGGTGTAGTGGAGTAGGCTCCGTTCGTAATTTTCAAGCAACAACTGTGATTCCTCTAGAGTCATGCGCTCGTCGTCGAGGGCTTTTTCGGTGTAACAACGCATATTTTCCAGCAGGTCTTCAGCGTCGTATTGCACGTAGCTGAGAACTTCGGCGATGGTATCTCCCCGCACCAAATGCTCGATTTGATAACCCTTGGGAGTCATTTGAATATGCACAACATTGATATCCCCAAAAAGATTGTGCAGGTTGCCCATGATTTCTTGGTAGGCTCCCATCAAAAACATTCCCAAATAGTAGGGCTCGAAGGCCGGTGGGCGATCGCCGTTTTCGTCCTGGGGAATTTCTAGCAAGGAATGTAATTCTAGCACCGACTTCACATCTCGCAGGTCAATAAAACGGTCAATTTTACCATCACTATCACAGGTAATATCCGCTAAGATTCCCCGCTGGGTGGGTTCTTGCTCTAGGCGATGGATGGGCATAATCGGAAATAATTGGTCGATCGCCCAGGAATCCGGTGCTGACTGAAACACCGACATATTGACGTAGTAAATAGACGACATACTCAGCTCTAGGTCTTCGAGGTCGTCGGGGACATAATCCTGTTGCCGGCAAATATCCAAAATTTTGCTACAGCAAGCCCAATAGAGTTGTTCGGCTCGGGCCCGTTCTTTGAGTCCTAAATAGCCAAAGTTAAAGAGGCTGATGGCTTCTTCTTTAAATTGCACAGCATCATGGTATGACTCTTGGTAATTTTCCGTCGAAATCATTTCCCAGGTTTCCCAAAGATTGCGAATAATCAGATGCTCCTTATCCTCTTGATGGATGGGCAGATCGCGCGGGACATCATTGCTGGCTAGGACATCAAAAATTAAGACTGACTGGTGAGACGCCACCGCTCGGCCACTTTCACTGATCAAAATCGGACAGGCAATCGTTGCGGCTTCACAGGCTTCTTGCACCGCCGAAATCACATCATTGACATAGTTTTGAATGTTGTAGTTTTTGGAGGCATAGAAGTTGGTTTTAGACCCGTCGTAATCAACCCCTAAACCACCACCGACATCAAGGTATTGCATATTTGCCCCCAGTTTAGCCAGTTGCACATAGATCTGACTAGCCTCGGTCATAGCCTCTTTGATCACGGAAATGGAGGAAATTTGGGAGCCAATGTGAAAATGCAGTAATTGCAAGCAATCCAGCATATCCGCATCCTTAAGCTGATTAACCACTATCAACATTTCGGGAATAGTTAGGCCAAATTTAGCCCGATCACCGGTGGAAATCCCCCAACGCCCAACCCCTTGGGTACTCAGTTTGGCACGAACACCGAGGATTGGTTTAATGCCTAGGGATTGACTAATGGCAATCGCCAAAGTAACTTCTGAAACCTGCTCGACCACAATAATGGGGCGATGACCTAAGCGACGGGCCAAGAGAGCCGTTTCAATATATTCACGATCTTTGTAGCCATTACAAATCAGTAGGGATTGCGCCGCCTCTGAATCCGGCGTATCCGATGGCTCCAGCATGGCCAGGGCAATCATCAATTCTGGTTTAGACCCCGCTTCTAGCCCGTAACAATAGGGTTTACCATAGCGGACGAGGGCTTCTACAATGTGGCGGTGTTGATTGCATTTAATCGGGTAAACGCCGCGATAGGCATTGGGATAACCATAGCGGGCAATTCCCCGAGCAAAGGCGGCATTAATGCGGTTGATGCGGTCTGCCAAAATATCAGAAAATCGCAGTAATAACGGCAGTCCAATATTGCGTTTGCGTAACCCTTCTACCAACTCATAGAGGTCTAGAGAACCGCCATGGTCTCCCTGGGGCGACACCGTCACATGACCCGCCGCATTAATCGAAAAATAGGGGTCTCCCCAGCCTTCAATGCGGTAGAGATTCTCGCTATCCTCAATGGTCCAGGATTTAGCCGGAACCGCCGAAACGATATCCGCGTCAGGTGGAGATGGTTCCAAGGTGGCGTTTAATTCTAATTCCATAGGGTGGTAGGGGTACAGGGTTTTCGTTGGAAGGGAAGCTGTAAACATCAGCTATCTACACCAAGTAAATATTAACCTAATCACGAAAACCAGGCGATAGGCAATGTACCTTCAAGGCCGGGCGATCGCCTTTTGGACTAAGCCTTCGCCAAAATTCAACGCTACACTCGAGCAAACCTGACAACACAGGAGCTCGATGATGGTAGTTACCACAACTAAACTCTTAACAGTAGATGAGTATCTTCAACGGGAAGAACAAACACCTGAAAAAAGTGAATTTATTCAAGGTGAAATCATTCCTATGGCAGGGGCTTCTACAAATCATAATCGCTTAACCGTCAATTTAAGCCACTTATTACCGCTCGAAGTTGAAGATTGCCGGTATGAAATTTTTGTGAGTGATATGAGGTTGTGGATAGCTGAATCAGAGAGCTATTTTTATCCCGACATGATGGTTATTGTTGAGGGACCAATTTTCACAGATGGCACACAAATGGCAGTGACGAATCCCTGCTTGATTCCTAATTATTTTTTCTCCTCTCTAAACCCCGGAATGTGGGTTGTAGGGTTTCCAAAACTCAACAGGAATCTTGGACTGAGAGAAGATCGATAATTAGGGTTTAGCATTTTAAGGTCAATGACCTAGACAATTATCGCAATGTCCACAACGTAGTCCGATCGCCTCTGCGGGGGCAAAGGCCTGGAGCAGATAATGCCATCGACAATCCTTGGTGTAGAGGTAGCGGGTCAAGCGTTGATACTCATTGTTTAAATCAGTGAATCCAGGGGTGAGGGCGCTAGGCTGATGGATTAGGCGATAGTGGAAGGGATCGAGCCATTCCAGCCGGCCTTGACGGTGTAGGAGTGCCAGGGAGAGTTCGATCTCTGGAAATTGCTTTTTCAGCGCCAGCAAATCCCCTTCCCGAGGGATTTTGGTCACCATGAGTTGGGCCTGCTGTTGCAGTTTGGTTTGTTGTTGCAAAAAATAAGCTTGCCGTTGGCGATCACCAGCATCGAGCCAGCCGGTGGGTTCACTGATCAGGGTCAAGCAAGTAGCGGGATTGAGATCGCGCCCGGCCCGGCCAATTTCCTGGAGATATTCTGACAATAGTAAAGGGGGATGATAATGCAAGACCCATCTCAGATCAGGCTTGTTAATCCCGAGTCCAAAGGCATTAGTACACACAACGAAGGGGAGTTCCCCGCTCAGCCATTGTTCTTCTAGTTGTCGTCGTTGGCTTGCCCCTAAACCGCCGTGGTAGGGAGCCGTGGCGTAATCCTTAGCTAATAATTTCGCTAGATCTAGGGCATCCCGGCGGGTTCGCACATAAATTAGGCCGCCCTGGTTGCGGTGGGTCTGCAAAAATTGTTTCAAAATCTCTCGACGACACCGGGGAGTCCAGACAATTTTTACCTGTAAACTCAGATGTGGACGGTAGGGACTGAGGCTAAAGCGTTGGGGGGTTTTTAATTGCAAACCCTGTTCGATGGCGGTCTGGGTCGCTTGGTCTGCGGTGGCCGTAAAGGCGGCGATCGCCAGGTTGTGAGCCGATGAATTTTGTCGTTTCAGGGCAGAGCGTAAACAGCCTAGACGACGGTAGGCCGGTCGAAAGGAGTCTCCCCACTGCACCAAGCAATGGGCTTCGTCGAGCATGAGGCCCCGCAGTTGTAGCTGGGGCTGAGACAGGATTTCCCACAGCGGTTGACTTAGCAGGGTTTCTGGGGAAAGATAAAGCAGTCGTAATTTTTCTTGGCGCAGACGTTGCAGGGTCTGACTCCGCTGGGCGCGGGATAATTCATTGTGCAGACAGGCGGCGGCTAAATGATGGTCTTGTAGTTCTTTGACTTGGTTTTCCATCAAAGCAATCAAGGGAGAAACCACCAGGGTCAACCCCGTTTGCACGAGGGCCGGCAATTGAAAACAGAGGGACTTGCCCCCGCCGGTGGGAATGATTACCAAGGCATCTTGACCGGATAACAAGCATTGCATCACCTCGGCTTGGGGAAAGCGCAAACTATCGTAGCCCCAAATTTGTTTGAGCAGTCGCTGAACGTCCAGATTTACCATGGGCCAGGATGCCGATATAGTGGGAATTATCCTGAAACTATACAAGTTTTTATGCTTTCCATTCCTCCCTCCACCCTGGGCGATCGCCTACATCCGATGATGAGGGCCCTTGCCGATATTATTGTTGAATCTTGGCAAACCCTAGACCTCTCGCCCTACGCCCTGCCGGAGGATTTGGGCTATGTGGAAGGTCGGTTGGAGGGGGAAAAATTAGTCATCGAAAATCGCTGTTACCAAACGCCTCACTTTCGTAAAATGCACTTGGAATTAGCGAAGGTGGGTCACGCCCTCGACATTCTACACTGCGTTATGTTTCCGCAACCAGCCTATGGGTTACCGATGTTTGGCTGTGATATTGTGGCGGGCCCCGCAGGCGTGAGCGCGGCCATCGCCGATTTATCCCCGACCCAAGGCGATCGCCAACTCCCGGCCGCCTATCAAACCGCCTTAAATGCTCTATTTCTCATCAATTTCAGCGAAAAACGGGACTTACCGCCCTGGGGAGATATTTTTTCGCAACATTGTCTGTTTATTCGCCCTAAAGGTGCCGAGGAAGAAACCTTATTTCTCCAGCGTGTGGGGGACTTTTTATCCATTCACTGTCAGCTTTCCCAACAGGCGATCGTCTTGGATGCCATTAGTCAAGCGGAGCATCAGCAGGGTCAAGAAAACTACTGTCGCCAACAACAACAAAATGACAAAACACGCCGAGTGTTAGAAAAAGCCTTTGGAAATGCCTGGGCTGAACGCTATATGACCCAGGTTCTATTTGATATCGTTCCTGTCAATTGACGCTAAAATTAAGTCAAATGACAGCCGTAACCTGAGGTTTCAAATCATTATGACAACGACTCTCCCTACCTACGAAGTAGTTAAGAGGATTTCCCGCCGATTTTCCCTAAAAAAGTCTGAATTAACAGATATTTTGGGTATTTCCGAAAGAACTCTGCAACGCTACGAAAAGCAAAATCAAATCTTAAAACCAGCCCTAGCGGATCGATTGGAGCGATTTCAGAGGATTACTCAACAGGCCCTAGACTTGTTTGAAGACGAGGGAGAAACTCGGCGTTGGTTGTCAACTCCTAAGGACTATTTGATCGGAAAAACTCCTTTAGAAGCTCTAGCGACGGATTCTGGTTGCAAAAAAGTAGAAGAATTGCTCTACCGCGCTGAATACGGGATTTTTGGTTGATGGAGATTTGGCGGATTTGTAAATCCAAGCACCAAGCAACCGCATTTTCAGGTGAAGGAGGGCTTTATAGCTCCGGGCGTTGGCATCCCCAAGGGTTTCCCATCGTTTACACGGCCTCTAGTCTGGCGTTAGCGACGCTAGAGATTTTTGTTCACCTTGAGAGTGATCGCATTCCCTTGGTGGGCATTCGGGCAATAATTCCCGATGATACTCCCATGACTGAAATTCATGCCGAGGATCTTCCCCTCAACTGGCAAGAAACCTCAGCCTATCCGGTGCTACAGCGCTTGGGTAAACAATGGCTACAGGAGAAAAAAACGCCAGTGCTTAAGGTTCCGTCAGCGATTATTCCGGTGGAAATGAACTATTTACTAAATCCACTTTATCCCGATTTGAGGTTAAGTGTTGACCCTCCCATTCCCATCAAGCTGGACCAAAGAATGTGGAAATCTAAAATCTGAGTAAATTGCCACTCCAAACTATTCCTGAACCTACCGCTAACAACAAAAAAAGACAAAATACACCAAATTTCAAAAAAGCCTTTGGGTAGAAAAAACATAGCAAAGCCTAAAAATCATGAATACAAAAAGACATTTATTACTTGTGTTTTATACAGTATTTTTGAATGCCGGAATTTTCAGTCCAGTTAATGCTACAGGATTTACTGATATAGCAACATGCTTTACAGCGAAGAAAGGAGACGATAATCCCATAAAAAATTTGGGCGAGTGTCGCTTACATTTTTATAGTTCATTTGGTGGTGGGACAATACTTAAAATAACTTTGGACAATGGCAAGGTGATTAATGGACAATGTCCAGGAGAAAGTGCAAATTATGGCTTAACAGGATGTATAGTTAATGATTTACCTGGGGTTATAAAAACAGTGGGCAATACAGATTATCCTAGCTACTGTATTTGGCAACATAAACAAAAAATATCTTACTGCGCTAAGCCATGGAATCAATAGATTGATATTGAAAAATTCTGAGTACTTAATGCTTATGCCCTCTTTGCCCCGTCAGCGTTGGAAAATTGCCCAGAATAGCCCGGAAGCTGTGAACCGAATTGCCAAATCAACGCAATTATCGCCGCTTTTAGCCCACGTTTTGCTTAATCGCGGGATTATTAGCCCAGAAAAGGCTGAAACATTCCGTCAACCCGAAAATCTGACCCTACCTGACCCCTACACCGAATTTGGCGATCTGCAAATTAGTGTCGATTTACTAATCCAAGCGATCACCAATGGGGAGATGATTGCTATTTGTGGCGACTATGACGCCGATGGCATGACCAGCACCGCCCTATTGTTGCGGGCCTTGCGACACCTGGGAGCAAGGGTGGATTATGCCATTCCTAGCCGCATGAGTGACGGTTACGGCATTAATCAGCGCATTGTTCAGGAATTTGCTGATTCTGGGGTGAAATTGATTCTAACGGTGGATAATGGCATCGCGGCCTACGAGGCGATCGCCTTGGCCGTGGAGTTGGGATTAACGGTGATCATCACAGACCACCACGATTTGCCCGACCTTTTGCCCCCGGCCCAAGCCATTCTTAATCCTAAACTCCTGCGGGAAAATTCTTTGTACCATGGTTTGGCGGGGGTTGGCGTAGCCTATATTTTGGCGGTGGCAACGGCCCAACGTCTGGGCAAATTAGAGGGATTAACGGCTCAATTATTAGACCTATTTACCCTGGGGACGATCGCCGATCTGGCTCCGTTGACGGGCGTAAATCGTCGTTGGCTCAAGCGGGGACTGCGGGGGTTGGCCCGATCACAACTGGCAGGAGTACAGGCATTGATTCAAGTGGCAGGCATTAAAGACGGTCAAAAAAGCCTCAAACCCGATGACATTGGCTTTCAATTGGGACCGCGGATTAATGCCGTGGGTCGCATTGGCGATCCCCAATGGGTGATTGAACTACTCACCACCGATGATCCGGCGATCGCCGCCGAACGGGCCAAGCAATGTGAAGAAACCAATAAACAACGACAACTCCTCTGCGAAGAAATCGAACAAGCGGCGATCAAATTAATTGAATCCACGCCGTTACCCTGGCAAGAGGACCGAATTTTGGTGGTAGTGCATTCCCATTGGCACCATGGGGTGATCGGTATTGTCGCCTCCCGGTTAGTAGAACGCTACGGTGTGCCGGTCTTTATTGCCACCAAAGAAGAAGGGGGAGAAATTCGAGGCTCAGCTCGAGGCAGTGAAGAATTTAATGTCTTTGATGCCCTCAACTATTGCCAAGACCTGCTCACTAAATTTGGCGGACATCGGGCCGCTGGAGGCTTTAGTTTTGCCGCCGAAAACCTGGAGCCGATCAAACAACGATTGCGGGAATTTGCCCACCATAGTTTAGAACCGGATCAGCTCAAACCCCTGATTAAAATTGATGCCCAGGCGACTTTTGCAGAGCTGAATTTTAACCTGCTCCGGCAAATCGAGCAATTACAGCCCTGGGGCATCGGCAATGAATTTCCGATTTTTTGGACTCCCCAGGTCAGAATCCTAGAGCAGTATCCCATCGGTAAAACCAAAACCCATTTGCGTTTACAGGTCAGCGACACCGCAGGAAAGCTCAAACTCACGGCGATCGCCTGGCGTTGGGCCGAGTATTTTCCCCTCCCGTCTCCCTTGGATTTGGCCTATAAGCTCCAAGCCAATGAATATCAAGGCAACGTCAGTTTACAATTAGTCCTTGTCGGCTGTCGGGTTCCCACCGATCAAGGCACCATGGCGCAATTCTCCTACAAAGGACGAATTTACCGCTGTAGCTATGGGCAAAGCTCCCAGGAACTGAGGATTTTGAATGGAGATGGCCGCGTTTTGGCCCTTAAACTCGGAGATGCGACCGGATTACTGGGGACAAATCGAGACAATGCGATGTCTATTAATGTGAGCGAAGCGCCCTACGCAGAAATAATCCAACAGGCGATCGCCATTTTAGGCATTGCGTCAAAAAATTAGACTAAGCTGGCATCCCTCTGGAATAATGATTAAGTCGGCCTTTCTGTAAAATCATGACTGAATTCAACACAGGACTCCCCAGCACTCGGCAGGTACAAACCTTTATTAAGTCTGGGCAAGTTCTGGAAGTAAAACTAATCACCAATGAAGTGTTAGTCGGTAAAATTGCATGGCAGGACGACCACTGTCTTTGTTTAATCAGTCATTCCGAGGAGTCTACCCTCATTTGGCGTCACGCCCTGGTTTATATTCAACCCAAGTCCTAGCAAAACTAGGTCGAACCTCGCTACACTACATTAATTTTTATTGGGATTATCCTAGCAATGAGTATTCAAGCTATCGTTTGCCAAGCATTACAAGATGGCTATCTTACCCCAGCCATGGAATCGGAAGTGGGTCAAATCTGTGAGGGAGCCTCCGAATTATCCCTAGACGAATATACGGCCCTCGATCAACTGATGGCGGCGATCCTAGAAGGGCGGGTCTTGGCCATGCCCCACAAGGAATTTATCAATGTGATGGAAGAATTGGTGGTCACCGAAGCCATCACCCAAGTGTCGGCCCTCCAAGAAAACCGCAAACTAGAAGTGACCGATGTGACAGCCTATGCGCTCAATCGACTGCCTCCCCTCTACGCCACCACCGAAGAAGGCGCTCAATTCCAACGGGAGCGGGCTAAAGCCGAACTTCAGGACTTAATCCATAGTCAGGTCAAGGAAGGAATCATTTGTTTGATACAACGCCCTGAAATTCCCAACCGTAACCTCCTAGACCGCCCAGAACGCAAAGATTTGATCGATCAAATGAATAAATTACTGAAAACCTACGCCCCGGATTAAGCGCCTTATCTGGATACGATCGCAGTTACCAGTCGCTCAATCGGATTCACCGCATAATAGGGCGTGCAGACCTGGGCAATTTCGGACAGAGAGGGAGAGAATTCTAAAAAGCTGATGATGTTTCCGTACACACATTCGCGGCTAAATAACATCTCTAGGTCTGGCTCGGACTGTAGATTAAAGCATCGTTCCTGGGTATTGGGGGCAAAATCGGCCATGATACTATCCCCATAGCCACAGTCGCGCAAAACCCGTAAACAATTCACGGTCTTGGCAAAAAACTCCCTCGACCAGCCTTTGCTTTGCTGATTTTTATTGACCCCGCCGCCATATTCAAACATGATGATTTTCGGCCGTAGGTTGGGAGCTAAATCAGGAAGTTGTTTAAGGACATTAAATTCCCAGCCTTCAATATCGAGTTTTAGGCAGGTAATTTGATCGGGAGACAGGCTAGGAATGAGGCTCAATAGGGTTTGACTGGGAACTCGTTTAACAGTGCTAGAGGAGCCAAACCAATCGGGGGAAAGGGAACTGAAATTGCTGTTAAATACGCCGGCAAAGCGACCGAGGTACAGTGATTGTTCACCGTCTTGGTCTGATAAACATTGCTCTAATAGGGTGATATTTTCGGCGATCGCCAGTTGGCGTAATTTTTTAATCGGCAATGGTTCCACGGCGATCGTCTTGAAGCCCAATTTGGCAAAGATTTGACAATAAAAAGCAAAGGTTCCCACCCCCACATCTAAGCAAATTCCCCCTCGCTCGGGGTCAACCTGGGGTAAAAAATGGGCTAACAAAGACTGACAACAGGCTTCAACACGCATAATAAAAGTACAGAAATAGAGAGGAATTAGTAAGTTGGAGACTGGTTGATAAAAACAGCATTAAAATAGCGCACATGACCATCCTTGGCGATAACTTGATCCAAATTACCCGCGTAACTGTACCCCAGGTCATCTAGAAGATAAAAAATATCCCTGAAACTCGCTTGTTTATCATAAAGCTGATCTAAGGAAATTTCCACAATACAGGCTTTAGCTTGGCGAAAGGTCTCTTTTCCGCCGCGAATGACCCGGTCTTCATAGCCTTGCACATCTAACTTAATCAAAATATCTCCGTCAAACGGGTAGCCCAGCCATTGCATTTCCTGATCCAAGGTAGATTGGCGAATAGTGACTTTTTCCTGTTTTTTTACCATGGGATAAATAGTTTCACATAGGGATGTTGTCGCCAAAATCGAAGAAGATGGCGTGAAATAAAGATGACTGTAGAGTTCAATTGTTTCTTGCATTTCCCCCAGGGCAAGCTTAAAGACAGATACTCGTTTAGCATAGCGTTTTGCCCAGCGAGATAGTTTTTGAAACGGAGTATCTAGGGGTTCAAAGGCATAGATTCTAGCGGAGGGGAAATAGGGAATCATTTTTCGGGCAAACTGTCCGTCATTAGCCCCGATATCGATAATGAGTTTAATGGGAAGTTGGGTCAGACCCAATAGGTTTTTATCCCATTCTTTGAGCAGTAGATTACCAATAAGGTTAAATAATTGGTTGCTTAAATAATAAATAAGATTTTGAACAAAAAGAGGTAATGAAGTCAGCATTTTAGGGGGAAAGGGAGGGGGAATTTTAGCTTGGGGCTTTGTCTTGGGCGGTTGAGACCGTTCAAGTTGCCCCGGGAGTAGATCACAAGACCGTTTTCGAGTGGCGATCGCCATCACCAATGGAAGGCTCCATCGATATTTTCAGCGGTTTAGTGCAGAAAAAGGGAAGCAAAGCCTATAGAATAGTTGACGACGAGTATTAGATACAACAGGTTAACGCTCTATGACCCCCTCTTTAGCAAATTTTCTTTGGAGTCTAGTGTTGGGTGCTGTGGTTGTGGTGATCCCCGCAACCCTCGCTCTGCTCTTCATTAGTCAGAAAGATAAAATCAAACGTAATATTTAGTAGGTTGTCCCTACTCTGACCTTTGGCGGGGTGGGGCCTCCTGGGATATTTTTCCAAAGGCAATAATAAAAACTCGCTACCATAGAATCTAGTAGTGACTCGCATGGCATCACGTCAATGGTTAATTTTGGGCTAAATTCGGCCAGTATTTTAGGGATTTTTCTAGCCGTTGCGGGAGCAGGGCTCTATTTTCTGCGCTCGGTACGTCCAGAAGTTTCCAGGGATTACGATATCTTCTTTTCGGCGGTGGGCCTGCTCTGTGGGCTAATTCTGCTTTTTCAGGGCTGGCGTCTAGACCCGATTTTGCAATTTGGACAATTATTACTAACCGGCTCCACCGTCTTTTTTGCGGTGGAAACCATTCGTCTGCGGGGCATCACCACCGAGCAAGCTCGACGCAGTACGCCCTATGCTGATGATCGCCGAGTCAGCAAGACCCGTGTCTATACCGAAGCCGAACTTGACCAGATTGAACCGGAAGAAGACGAAGAAGGCTACAGCAATAACCGCCGTTTGCGGGGCTATGCCGAGCCGCGTCCGAGTCGCGCTACTGGTTATACAAGGAGCGAAGAAGCTCGTCCTCCCCGTCCGCGCCGCCCTAATACCAGTCGCCCGGAAGCTCCCCCGGAACGCACTGAAGGTCGTCGTCCCCGCCGTCCGAGTTCCGTGGAACCGGAGGAATATAGTACCTGGCAAGAAGACGGAGATGTCTGGGATGAAGACCCAACGCCCCGTCGTCCGCGGCGGCCCCGCCCAGAAAACGAAAAGCCAGACAGTCGTCCCCGTCGGCTCACAAAACCCGATACAAGCACCCGCCCAACCCGTCCTTACGAGGATGAACCGCCGGCGGCCTATGTAGATTACCAGCCCCTAGACGACAGCGATGAGCGCGATCTGCCCAATCCGACTCCGGGGCGCTCTCCGCGAGATCGTCCCAATGATCAAGCCCCCAGCCAGGATTATTAGTTTAAAAACCTGTGGTGAATCGGGGTCTAACGATATTGGCAAGCACAAAACCAGCGATTATTCTGGTTTTTTTGAGTTTAATCAGCGGTTGTGACCTGGGGCGTCCTTTGCCCCTAACGACTAGCTTAAACAGTCGCTTTAACGACGAGCAACCCAGTTTAAGTGGCGATGGACGTTGGCTGGCCTTAGTCTCAAACCGCAATGGCAGCCGCGAAATTTTAGTCTTCGACTTGGGCGATCGCCGCTTGGTGAATTTACCCGGACTCAATCAAAGTAATGTCATTACCGAAAGCCCAAGTCTGAGCCGAACGGGGCGTTATTTAGTCTATTTATCGAGTTTGCAGGGCCGGCCCGATGTGGCCCTCTACGACCGACTGACCAAGCGCACCGAAATTTTGACCAGTAATTACCGCAGTTGGGTTAGAAATCCCCGCATTAGCCCCGATGGTCGCTACATCGTCTTTGAAACGGCCCGACGGGGTCAATGGGATATTGAAGTGCTAGACCGGGGGCCACAAGTGGAGTTAGATTTGCCCAATGGCGTGCCCGTGGTGGGGCCATCACCCTAGAGCGAGGTGTTGCCCCGCTAACCATGCCGTTGTCCAGGCACTTTGGAAGTTGAACCCGCCGGTAACTCCATCAATATCTAGCACCTCTCCCGCGAAATAAAGTCCGGGGCAGAGCCGACTTTCCATAGTCTTAAAATTGATTTCCTTGAGGCGAACACCGCCACAGGTCACAAATTCTTCCTTAAATATTCCTTTGCCCTGAATTTGATAATTCCCCTGGATTAGTTCTTGCTGGAGTGCTTGCATCTGTAGCTTCGATAGGTCAGCCCAGAGGGTTGAGACAGAAATGCCCGCAAACCGAGCTAAATTTTGCCAGAGGCGTTTGGGCAAGTCCACCGGCGAAAAGCTATAAATTTGTTTGCGCAACTGCTGTTCCTTGGTTGTTAGTAATAAAGCTCGAATCGTTTCTGGGGAATGTTGGGGGAGCCATTTAATAGTCAAAGGTACTTGATAATGGTGCTGGTGCAATAACCGCGCCCCCCAGGCAGAGAGCTTAAGCACCGCCGGGCCGCTCAGTCCCCAGTGGGTGATCAATACGGGCCCTGATTGTTCTAGCTTAGTTTTCGGGTCAACGTTAATCTGGAGTCTTACCCCTTCAACGGCAATGCCTGCCAGGGTTTCTAGGCGGGGATCTTGGATATTGAAGGTAAAAAGAGAGGGGACCGGGGTCTCGATGCGATGCCCCAACGCCTGGGCCCATTGATGTCCGAGGGGGCTACTGCCGGTGGCAATCAAAAGGCGATCGCCGCTTAGGACCTCCCCGGATTTAAGCGTAATTATAAATTTAGAATCAATTTTTTCTACCCGACGCACCGGCGACTGGGCCCGGAGGCTAACCCCGTATTGCTTGGCCGCATCAAGTAAACAATCAACAATGGTTTGGGAATCGTCACTAGTGGGAAACATACGTCCGTCGGCTTCGGTTTTGAGCTTGACTCCCCGCGTTGTAAACCAGGCGATGGTATCCTGGGGCTGAAAACGACTAAAGGCCCCCCGCAACGCCTTGCCGCCCCGAGGGTAATATTGCACCAATTGAGCCGGATCAAAGCAATGGTGGGTGACATTACAGCGTCCTCCGCCGGAAATGCGGACTTTGCTCAAAAGATCTCGCCCGGCTTCTAGCACGGTTACCGATCGCCGAGGAGAGATTTCGGCACAGGCGATCGCCGCGAAGACCCCGGCGGCTCCGCCCCCAATAATTATCACCGAGCTATGATTCATCTCGAATTTTTTTAATGTAACGTCAATTACTGATTTAGCGGGATTTTTGACGCAAAGGCTCAAAACTTCCTTGGTACTGTTTTTGTTCTAGTTGTTCCCTAGATCACGAATCTTGATACACTGAAGACGTGACCTGAAGCCGTGGCACCTGTGGAACATTCAACGAATCCAGACCCTAGATATGAGCAATTTGAGCAGTCTGTGCAAAGTCTAGAGGAAAATTTGCAGAGGCTGAAATCTCGCTATGCAGAGGTTCAAACTCATCAGGTTCAGCAAGCAAGCTTAGCACACCATCGGCAAGAGCTCGAACGTCAGTGGCAATCTGAGCAATTACCGGTGATCGAACAAGAACTACTGAGTCTAACCGAGGAAGAACAAGCTTTGAGCCTCGCCCTAGAAAGTGAACTACTAACCAATAGCCAACTCCAGACTTTGCTTTGGCAAGGATTACGCCAGGGCATTATGGGGGAAGCCTTTTGGCAATTTCTTCGTTTTGGTGGTTTAGGGGTTGTTGTAGGCTGGCTCCTCAAAACCTGGGCGGGTTAAGGTCTTAGAAATTAGTGGAAATGGCTTGTACGGGGCAAGTAGAAACGCATTGTTCACAAACCACACAGCGCGATCGCCGGAAGTTGAGCTTAAAGGTAATCGGGTCTAGGATCAGGGCTTCGGTGGGACACACCCCGGTACAAAGTCCACAATCCACACAACGTTCTTCATCAATGGCAATTTCTCGACTCGCCAAAGATACTGAAATTTCCTGGGAGCGTAGCCACTCGATCGCCGCTTCAAGTTGATCAATATCCCCAGCTAATTCCAAAACGAGTTTCCCGATCTGGTTGGGAGCCACCTGGGCCCGAATAATATTAGCCGCCACATTAAATTCCTTAGCCAAGCGATAGGTGATCGGCATCTGGATCGTGCTTTGGGGAAAGGTGAGGGTGACTCGCTTTTTCATGGGAGAACTTAGGAAGAAAAGGGCCGAAACGCGCCCAGGACTTTATTCAATAGCCGCTGTTGCTTCAAAAAGACCCTAGCACAATTCCTTCCGGGCATGCCGGAAATAGAGCCACCGGGATGGGTTCCGGCACCGGTTAAATAAAGATTTTTGATGGGGGTTTGATAGTTGGCAATTTCGGGCAAGGGACGCAGAAACATCATTTGTTCGAGGGTCATATCCAAATGATAATAATTACCCTTATAGCTCCCCAGGCGATCGCCTAATTCGGCGGGGCTTTCCACATGGCGAGCCAAAATAATAGCCTTAAGATTCGGGGCATAGTCGGCTAATTTATTAATGACGCGGTCAGCCACGGCTTCTTTTAATTGCTCCGTCCAGCCCGTACCATGCAAGCCCGTCCCCTCCGCTCCAGTAATCTGATAGGGGGCAAAAAACTCGATCCAGAGGGTGTGCTGTCCGGGGGGAGCCATGCTGGGGTCTAGCACCGTGGGAATGTCTAGGTAAAGAGACGGGTTGGCATCGGCAATCTGTCCCATTTGGGTCAATACATGGGCTTCTTCAACATGACGCAGGGAGTCGGCAATCAAAATCGTGCCATTTAAGGGGCCAATCTCATCCCCCAGGGCCGTAAAGCGGGGTAATTCGCTCAAGGCGCAGTCAACTTTGAGAATGGTTTCATTGTTATTGACCAAGCGTCGCTCAATGCGTTGGCGCAGGTTGGGATCCGCCTCGGCGATCACCCCAGGTTCCACTAATTGTAAAAAAAGTCGGCGGGCATCTAGGTTAGAAATAACCCCCTTGGCTCCTCGATAGACTGTGCCATCGGCGACCTCGACCCCGATCGCCGTTCCCTTTTCCACTAAGACTCGCTTCACCTGCTGGTCTGTAAGGATTTTGCCGCCTTTTTCCAAAACCAATTTGACCAAGGCCTCGGTTAGAGCGCCGGTTCCGCCCCTAGGTCGCGCAATGCCGTGGCTATGGCGCATGGCCAGCATCATCATGCCGGAACTGGTTCCCTTTTGGGACGGGGGAGCGCCAATTTCCGCCGCAAGTCGAGCCAAGGGGGCTTTGACTAATTCGGTATCAAACCATTCCTGGAGAATATCCTCCGGGGAACTGAGCATGGTACGGATAAAATCCAAGGCCTTATTTTTAGAGCCGGCGATCGCCAAAACAGATTGTATTTGCTCAAGCCCATAGGCAGAAATAATTTCCACTAGATCTTGGGGCGGTACATTAAACATCGGTTGGATCGCCCGCATCAATTGGGTCCAGTAAGCAATAAACGCCTCATACTGTCGAGCATCCTGGGGGCTATGGCGAGCAATCTCGGCACAGGTTTGAGCCAAGTCGCGGTGAGCTAGAAAATAGCGACCATCGGGCTGGGGACAAAAAACGCTGGGATCACAGAACAAATAATCTAGACCGTAGTTCGCCAAGTTTAATTCCGTCAGCACCGGGCCCAAAAAAATAAATTCATGGTCAATGGCACAGCGATTGAAACGAAAACCAGGAGCGGTTTCGGGCAGAAGTTCCTCCGTGGTGGCGGCGCCTCCCGGTACCGAGCGTTTTTCTAGCAATAAGACCCGATAACCGGCCTTGATTAGATAGGCCGCACAGACCAAGCCATTGTGACCTGCTCCAATTACAATTACGTCGTAGTCCGCTGACTTAGTTATCGTCACAATTCAAGATTTTGGCCATGGAAAATGTATCGCCAGTAATCTTAGAATAATCGAAATCCATCGCACTTGTCTATAGCGATTAGCCAGCATCAAATCACATCAGCAAAAGTCCGTTCCATCTTACGAAAGACCCAAATTCCCGTAATAAATATCAAAACTACGAGCCCTAAGGATAGCAAGAATCCCGGCAAATAAATGCGAAAATCTCCACCCAAAATAGCCCAGCGAAAGCCATCAATCACCCCGACCATCGGGTTAAGAGAATAGAGAAGCCGCCATTGTTCGGGTACGATATTGCTACTAAAGCCAACGGGAGAAATATAAAGCCCAAATTGAACAATGAAGGGGACAATATATCTAAAATCTCGATATTGGACATTCAATGAGGCAAGCCATAACCCCGCTCCGATGGACGCCGCAAAGGCAATCAGGATAAAAAGAGGAAGGGTAACAATACGCCAGCTCGGAACAAAGTCATACCAAACCATTAAGCCTAAAAGGATCATTCCTGAAATCATAAAATCCACAAAGCTAACCACAACTGCGCTAGTGGGAACAATTAGCCGAGGAAAATAAACCTTAGAAATCAAGTTGGCATTACTAATCAAGCTATTACTACATTCAGATAAGGAATTAGAAAAAAATTGCCAAGGTAACATTGCCGAAAAAACTAGAATCGGGTAAGGCACGCCCTGCGACGGTAAATTAGCGATCTTCCCAAAAACAATAGTAAAGACAATCATGGTCATAAAAGGACGAATTAACGCCCAGGCAATGCCGATCGCCGTTTGTTTATAACGAACTAAAATGTCACGCCAAGCCAGGAAATAAAATAACTCTCGATACTTCCATAGATCTTTCCAATATTGCTTTTCTGTTCTACCGGATTCAATGATGATTTCAGGGGCGATGCTAGACATAGGTTTGGTTTATGTTAAATACGTAATTTCTTAATTGTCATAAAAACGCTTGAGGAGACTGCTACTAGTTTGCCTAGAACTTCTGCGCGTAAACTCACCAACGGAAGGATTGCCATGGGCGTCCACTACTCCTGTGACCCGTTGCCATAGATCATCCGGTGCTAACACAACATGATATTCACTTGGATTTGTATAGCGAATATAGTACCAGTTACGTTGTTGACAATGGTCACACCAAAAAGCCTCTAACCATTCTCCTTTGATGGAAACCGTTGTCTGATTAGCAATGAGTAGTGATGCCGTCAAACGACTTATACCATTTTTTTGTAATTGACTCGGCTTATCTGCAAATACTCGATGTTTTTGGCTCACACTATCCATATAACAACCATGAATAGGACAATAGATAGGTCTGCGCTTAGAACGCTTACGATTTTTGTTACACCGTTTCTGCAATGAGTCCTCCTAATAGATCAAACAATCAGTCAGTTGAATTTAGAGAAGTTTAAGATCAGAATTATTTTTAGGGCACCGTTCATCTGAAACCTGGTCTTCATTAAACCCCAAAAGTCCTGCTAGAGCAACTACTCCGAATTAATTCTCCTGCGGTCTTGGCAATTTTAGCCGAGGAATAAGGTACAAACCCAACGGTTGCATCCCCTTTCTAAAAGACACCGGAGCTTTAGTGAGAATTTTCCCGCACCATATTCTGATAGAAGTAAAATAGAATAATCTGATTTAATTTTTTAGTTCGGCGGTCACCAATGTCAGTTTTAGCAGCCATCGGGGTTTTGGCCCTGTTGATTTTAGTCCACGAGTTTGGTCATTTTTCAGCGGCACGATTACAGGGAATTCGTGTTAATCGCTTTTCCCTAGGATTTGGCCCGGTTTTGCTCAAATACCAAGGCTCTGAGACAGAATACGCCATCCGAGCCTTTCCCCTCGGTGGCTATGTGGGCTTTCCCGATGACGACCCCGAGAGTGAGATTCCCGCCGATGACCCGAATTTGCTTCGCAATCGTCCTGTCTTTGACCGGGCGATCGTTATTAGTGCGGGGGTGATTGCTAATTTAATTTTTGCCTACATTTTATTAGTGGGTCAGGTTTCCACCGTGGGAGTGCAAGAATTACAATCGGGGTTGATGATTTCCCAGGTGCAACCCAACTCTGCCGCCATGATCGCCGGGCTAGAATCCGGGGATATTGTTCAAGCCATTGACGACCAAACCTTGGCGGATTATCCCCAGGCAACGGAATTATTTATTACTAAAGTAAATGCGTCCCCTGAGCGCCAGTTGCGGTTAGAGATTCAACGGGAAAATAGCACCCGGACCTTGACCATTACTCCCCTCAGGGATGAAGCCGGCGACGGTAAAATTGGCGTGGCACTCGTGCCCAATGTAAAGGTACAACGGGCGGAAAATCTGGCGCAAGCCTTGAGCTTTGGAGCGGAAACCTTTGAACGATTGACTAAATTAACGGTGCAGGGATTTTGGAAATTAGTCAGTAATTTTTCCGAAACCTCCGGTCAGGTGGCGGGGCCGATCAAAATTGTGGAGTATGGTGCCAGCATTGCCCAAAGTAATTTAGGAAATTTGTTTCAATTTGGCGCTCTAATTAGTATTAACCTGGCGGTGATTAACAGCTTGCCCCTGCCGGCCCTCGATGGTGGACAGTTGTTATTTTTGATCATTGAAGGAGTATTCGGTAAACCCCTGCCGATGAAACTCCAAGAGGGCATCATGCAAACTGGACTGGTCTTGCTCTTGGGGCTGGGGGTGGTTCTCATTGTTCGAGATACCGTCAATTTGACTATTTTCCAAGACTTGTTCCGTTCCAATGGCTAGTCTCCTGCGAAAAATGACCCGCAAAAAACTCCAAGCATCGGAAATTCTGATTATTCTGCACCGTCTTTATCCCGATGCAACCTGTAGTCTAGATTACGAGACGCCAGTACAATTGTTGGTGGCAACGATTCTCTCGGCCCAATGCACCGATGAGCGGGTCAATCGAGTCACTCCGGCGTTGTTCCAACGCTTTCCCACTGCGCAGGCCTTGGCCTACGGCGATCGCCTAGAGATCGAGACCCTAATTCATTCCACAGGCTTTTATCGCAATAAAGCCAAAAATATCCAGGGGGCCTGCCTCAAAATTGTCGAAGAGTTTGACGGCGAAGTGCCCCAACAAATGGAAGTGCTCTTGACCCTCCCCGGCGTGGCTCGCAAAACTGCCAATGTTGTTTTGGCCCATGCCTTTGGTCAGTTGGCAGGGGTGACGGTGGATACCCATGTCAAACGCCTTAGTCATCGGTTGGGACTAACTACCGAAACTGACCCCGTGAAAGTTGAGCGGGATTTGATGAAACTAATCCCTCAACCCGAGTGGGAAAACTATTCCATTCGCATCATTTACCATGGCCGGGCGGTCTGTAATGCCCGCAAGCCCCGCTGTCAGGACTGTGAATTAGCTCACCTTTGTCCGTCGGCCTTGACCAAAAATTGAGGCGATCGCCGGATAAAGTCGGAAAATTGCTGGACTAATTCAGGGTTACGCCAACCGCGTTCCACCTCCTGCGCCAAAATAGCCAGAGCCTCTTCTAAAGACACCGCCGCCTTGTAGGAACGGTCACGGGTGAGGGCCCGAAAAACATCAATAATTTGAAATATTTGTGCTAAATAGGGTATTTGCTCCCCCTTCAGGCGATCGGGATACCCACTACCGTCCCAACGTTCATGGTGATGACGCATGATCTGACCCACATCGCGACGGGTCGCCAGGGGTTCAAAGATTTTTTCCCCGACTAAAACGTGTTGCTCAACCAGCTCTAATTCCGCCGGACTTAAAGCACCCTGCTTAAGCATTACAGCATCGGGAATAACCACAGTGCCCAAATCATGTAAACGCGCGGCAAAAACCAGGTCTTGGCGATCCGTGGGAGTCAAGTTCAAAAAAATGCCAAAGGCTTCTAATAATTCGCTAGAAGAAACTAAGGCGTGGCCAACGCTATAGCGACTTTCGATGGCTTGGGCCACACGAAATAGCACTTGTTCGATCTGGTTAATTGAGTCTGTCAGAGTCTTTTTTTGGATTAATAAATCAATGCGAGTGAGTAGTTCAATCCGGTCGAGGGGTTTGAGCAAATAGCCGTCGGCTCCTATTTCTCGGCTTTTGAGCCTGGTACTGTCTTGCTCTAAGGCCGTCATCAATAACACCGGAATTGACTCGGTTTGGGGCTCCCGTTTGAGACGATGACAAAGGGCTAACCCGTCATTATTGGGCATCATTACATCCAGCAGTACAACGTCAGGTTGTAGGGCATTTACTTCGGCCCAGACATCTCCACTTCCGTCGGATTCTAAAACTTCATAGTTATTTAGTCGCAGCATATCCACCACCGTCAGGCGACTGTAGGGGTGGTCGTCAACAATTAAAACGGTGCTAGGGTTCGTAGGCTTCACGCTGGATTACGGTTGAGATGAACGGCAATTAACATTGCTTTCATTCTGGCAGAAAAGGGAAGATAAATAGTGTACAGACCTTTAAATTCCCTACAGACTAAGGAAAAATAATGGGCTACCAAGAATCTCCTCAATCCAAAAAGTAATTAAAAATACAGAAAGAAGATAAAGAAAACATAAATAATCTGGAAACTCAATATCTGAATAAAGCTTTTTTTACAACCACTTTTGCAGTCATTCTGACTACCTGTCCGATGTTGCCATGAGCGGCAGTAGAAGGCCTAACAGTGAAACCATAACAATTAAATTGAAATGTCCAAGCAGATTTTAGCCCCAAAACCAGTAACCTACCCGAGTCCCTCCGGTAGTCTCAGACCACCTAGACCATCAATATCGGAGGGAGATTGGCCCGGTTGGCTATCCCCTATTCGCCATCTCTTTTCTCCCTACTGGTTTGCCAGTATTCCCTTGTCTACTCTGATTGTGATCCTCTGGCACGGAGCGGTGGCGGCACAAAATACCGAAGTAGTCGAGCTCACCCTTGATAGCGTTAACACTAGTGTCGCAACGCTCCAGGGAACCCTAAACGCTATCTGGATCTTGATTGCGGCCATTCTCGTTATTTTCATGAATGCTGGCTTCGCCATGTTGGAAGCCGGGCTTTGTCGTCAAAAAAATGCTGTTAATATTTTGGCTAAAAACCTGATTGTCTTCGCTTTGGCCACCATGGCCTTCTGGGCAATTGGTTTTTCGTTAATGTTTGGTAGCGAAGGTAATGCTTTTATCGGCATGGGGGGCTTTTTTCTCGGTGGAGAATCTAAGACCTATGGTTTAGCTCCTTTCCCGGCCGGATTACCGGTTCCTATCTTTTTTCTCTTCCAGGTTGCGTTTGCAGGAACGGCCGCTACCATTGTTTCCGGAGCAGTGGCTGAGCGAATCAAATTTACTGACTTCCTCATTTTTAGTTTATTATTAGTCGGTGTTGCCTATCCCATCACTGGACACTGGGTTTGGTCTAGTGCTGGCTGGCTGTATACCCTAGGTTTCAAAGACTTTGCGGGGTCTACCGTTGTCCATTCCGCCGGCGGCTGGGCGGCGTTGGTGGGGGCAATAGTGCTAGGGCCCCGTATTGGCAAATATGTTGATGGTCGTGCTACTGCTATCCCAGGTCACAATTTAAGCATTGCCACCTTGGGTTGTCTCATCCTCTGGATTGGTTGGTTTGGCTTTAATCCTGGCTCTCAGCTAGCGGCAGACCCCGCCTGTGGTTATATTGCGGTTATTACCAACCTTGGAGCCGCCGCAGGAGGGATTACCGCAACCTTTACGTCCTGGTTCAAAGATGGCAAGCCTGACCTAAGTATGGTAATCAACGGTATCTTGGCCGGTTTAGTTGCGGTTACCGCTGGTTGTAATGTCTTTTCCTATTCGGGTGCCGTTCTGATTGGGAGCATTGCTGGGATCCTCGTTGTTTACGCCGTTGGCTTCTTTGACAGCTTGAAAGTTGACGACCCGGTTGGAGCATTATCCGTTCACTTAGTTAATGGCACCTGGGGTACTTTGGCAGTGGGCCTATTCGCTGACCCCAAAAATCCCATTGCCCCGGCAGAAGGTGCCCTGAGTGGTCTTTTTTATGGTGGTGGTCTTACCCCCCTTATCAATCAAGTAATTGGTATTGTAGCCGTTGGTGCATTTTCCGTTGCCTTTAGCTTCGTGCTTTGGTTGATTTTGAAACAAACCCTAGGCATTCGCGTTAAGAAAGATGAGGAATTAATGGGTCTAGATCTTGGCGAACACGGCATGGAGGCCTACACTGGATTTGTGAAAGAGGTTGATGCCTTTGTTGGTTCAGGTCGAGAATAGCGGATACACCGATTATTCATGTTCATCGATTCTTCACTGTGGTTGGGGTGAGTGGATTGCGTCAGGTAATGACCTCTCCACTCATTTTTTTCTGAGTCTCAGCCCAACGCCCTCAGTAAGGCCATGACTTTTTCAAGATCTTTTTCCCCGGGTTCAGTTTCTACACCACTGGATAAATCTAATCCGTCGGGGCGCAGATACTCCAACGCCAAGCCCACATTATCTGGGGTCAACCCCCCCGCCAGAAACCAGGGGATGGGGGGCTGAAAATCACCTAACTCTGCCCAAGGTAAGGTTTTCCCGGTTCCCCCTAGCTGTTGAGGATGGTAGGCATCGAGGAGCAGGGCATTCACCGCCGAAAAATAGGCGATCGCCTGATTGAGACTCCCTGGGGACGCAATCCGAAGAGCTTTGATGACTTCTTTGTCAGGAAAATGCTGTCGAAGTTGCTGGCAAAGCTCCGGCGACTCATTTCCATGGAGTTGTATCCCCGTCAGTCCCGTCCTGTCTACGATCTCGATGATTTGCTCTACAGGACTATGGGCAAAAACGCCGATGGTGGCGGTGTGTGCCGGTAATGAAGCCAAAATAGTTTGGATTTCTTCGGGCGTAACGTAGCGGGGGGATGAAGACACACAGATAAATCCAAGGGTGGTAATTCCTAAGGCGGCGATCGCCTGGGCTTGATCGGGGTGTCGCAGTCCACAAATTTTGAGGCGTAGGCAGTTCACAGGGTTATCCGATTGGGTGTGGATCGATACAGTTGCGTGAGATTGGCTGTTTTTGGATCATATCGAAATTGATCGAGGGTTCCTGCCTTTATTTTTTCAATCACCCCCTTGATTGCCTCTAGGGGCACAAGAAACCACTTGTTAGGTGAACACTACCCAAGTCGGATAGTCGCAAAATTATGGCTAAACGTTCAGGATTAAGCCTTGACACATTTCCAGAGCACTCCATTGCCACCCTTGAACAAGTACTGGATGAAGATTGGTTGCCTTAGACGACCGCCCAGAGATGCGCTAGTTGTTTTGAAGAGGGCCTGGTTTGAGTGTCAGTTGGATAGATAAATACTCCCGAATTGGCTGAAGCCAAGCTACAATTTAGCCCAAGTAATACTTTGCAAAAAAAAACGATGGTTAACGATGCTACTGTGCGCGCTCGTATTAACAGCCAAATAAAGGCAGAGGCAACCGCGGTTCTTGCGGCGATCGGTCTAACGCCTTCTGATGCCTTTCGTTTGTTAATGACTAAGGTAGCGGCGGAGCGCTCTTTGCCCTTTGATCCACTAATTCCTAATGCAGAAACTATTTCTGCGCTGAAGACGGCCAAGGCTGAAGATATTACATCTTTTTCCAATCTCCAGGAACTGATGGATGACCTCCATGCAGACGATTACGCGAACAAGCCAGTTCAAAACGAGATTACAAGCGGGAAGCTCGTGGCCGACATCGGGCAATATTGGACGAATTATTGTCAAATGTAATCACTCAACTGATGTCGAATAGTCCTCTGCCGACCCATTACAAGGATCATGCCCTAACTGGGAACTGGTCTGATTACAGGGACTGTCACCTTAGCCCGGACTTAGTGTTAATCTACAAATTTGATGATGATACCCTCACCCTTGTTAGACTCGGCTCTCATAGTGAGCTATCTCTACTAATTCTTGATCGCCGATTTTGTCTTCGTTTTCTCGTGGGGTTGCGGCTGACCCAAATCTGTGGGGTATTAGCTTGACCGGAGGCAGATGGGTTAAGTTTTTTGAGGATGTGTTTTGTCTGGGCGAATTTAGGGCATCATTAGGCTGTGTGATTCCATTAGTAACAACTAAAGACCTATGAGTCAAACTGAGATTATCAAGTTACATATTGGCGGCAAGGAAGCTTCTCCTGAGTGGAAAATTGTTGATGTGGAGGATCGACCAGAGGTTGATTATGTTTGCAATGCGAATAACCTTTCTTTATTTGAGGATAATTCGGTAGATACGATATATGCTAGCCATGTGCTCGAACACTTTTATTACAACATTGACAATGAGTTGACTAATACATTGAAGGAATGGCATAGAGTGCTTAAGGTGGGTGGCAATTTAATGATTAGTGTGCTGGATTTAAACACGTTGTGTTGGTTATATCTTCATCCCAATGCTCACCCTTTGGAACGCCATCATATTATGCGAATGATGTTTGGTGGACAAGTGGATATTTATGATGTTCATAAGGTTGGCTTAGATGAAGATACATTGGCAATGTATTTAGAAATGGCTGGCTTTGGGGGCTATGAGCGAGTTATTGAGTTTAATTTGTTTCAAGATTGTAGTTTAATTAAATTGGCTGATACCTATATCAGTCTAAATGTAATTGCACATAAATCTTGATGTTTTTCAAATATTTTCTAAAAATTACAATTAAAGGTATGAACCCCGGCTGTTATTCCGCCTCGAGGGGCGGGGAATTAAATCCAAAGAGATTAAATATTATTGATTTTTATTGGTATATTTACTATGTCAGTCTTTTTGCAAATACTCAAAAAAGATGGTTATCCCTCTTTCGTCATTCTGGTCAGAGAATTAATTTTAAACAGCCTGAAACCATTGCTAGAAGGGCATTTTGTTGATTTTACTGAAGAACAATTCCAGTTGAAATCTTCTATTAAGTACGCTTCCCGAAATCTTTACTATTCAAGCACTTCAGGCTTTGATATCGAAAAGGTCTTCTGAAACTGATGAAAGATGGTTATTTAGACTCAATGAAGATGACAATCTGCAATGTGGGTTCGCGTAAGTTGGGGCATAATGATGATTATGGTAGTAAAGATCGGAACATCTTCGCACTAAATTTGGCGATTTATGGCTTTGATGCAGATGAAGATGCCTGTGATGCGGCTAATTTAGAGTTACAAACTAGGGGAAACAATTGGAAAGAAATGCAAATCCCCTTAGCTTTGAGTGATCAGGTAGAAGAAAAAATGTTATACGTAACAAAAAGCTTAATGTGTACCTCATTGTATCCTCCAAATGAACCGTATCTTGCTAGATTTAACGGGCTATCGGAATTGATGGATCTAGATTTTACCATTGAAATTGAAACCACCATGCTAGATGAATTTTGCCAGTCGGAGAATGTGGAAGAAATAGACTTTTTACAAATAGATGTTCAAGGGGCAGACCTGTTGGTTTTGCAGGGAGCTAAAGAAATTTTAGCGCATAGTGTATTAGCTATTCAAATTGAAGTGGAGTTTTCCCATCTTTACTGCGATCAACCTTTATTTGCTGATGTTGATACCTATCTACGCCAACAAAATTTCACGTTGTTTGATTTGGCTAGTTCCTATCGTGTTCGGTCTCGTTCTCCCATTGCTTCTCGGGTGCGCCCAGGACAATTGCTATGGGCTGATGCATTTTATTTTAGGGATTTACTGCAAAAATCCGAAAATGATCCCCAGAAGCTTTTGAAATTAGCTTGCATTGCTGATATTTTAAATTTTCCTGATTATGCCTTGGAAATCATGGAATATCTAACGCTAAATCATGGGTCTGATTCTCGCTATAATTTAGCGAATGCGATCTTTGATGGGCTTTCTCAATTTCCTGATCTATTGGAGAAAGGTTTAGATTCGTTGGAGGTCATTCGTCGTATTGATGATCACCTTAAATTGGCAAAATAATCCCTGATTTGAGGTTAATTGATTAAATAATCAGTAGGTTTGATGATGAAGACATTAGTAAGATGGACAGTTGGTGATTATCACGAAATGATTAGTGCCAATATTTTAGCTAATCGAAAGTGTGAATTAATTGATGGAGAAATCATTGAAGTGAGCCCAGAGTTACCTCAACATTACACCACTGTCAAACGAGGAACAAGCTACTTAACAAGTCTTTTACAAGACAAAGCAGATGTCCGTTTTAATGGCCCTGTCACCCTAGGCAGTTCTGAGCCAGAACCGGATATTGCCATTGTCAAATTGCCCGATTCTCAATATACTCTCCATCATCCCTATCCTGAGGATATTTACTGGCTAATTGAAGTGGCAAATACAAGTTTTGATTATGATATCTCCACAAAAAAAAAGATCTATGCTGAGGCTAAAATTCCTGAATATTGGGTTATTAATTTAAACACGGCTGAGTTGATTGTCTTTCGTGAGCCGTCAAAAAATAATTATGCCATCAAAATATTTTGGGATTCAGATATAATTACTCCTCTGGCTTTTCCTGAGGTCAATATTGTTCTGAAAAATCTATTGATGAGCAATTAAATGTGATAGTAAAAACATCGACGGACGGAGTGCTAGAGGGCGGGAGGAGTCCTGATGGTCATAGTATACACTCGAGATGGGGAACTATAGCCATTGCCTGGACGAATGAGCAGTATGTGGCGTGGGGGGCGTTCAGGGCAGGATGCTGATCTACGAAAACGGATTAGGGCGAAATTTCTAGGGGCGAGACTGGATTCCCCTTGATGGTAAGGAAAACAGTTTACAGAGGATATGGAAGGAGGATTTTGTGCCATGTAGGCTAATCAAACACACAACGATTATGGATGTAGGATAAAGAGCGCCATTGCCAAGGTAGTTGGTTATGATCGGTTTATTGAAATTATTGCCCAAGTCCCTGACGACGTTTTTGTATGCGGTGGCGGTATTATTGTCGCCATTGCAAAAAGACCTTCAATGAAAGGTTTGACACTTTGTACTATTATCGCCATGTAAGCGAAGAGCAAATCCGTCAAGTGCTACAAACTCACAGTGAAGGCAGTAGTCTGCGAGGGGTCAGTCGCATCACGGGACTTGCTTACAATACAGTTGTGAGTATAATTAGAGCCGCTAGTCAACGAGCACAACTAGTACACAATGCCAAGGTTCAAGCCGTTGAAACAGAAGAGGTGAGTGCGGATGAGATGTGGTCATTCGTCGAAAAAAACAAAAGCAATGTCTACCGGATGAACTCGAAGCAGGGGATTGCTGGATAGGTATAAGCTTGGCTGATTCAAGTGGGCTGATTCTGTCGGCACGAGTGGGCAAGCATACTGATAAACTGATTGAAGAATTAGTCGTAAGTACGGAGGGGACAACGAATTGCAAGCAATGGAACAGCGATGATTGGGGAGGTTATGAGCGAGTTCTCCCCCCTGAAATTCAGCATTACATTGGTAAAGACAAGACGCAACGATTAGAGCGCACCAATGGGATTGTGCGGCAACAAACGGGACGATGGCACCGCAGACAAAATAAGTTTGGCAAATTGTGGGACCAAACAAAAGTGACGGCTAGACTTGTCGTGACCTACTTTAACTGGATTTGGCTACACAGTCGGTTTAGTAACACGGCGGCGCAACGAGCAGGGTTAGCCGTTTATCCCTGGACTTGGCATGACATCATCTCATTCCCCACGATAATCTGATGCACTACCAATATGTCTATGCACATTTTTGCGTTTTTGATCCATGCGATTACCCTGAGAATGAATCCCTGTCGCAACAAGCCAGAAGCAATTCAATTCAAAACTTCAAATATGGCTTTGATGACATATTCTTAACTGTACTGATTGAGCGAATGGAGGACAATCAGGATATTTTCACAAAGATCATTGATGATCCAGAGTTTGGTGATGCAGTTAAGGCTTGGATGCTCAAGAAAGTTTACGATCGCCTGAAAGAGAAACCCCAAGCCTCATGATTGAGATGGATCAAGGGTGCAACATTAAGCTTTCTAGAGTGAATAACAACAGGCAAGCGCTAGGGAAATGTCCCACCTGAACCTGAAGCGGCATAACGGCAAAATTCACCGGCCGCCAATACTTTCTCAATCCTAATCGAGTACTTCTAACAGTTCGGTACAATGAAGCGTTAGCTGGCTCCACCAGAAAATGCTAGCGAAAAGAATCGATTTTATCAAGCATAATTCTCACTGCCTCAACAATCACATCTGGTTGATCTACCCACACGAAATGACCACTTTTACTTGCCTCAAGTTGAAAAAAATCTGTTGATAAACTACATAACTCTAAGTGCATTTTCTTCCGCAATTGATTAGCGTCTTGTAGAGGGATAAAAATAGTCCAAAAGGATGGCTTGAAGAAAGAACTGGCTTTAATGCTAACGATAGGCAACGTACCAAAATGCTTGGCTATACTAACCTGACGCGCGCTTGTGTCTAGATTCATCATCTCTCTAGTCATCGTAATCCAGTGCTTGGGACGACAAAAGGAACGTTTCACCCACTTGAGAGCATCCTTAGAAAAGTAGCGTAACTCAGGCTTTAGTAATTCAAAAACTCTGCACACACTTAGCAATCGAATAATTCCCAGCAGTGAGCCTAGAATAGACATCACAAAGCCTGAAATGAAAAAGAGCTTTAGAGCTTGCAACCCAATGGACATCTTAAGCATTCCTGTCTCATGCAACGCATCAGTAAGGACAATACCCAAAACTTTTTGAGGAAACAAATAGGCGTACATTCGCACGTTGTAGCTACCAAACGAATTGCCGACTAAAACATAGGGCGGCTCGATTCCCGCTTGAGTCAGTAGTCTGTCTAATTCTTGCGCAATTTGCTCGCTGGTTCGAGGATGCGGACTGTGATCGCTCCACCCATAACCGGCCCGATCGTAGATACAGACCCGTGCTAACTCTGATAATTCCTCAATTAGAAAATATCCTTCCACTCCTCCTAAACTATGATCTAGAACAATCGTTGGGCTGGCTTCTCCTGCAACGTAAAGATGGAGTCGATAGCCCCCTACATCGATTAGTTGACCAGGCGGGGGTTGTCTATCTTCTAGCCAACTCATGATTGCTTGATAAAGTGTTGTAGCAACTAGTAGAAGAATTCTAATTGAGATTAACATCGTTGAATCCTTTTGCTAGCTAACGGCTAAATTCACCCGCCATTGTAACTCTGGTTTCCAAAAATGCCGCTTGTTTTTGGTCGGGCGCAATGATTTGTTATACCCTGATCGCCTTTTACTTGCCCATTATGAAATCGCCGATAACTTCTCGGAACTAATCAACGAAGCCAATCATTTTTAAGTACAAGTTTGGCTAGAAAGCGACAACCTGAATGGGCGTATCGGCTCGGTATAATTGAGGATGTGATCGGTCGGTTATTCGAGACCGGAAAAGTACAATAGCTCAGACTTTAACTCAATACTTTTTCTAGTTCGTGTTGTTGCCAGAGGGATTGGTACAATCCTGGCTGTTGTAAAAGTTCGTCGTGGGTACCACTTTGGACAATGGTGCCCTGATCCATGACTAAAATACGGTCGGCTTGGGCAGCGGCGGAGAGTTGATGGGAAATAAAAATGACGGTCTTTAACTCAATACTTTTTCTAGTTCGTGTTGTTGCCAGAGGGATTGATACAAGCCCGATTGTTGTAAAAGCTCCTCGTGGGTACCACTTTGGACAATGGTGCCCTGATCCATGACTAAAATACGGTCGGCTTGGGCGGCGGCGGAGAGTTGATGGGAAATAAAAATGACGGTGTTGTCCCGTTGCTGAGCCAGATGGCTCAAAATCCGGGTGGCGGTTTGATTATCCACACTGGATAGGGCATCATCCAAAATCAAGACCGGAGCCTCCAAAATCAAAGCCCGCGCTAGGGCCGTGCGTTGTCGCTGACCTCCCGAGAGAGAAATGCCCCGTTCTCCCACGAGGGTCTGGTATTGTTGCGGAAAATAACGAATTTCACTATCTAAATAGGCTTGTTCGGCGGCGTTTTGAATTGTTTTATTATCCAGTTCCGGCACTCCATAGCGAATATTGTTTTCGATGGTAGTACTAAAAAGAAAACTTTCCTGGGGTACGAAGGCGATCGCCTGACGTAGGTCATGGAGGGACATTTGGGTCGTATCGACACCATCCAGGAACAGTTGACCCGGTGCTAGATCCAACAAGCGGGGTAAGGCATTAGCCAGGGTGGATTTGCCACAGCCAATGGGGCCGACAATGGCGACCATTTCCCCAGGAGTGATGGAAAAATTCAGGTCTTTGAGGGCCCAGGCCTCCGCCCCCGGATAACGATAACTGAGGTGAGAGGCCGTCACTTGACCCTGGAGGGGATGGGTCATGGGAATCGGCGTGGGAATGGTTTGAATCTTCGGCTCTGCCTGGAAAATCGCCTCAACTCGGTCGATACTCACTTCTCCCCGTTGATAGGCGGTAATGGTGAAGCCGAGTAAGGCGGTGGGGAAAACCAAGCGTTCAACCAGGATAATCAGGGCAATGAAGTCGCCAATGGTGATTTCGCCGTTTTGAATGGCAGTGGTACCAAAGGACAACAGTAATAATAGGCTGATGTAGGATAGGCCTTCAATCAAAGGAAACAGTAAATTGCGGGTCTGGACCAATTTAAGATTGGCCCCTAAAAGCTTATTATTTTTTTGGCGGAAGGCTTGACGCTCATTTTCCTCCTGGGCATAGATTTTTATCAAACTAATGCCGCTGACATCTTCTTGGATTAATTCACTTAAATCCGAAAGTTTTTCCTGAACTTCTAGCTGATAATCCCGTAATTTGCCACTAAATAAATTCACACTCAGCAACATCACCGGATAAACGGCGATCGCCATCAAGCTGAGGGGAATGTGAATGGCAAACATGGCCGGCACAGTCAAGCCGTAGGCAAAAATGGTATTGACCAAACTTAGAACAGCAAAGCCCACCAAGCGACGAATATTGTCCACATCACTGGTAGCCCGGTTTATTAGGTCGCCGGAGGTATTGGTGGTGAAGTAATCCGGCTCTAGACGCAACAGATGTTCAAAAATACGTTGTTTGAGACTATATTCCACCTGTCGCCCCACGCCAAAAATAGCCAGGCGGGAGATCATGCGAATGACCCACATGAAGGAGGCCAAAACAAACATCCAAGCCACCACCAGCATCACCTGATTAAGGCTGAAGCTATCCTTGAGGTCGTCAATACTATCGCGGATCAAAATGGGGATATAAACCCCCAAAACATTGGCCGCAAACAGGGCCGCCACCCCGACGGCGATCGCCCGCCCATGGGGAGTGAGATAGTTTAGTAGGCGATTAAAGCGCGATTGGGCCATGGGTTAGGGTTTGGTATTAACACTAACGGAGCCATTGACCAAGGTTTGACAGGCAAGCCGAAAGGATTCGGGCTTTTTGCGGAGTACTTTTTGCTCAAACTCAGTTTTAGGCGACAGATTTTCCATCCCCGCAACAATCTCGACAATGCAAGTTCCACATTGGCCGTAGCCGCCGCAATTCATCAACTTGCCCTTGAAGGTGTAGAGATCAATGCCATTTTGCAGTGCTTTTTCCCTTAGGTTGGACCCTTGAGCTACTATCACATCTTTACTTTCTTTGACAAACGTAATCGTCATTTTTGCCCTTGCTAACGTAGGATGGTCGGCGGATTATTAAGAAATCTTAAGCGATTTTGCTTCCATTATCGCCTATGCCGGGAGGTTGAGTCCCGAAAACATCCTAGGGTTGGATGTCAAAAAGATTATTTTGGGGCAGATTGCTCACCGAACGTTGGAGACGATTAAGGGATTGATTGTAGCCAATAATCGCCTGGAGAAACCGTCCCCGGGCGTTGGCTAAATCCCGTTGGGCATTAATAACATCGGTTTGAGTCCCGACCCCCGCTTGGAAGCGCAAACGAGCGAGGCGTAGGGCTTCTTCAAATCGAGTTACGTTAGTCCGGGTGCTACTGATATTTTCCTTGGTGGAAATGATATTGAAATAGGCTTCTTCTACGTCAAAGCGAATTTGGTTGCGTTGTTTGGTAAATTCTGTTTGGGCAATGTCCATCTGGCGATCGGCGCGACGAGCTTCGGCAAAGGCCCGACCCCCATCAAAAAACTCCCAGCGGACTCGCGCGGCGAAGGAATAACCGTCGGCGACTCCAGCAGAGCTATCAAAGTTATTTTGGTAGTCGTAGCTAGCAACAAAATCCACCTGGGGCTTAATGGCCGAGAGGGCAATATTGCGATCCTGCTCGCTAATTTCTATTTGCACGAGTTGTTGTTCTAATTCAGCTCGATTTTTGTAGGCTTGGACAATAGTATTCTCCAGGGGAATTTGCCAGTCACCGGCTTCGCTGATTTCATCGGCGGCGGTGAGTTCTACCCTTTGCCCCACATTGAGCAATTGGGCAATGCGTCGTCGAGCATTGCGTTGATCGGCGATCGCCCGGGTTAGGGCCTCATTGGCCGTGGCCAAATCTCCCTCTGCCCGCAGGACATCAAAACGAGTGCCTAGACCCGCTTGTTCTAGTAGCCGGGCATCGCGCAAACTCTGGGAGGCATCTTCGACGGAAGCCTGGGCGATCGCCACCTGGGCATCCGCCCCCTGGAGGGCATAGTAACGGTCGGTCACATCAAAGCGGGTCTGTTCGGAAATAACTTCCACCTGGAGTTGACTGTTGCGGACTTGGCGCTCGGCTTTCTCAATCTGAGCGCTCCGTTGCCCCCCCGTATAAATGTTGTAGGTCAACTGCAACGAGCCAACAGCATTGGTGCTTTCTTCGTTCTGAAAGTTAGGAATTAATAACGGATTGTCGTCCGCCCGTAGTTCACTTAAGGCATTGGACTGTTGAGCACCGGCGCTACTATCCCGACTAAAGGAGAAATTGGTACTGAGCGTCGGAAACAACGCCGCCCGAGCGGCAGTTAGGCTAGCCCGCTCACGATCAAGAGCGATGCGAGCTTGTTGTAAATCAGGATTATTGCTGAGGGCTAATTCCAGAGCCTGGTTCAGCGTGACCGCTTGACGAATCGTGGTCTCGACTTCAGCGGGTTTGGTCGGGAAAAGTAGCGGATTTCCCGCCGGATTTAGATTTTTGCTGGGTAAATCTTGGGGAACCTGGGGAGTTGAGAGGGGAGACGCGGCATCGGGCGACGGAACCGTCTGGGCCACGGATATCATCCCCATGGCGATCGCCCCATACAGGCCAGTGCCAACACTCATTAATAAACGGGATAGAGACAGGGAAAATAGGGGCTTTAGTGATTTCATAGAAATTTTTCCAGACAGAATGTCATTTAACCAGAAATATAAACAGAACTTCTCACGCTAAATAACTTACCGCATTAGTCAAGCAATTAAAACTCATTGGCGGGGAAAACTCCCGCAACGGCTCCGGCACGTCTGGGATCACCTGCACCCGTTAGATGGCCGGCGGCGGTGCATTCCACCGAGTGTACTCCACCAAAAAACATATTATGTTCTTGCCAGAGATGGATTTGAGTCCCATCATCAAACCTCAAGTTTTCTAAGACTGTTGGACTAGCCAAAGGTTCCAGATTCAACTGCTGATTTTCCCAGTGGAGCCGGGATTGGGCCACCGCCTCGGGTAACGAGAGACCAAAATCCAGACAATGGAGAATCACCTGCAAAATCGCTGTCCGAATCCGGTTTGAGCCCCCTGACCCCAGCACAAAGCGGGGTTTATCCCCCGACAAGATAATCGTCGGTGCCATCATCGAGGATAGACGTTGATTGGCTGGCCATTGGTGAAAGCCCTGGGGATTGAGATCATCTTCCCCCAACATATTATTGAGCATGATGCCGGTGCCAGGGATAAAATGCCCCGAGCCTTCGCCATTGGAAGTGGTAATACTAGCGGCATTCCCCTCGGCATCCAAAACACTGATGTGGGTGGTACTGCCAAGCCGATTCGGGGTCGTTGACGCCAAAAATGGAAGACTAAGTTGTTGCCGATAGTGGTCAAGGACGGTGGGCGAAAAAAAGCGGGCGGCAAGGTCGGATTGATAAAGAGCAGAATCATAGTGCTGATGGCGAGCCTGGTTGGTCAGAGCCATCACCTGGCTCAGTAGGGCGATGTATTCGGCACTATCTGGGCGAATAGCACTTAAATTAAGGTTTTCTAGCAGTTTAAGAGCAAAGGCAATCAGACTGCCCCCGGAGCTAGGGGCCGGATTCGTGAGAAATTCATAGCCCCGATAGGACATTTTTAATGGCTCCCGCACCAGAACTGGGTAGTGCTGGAGGTCATCGAGGCTCAGATAAGACCCCTCACCCAGGCTATGGATGCAATGCTGGGCTAATTCGCCCTGATAAAAGCCCTCTGGGCCGTTCACCGCTAACCATTCTAGACTGTTGGCCAGGTCTGGATTATAGGCAATCTCTCCAGACTCAAGCAACGCTCCCTGGGGTGCATAAATCTTGCGCCCCTCTGCTTGTCGGATGAGCATAGGCTCTAGCAATCGATAGGTAAAAGCGTTGAAGTCCGTTACGACAAAGCCCTGGCGGGCGTAGTCAACGGCCGGTTCAATCAGAACAGAAAAAGGTAATCTGCCCAAGCGTTGATGTAGAGCAAAAATTCCTGCTACTAAGCCTGGAACGGCGATCGCCGCCTTGCCCATATGAAAGATTTGCAGAGCGCCACCAAAATTCAACTCCACCGGATAAAAGTCTAATTCTGCAATCGGTTTTTTCTGCCGGGGCGTTTGACAAAAAAAATCATAGAGTAGATTTTCTTGATTTTGACGATGGGCTAATAAAAAACCACCGCCCCCCAGGGAAGTAAGGGTAGACTCCACCACACAGGCCGCTAAAACAGCGGCGATCGCCGCATCAAAGGCATTGCCCCCGGCTTCTAGGATCAAACGACCGGCCTCCGCCGTCTTGGGATGACCCGCCGCAATCACTCCATAGGTTTTTTGAGACATTTTTTTTAGGATTCTTTTGGTTCGGCAATCATACAACGACATCTGAGCTATGCCCACTAGCAAAATAGCTAGGTTATGATGTATTTTTCCATTGACTGATTGATAACAATCAAGAACATTTTTGCAATCACGACCCTTTAATAATTGTTGATGAAAAACCCTAATCCCAAGTCCAGAGTGGTTTACCAAGAATTTGGCACCCCCCAAGCAGAGGCCGATCAAAACGGCGATCGCCTAGAATTACCGCCTCAACAACAGGCGATCCGAGTCCAGTCCTCCCGTGCCGGGCGTAAGGGCAAAACCGTGACGGTGATCACGGGTTTTCAGTCCTCCCCCGATACCCTCAGCCAATTATTAAAAAAACTCAAAGCCCAGTGTGGCAGTGGCGGAACCCTCAAGGACAGTATCCTAGAAATCCAGGGAGACCATCGGCAAAAAATCCTGACGACTTTGCTAGACCTCGGCTACAAAGCCAAAATTAGTGGCGGTTGAAGAACTTTTGTGCAAGCCCCATAACCGTCCTTAACAGTACAGTGAAGCGGACTGGGCAAGTTAGACTGAAAAAGCGAAAATATTTGCTAATTTGACGTAAATGAGTGCTTTAAAATTCCATCGATATTGCTATTTATCAGTAATGTTAACTGTGGGCTTAGGCTTATCCCTCCCCGCCTCGCCTTTACTCGCTGCCTCTAGCTCCTTTGAAGACTATCGCCAAGAATGTTTACAACGAGTCAAAAAACAAGGGCTGGCAGATGATGTCGGTCGAGATCTTTGTAATTGCACGATCGACGAATTCAAAAAGAAATACAGCCTCCAGGATTTCCAGAAGCTGATACAAAAATCTAAGGGCAATAAAGCCTCCGCCAAAAGCCTAGCGACGGTGGGCGAAGTCTGTTTTGAAAAGGTATTGTACGAGTAGGGGGAATTGCTCCCCCAGCACTGAATTTAAGGTTGGGGCATTACTTTGTCGATAACGGCTAAGGTTCCATCCGCTTTCACCGTCCAAACATCATAACTACCGACCACGTCACCATTGGCGTCAATGTCCACATTGCCGCTCGCCCCTTGGAAATTAATGGCTTTACCCTGCCGCACTAAGGCGATCGCCTCACAGGCATCACTCACCGCTTCACCGGGCCCCGCCGCCACCGCTCGGATTTTACTCTGAATGGCCTCGCCGGTATTGGCTTTCGCCGCTTCCGCGGCCAACATCAATAATACCGCCGCATCAAAGGTGTGGGGGACGTAGGCGGTCATTTCCTTCCCGGTTTTTTCCTGCCATAGCTTACTAAAGGAGGCTAGGGCTTCACCGTCGGCCCCTGGCACTGTACCCAAGGCCCCGGCAATAATTGATTTGCCACTGGCATCTTTGCCTACTTTTTTGACAAAATCAGCGGAATAAACGCCATCGGTGAGCAATAAGGTCACATCTTTGGTCAAACCTTGTTTATAGGCCGCCTGAAGCAAGACTGTGCCGGTGTCAGCATAGAGAATCGCCGCCACCCCCTGGGGACTATTGGCAAAGGCTTGGGCCGCTTCTGTATCTAGAGTGGCCGCTTTGGGGTCATAGCGGACGGGCTGGTCTTGATTGAGAATTTTACCCCCACCTTTCTCGGTGGATGCCACAAACACCTTCTCAAAGCCAACGCCGTAATCATTATTAATGGCGATCGTTGAAATCGTTTTGAGTCCTCGTTTGGACGCTAGGGCCGCCAAGGCTTGGGCTTGGTAGGTATCCGGGGGAGCGGTGCGAGCCCAATAGCCCTGAAATTCTCCCTTTTCAGCTTGTTGGGTAAAAACCGGACTAGTACTTCCCGGCGAAATCATCATCACCTTATTCTGTACTGCAATGGGGATAGCCGCGCTAGAAACACTACTGGCAAAAGACCCCACCACACCGGCGACCCGATTGGCTTCGGCTAATTTGGTCATGGCCGCCGCCCCCGCGACGGGGTCAGTTTGGTCGTCTTCAATCACAATGCTGACAGGCTTGCCATTGACTCCGCCACAGCTATTGATCGTATCCACGGCTAATTTGACCGCCACGGGCATATTTTGGCCAATAGACGATAAATCTCCGGTTGCTGGCAGTAATGCACCCAATTTAAGCCCATCGTCTCCTCCTCCACTTGACGCTTCGTTACAGGCGCTTAAACTCAACCCTAGGCTAGTAACGACTAGACCAACGGCGATCGCCTGATATGGGCGGGTTAAGGTATTTAGTTTCATTAAAATTTCTCCTCACCAAGGGTTTTATCGGAAAGTATCATTCCACAAAACTAGCGTCAGGAGGCGCTTTTGGCAATATTAATAAGTTATTGGGAACGGAGAGAGAGGGATTCGAACCCTCGGTACGGCCTTACGATCCGTACAACAGCTTAGCAGGCTGCCGCTTTCAACCACTCAGCCATCTCTCCAGACTGACAGGAAATTATTGTAGCAAACCATAGCCTAGGTCTGTCAACTATTTTTATGAAAAGCGGGTGATGGGACTCGAACCCACGACATTTAGCTTGGGAAGCTAACGTTCTACCACTGAACTACACCCGCGTATCTAGTAGCCTAGGATGCTTGCAACACTATTATGGATCCTAACCCGGATTGTTGAGCCTTGCACAAAAAAGGTAATATACCTTTTTCGTCAGTCTAGGCAGAAGAATAACAAAATACGTCCCATAAATTCACCAAATACTTTAAGCAATCTAGTTTATTAACCTTGTTGAAAAGCTTAGTTAATTCATCTAAAATATGGGCGAATGAAAATACTTTTATCCACTTTTTGACAAGATTTATTGCATTGAGTACAGAAATGAATAGTCTGAGATTATTTAACCATTTTTTCTACCCTTCTTCTTTGCTCCATTTCTCATGTTTTTGATGATACTTTGGCGTTGGATTTACTGTCGGGTTTAAATCTTCCTCGTAAAGGCAAACCATACAATATGCACACATCACTAACTCCCACCATTTTTGGATTTGTTCGTAATGAGTTACCCTAAAATCTGCCCATCCTAATTCACTTTTACATTGTTTAAATCCATATTCTATCCATGCTCTTATTCCATATATTTTACCAACTTCTTCATATTTAATATTTGGTATTCTAGTCATCACAAACCACCCTTCTTTTTCTTCTCCTTTCTCTTTTTCTGTTTTAATTTCCCAATATCTTGCTTCTCCTCTTTTTCCATAAATTATTTTTCTTATATACCTATTTTACTGCTTTTTATCCCATCTTATGTGGTCAAACCTCCTCCACTTATTTGCCCTTACTTCAGCACCTTTTGGAAGCCATACCCTCTTTTAATCAACCTGATCGTAGCTATTTTTTAGATGACCTAGGCAAAACCCTGGCCCCATAGGCCATCGGTTTGATTCTATGGTTGCCAGACCTTTGACAGCTTGTCTTTTGACCCTGACAATGGCGTGTCCTATGATATATGGTTTTCTCCCAAAATAACTTTTTTATGGAAACTCAGGTAAACGCCAGTCCTGATTCACCCATTTCTTCCTCCAAAAAATGGTATCAGGCCAAACTCCTTTCCGTGGGCATTACACCCTGTGGCTATATTGCCATTGGTATAGCACCGATGGGCGTAATCTCCATTGGTATTGCCCCGATGGGAGTGATTTCCATTGGCACGGTGGCCATGGGGGCGATCGCCGCTGGCTTTGTTTCCATGGGGATGGTGACCTTTGGGGAAGTCAGTATGTCCTATTTTGGTGGTCATAGGGGTATGAAACCCCATTCTGCTCCGCCCGCCCAGGAAACGCCCCCAAAGGAGTCTGGTTCAGTTCATCAACATCCCTCACATTAGAACTTGAGACTTTGCCTCCTATGGCTGGCGTAACATTAATGTGAATTTAAAAAAACTTTTGCATCCATGACTCATCCAAAAGAGGTTTGAGAGCGGATTATTTACAGGCGGACGTCTAACCGATTGCAGAGCTGTCCATTGAGACCATGATTGATTCAGAAACTTGATACCCTAGGGCAAGTAGGCTAGGGTTATTTTTCACTAAGACTTGCGATGCCGATTTCTCAATTCACTCCTCCATCCTCTGTCTCTGCGGCGTCTTCGTTAAAACGTCATTCACAATGGTTGAAATTATTGGGATTTAGCCTGGTGGGATTAACGGGGCTTTTGATCTTGGCAGATTTAGGGCGATCGCCATTGATGGGACAAGATTCAGTAGTAACTCAGCTATTAAGTGGTTTGTTTATTGTTCCTAGCGGCAATAATCTACTTCTATTGGTCTGGCCAACCCTGGGCTTTGTCTTGCTCACCCAGTTGATTATTTATTTTTCGCCCTCACCCAATCGCTGGTCAAGGGTGATGGTGATCGCCATTGTTTCGGCCTTCTTACTGCGATATCTGGTCTGGCGCTTAGCCTTTAGCCTCAACTTTAGCACTGTTCCCAACGGAGTATTTAGTGTATTACTCATGGTGTCCGAAGGAGTTGCCTTCGCCATTGTCATCATCCAGTTTTTCCTGCTACCCCATAGTCATGATCGCCAACGGGAAGCTGATATTTACAGCCAAGCGGTGATCAGTAAGGAGTATCAACCCACGGTGGATATTTTGATTCCCACCCACAATGAACCCGCTTTTATTCTTAAACGCACTATTTTTGGTTGTCAGGCCTTGGAGTATGAGCAGAAAAAAATCTACATCCTGGATGATGGCGATCGTCCAGAAATCAAAAAGTTGTGTGAACAATTAAATTGTCATTACATTGCCTATCCCGAAAATCGCCATGCCAAGGGAGGAAATTTGAATTTTGGACTCCAACAAACCCAGGGCGAATTAGTGACAGTTTTTGATGCCGACTTTGTGCCGACTCGCAATTTTTTGACGCGCACCGTAGGCTTTTTTCAGCAAGAAAATTTGGCCCTAGTGCAAACTCCGCAAACCTTTTATAATGCCGACCCCATTGCCACTAATTTAGGGTTAGCCCAACGACTCCCTAGTGAAGAAGAACCCTTTTACCGTCAAATTCAACCCATGAAAGATGGCGCGAGAAGCGTCCTTTGTGCCGGTACTTCCTTTGTCATGCGGCGCAGTGCCTTGGATAGCATTGGGGGTTTTGATACCCAATCCCTCAGCGAAGACTACTTTACCGGAATTCGGCTCTCGGCCCAGGGCTACGATCTCGCCTATCTCAATGAAAAACTAAGTGCTGGCCTCGCCGCTGAGAGTATTTCTGCTCACCTAATGCAACGGCTTCGTTGGGGACAAGGAACCCTGCAAGCCTTTTTTATTGAGGCTAATCCCCTGACCATTCCCGGACTAAATTGGCGTCAACGGCTGGCCCATTTAGAAGGGCTATTAAATTGGTTTGGCGTTTTGCCTCGAATCTTCTTTCTCATGATTCCCCCTCTCTATGCCGTGTTTGGTATTGTTCCGCTACAGGTAACCGTTTCACAACTCCTCTACTTTTTTCTTCCCTACTATTGTCTTCAACTCGTTACTTTTCACTGGCTAAATTATCGCTCGCGCTCTATTTTTCTCTCAGAACTCTATGCTCTTGTGTCATTTTTTCCCGTAAGCATAACAGTTGTTCAAACGCTATTTAATCCCTTTGGTAAAAAATTTCAAGTCACTCCGAAAGGACTCCTACGTCAACGCTATCGCTATGATTATCAACTCGCCTTGCCAGTATTAATCTTTCTGTTAATGACCTTGGCGTGTATTTATGGGATTCTAATCAACTATCAGAGCCAGGTAAATTTCAATTGGTTTGTCATCTGGGCAATTTTTAACAGCCTCTTTTTAGCCTCTGCTCTGAATGCCTTTTTGGATGTTCCGAAGCGGGATATATATACCTGGCTATCGGTTCGTAAACCGGCTACACTTATTTTTCCCCACGGATTAGTGGCCGGAGAGGTGATTAAAATTTCAGAGAAAGGAGCTGAATTTCTCTTAAATACTGACATTACACCGGATATGAGTTGTGAACTCGTCTTCGAGGATAATGGATTGACTTTGCCCAGCCGCATTACCCAAAAACGTTCGCAAGGGAAATCTACTCTACTCAAACTCGAATTTTTGTCTCTTACCTTGGAGCAAGAGCGTGCCTTAATTGAATTTCTATTTTGCCAACCGGGAACCTGGAAACATCCCATCAGTCCAGGGGAGCTTCAATCCTTAGGCTTAATTTTACAATCATTATTTCGTCCCCTAGCCCTACTGCTGAAGTCTCGACGACAGCAAAACTTGTAATTGCATGAGATCAAATCGATGGGTTCGAAATGGGTTCTTATGAGCTAAAATTATTCAAAAACATCCCTTGAGTTTTGAAAGATTTACAAATGTCCTTTTCTGTACCAAGCTACATGTATCTAGATGCATAACCTCTGTTATCTTTTGTACTATTGAAGAATTGCTTGGAGTTAACCTTGATGTGGAATGATCCTATAGTTGAAGAAACACGTCACTTGCGTGATGAGTACGCTGCCAAATATAGCTATAGTATCCACGCAATTGTTGAAGCTCTTAAACAGTGGGAACAGCAGGGTTTTCCCATTGCCGCAAACCCAACTAAGAGACTCCAACCCACCGTTTTGTCTTCCTTGCATTACAACAAGAAAGCGGATGAGCCATCATATGTTTAACGGCGATCGCCATCTCTGAATCCTATTTTTTCCCAAAGGCGATCAGAAAAATCTAGGGATTGAGCCTGATTTTTGGGCAAAGTTGCTGACTGATCAGTTGACCGGCAAGGTGATGACCTTCCGCATTCCAATGACCAATGCCCTGGACGGTATTCTCAAAGCCGTGGAGAAAGACCTGCTGGTCGTCACTGTATTTTTGGAAAGATTGAGCGAGGGAAATCACCGGAAATCCCTCATTTTTGCCTAATTGGGCAATTCGACGGTCAGGATAAAACAAATCCGTTGCGCCGAGCCCCTGCAAACGCTTTCGCACCGAGAGATCGGGATAAACCTGGGGCGGATTGCTTAGGGTAACCGCCACAAAGTCGGCTTTTTTAGCCTGGGTTTCCTGGTGAATTTGCCTGATCAGGGTTTCAGTCGCATTCCAGGCCATCTGCCAATCGGGACTGGTCGGTTCTTGGTATAAATTGACGTCAAAATCGAGGGCGGGGATGATATCTTGGTTTTTCGTGCTTCCCACTAGGGTACGACGGGTAGTGATGACTCGTTTTGCTTCATTTAAGACCTGTAACACCCGTGAATGATTAATGAGGGTGAATAGGGCTCGGCGGGGCCAACCGTCTCGACGTCGGTAGGTCTGGCTTTGATTAAAGGACTGATCCATGACCCATTGACCGTCTTTTTGGATCAAAAAAGGAGCCAGGCGATCGCCGGGACTGAGGGTCGGAGAATTATTGACCAGGTCATTGCCCGTAAAAATTTGCAACAGGATTAAGTCCGGCTCATATTGCCAAACATGGTGGCGGAGCGTCATTAATTGTTGGGCGGTGCCGTAGTCCCCCACACCAAAATTGATTACTTCAACCGTTTTGCCCTGTAAATTCTTGCAGGTGGCGAGGTTTCGTTCCAGCTCTGCCCAAAAGGTTTGCTCGGCATTAACTTGAATGGCTTCGGAAAAGGAATCCCCTAGCACGGCAATGCGATACTGCCCCCTAGCTTTAATTAGGGAATGCTCTCGGTCGCGGAGGCCGTCTTGGTTAATCTCCACCCGTCCCCGGCCTTCGTGGGTCCAGTCTCCAGAAAAATTGGGGATGAGGGCGTGACCCCGATGGCGATCAACCTGATAAAAGCTGGGATAACTAATGCCTACTAGCCGCAGAGCTATCTCTGCTACCCCCAGGGCAAAACCGATGCCGGCGATCTCCAGTAAAGCATTAGCCCCGACTTGTTTCCATGTTTGTTTGCGTTCCATACCAGCCAATTAATTCTCAGTATTTAAGCCCGTTAGAAACTCAAGAAACTGATGCGCTTCAGCTTGAGTTAAGTGTTCTTTAGATGACCTCATTTATGCAACAATTGCTATATCTTTATCGGTATAGGCAATTTTTTTGCCTTGCAATTGATGAGCTTCGTGGATTCGCTCTTTTTTATTAAAAGCTGTTGTTTCTTCTGTTGCAAAGAGAGATAATTGACCGCTGTCCTCTGGTGTCTGAAGACTATGCAGTTTCAAAAGCCTATCTTCTAAGTCCTCATGAAATTCCCGCTCACCATCACTATGAATATGGGCAATTTCAAGGTTAAAAGGAACCAAATGTTGACACACCAAAATTGCACGATGACAGGTGATCGGATCTTTTTCCGCACACATTAACGCGATGGTATAACTTTCTAATCCCTTAAGCAGACGTTTTAAGCCCTGCTGAAATGTTTCCAAGGATGCAATTTTTTCGTAAAGTGCTTTGCCGTCAACATAGCAACTTTGGTCTTTCGGGCGTACTCCTAATTCTGCTCCCAAAAAAACATAGCGAATTTCTTCTTTGGGTAAATAGGCCTGTAAGGCCTTCTGGTTAAAGTGGGGTAAATAACGACTGTAGGGGGTAGAGCGTACATCAACAAGAGCATTAATGCTTTGACCTTGTAAAAGTTCTATAAATTTCTCAATACTATGGTTAGAATGCCCAACAGTATATAAACAGTTCATGATTTTCTGTCTGGCTTTAGGCTCAATTCAAATTATTTTCCCCTTATTTTAGCTGTAATTCTGGGAGAACAGATAAATTTTGCTCAGGATTTGCTTGATTCAGTGATGATACGAAGAAATTCCAAGGGCAGTCCGTCCCCATCGGCAATAAAGGCTAATTCATAGAGGCGATCGCCGATCATTTGTTGTTGAGGTGCTAATAAAATCGTTAATCCTTTTTCTAGGGTGGTATCTGCCTCAATGCAATGGCGAAGTTGCTCTAGCCACAGGGGTAAAGTGGTCGCGACTCCCGTCAGATCAAAGGAAAGATGATAATAGCCCACATAATGCTCATCAAAAAAGGCATCCACCGTGGGCTTGGGTTCCGGGATTTGGATTAATTCTAACCGCCCTCCCAATCCTTCTAGCCAGCAGGCCAGGGTAAAGCCGGTGGTAAATCGTTCTTTGACGGTAAAACCCAAATGTCCATAAAAGGCGATCGCCTGGTGAATATTAGCCGTGCGGATAGAAACGTGGTGCATGGCAACGACTTTATTCAAATAAACGAAAGTAGGGATAGCGTTTGGGCACGCCCGCTTCCTTCTCTAGATTAAAATTAATCACCTCCCAACAGGGCTCTTCCGCCGGGGGAGAACTAAACTCTACGGGTAAGCCATAGAGCCGCAAAGGACTGGAGGAACCCGAATTTTGCCAGGGCAGATTACGTTCTAAATACTCGCTCATCAATGTTTTGTAGCGATGGGCAATAATGACCTTCGTCGCTCTAAAACCTTGACTATAGAGGCGATCGAGAGCTTCATGGATTTCAAAGCGAATACCATCGGGATGGGTATGCTGACGATACCATTCCCCTTGCCAATGGCGCCAATGCCGCCCGGACTGCAAATGAACCAAATCTTTTGTACTAGAGTCCGCTTCAAAGGCTCCATGACGAGTACAGAGATAGCTATCCGTCAGGGTCAACGCTGGAATAAGCTGACGGCAATGGGGGCACTGGATTTCAGGGCCAAAGACTGGATATTGTAAACTAAGGTTTAGCATGGACGACTGGGTAGCAAAAATTGAAATCCGAGCGTTAGAACCATTATAGGTCGAGCCACCCAATCCATCCAGGTGATCGCCTAGGGACAAAAAAAGCATCTTCAGCTTAGGAAAATGCTTAACTTGGTTTTTGAGAATTAAGTTCGTGGGGAGTCTAAACCACGCTAAACACAATCACAAAGCCCAATACCGCCGCAAAGACGATCAGGGCATAGAATTGAGCGCGACCATTTTCTAAATATTTGAGTCCTTCGCCACTCACCAAGGTGGCTAACCCGGTTAAATTGACCGCGCCATCGATGACCTTGTAGTCCACTTCCATAATCTGGCGAGCAAGGCGACGAGAGCCCTGAATAAAGACTCGGTCATAGACATCGTCAAAGTACCATTTATTCAAAGAGAAACGGTAGAGAACGGGGAATTTATCGGCGATCGCCTGGGGGTCAATTTTATGTTGAAAATACATCGAAATCGCCAGGGAAATGCCGATCAAACCAATGCCGATGGAACTGCCCGCCATGACATAAAATTCAGTCCAATCAAAGACCGATGCTTCTTCGAGGATTTCCCCAGGCGCATGGATAAAGGCTTCAAACTGATTGGCCCAGGGTAGACCCAATAACCCAATCAAGACCGAGGGAATCGCCAGGGTCACCAAGGGCAGAATCATGGCCAGGGGCGATTCGTGGGGAGACTCACTGTGGTGGCCATGGCTATCATGATCTTTATCTTCGCTGGTGCTATAGCCCAATTCTTTGATATCCATGGCACCGGGGCCAAAGGCGGGCAATAGCCCGTAGAAATCCAAGACTTTGTTTTTAGCGGAGGGGTCGTTGCCGCGAAAGGAACCTTCAAAGGTCATGAAATACATACGGAACATATAGAATGCCGTCAGTCCAGCCGTGCCCCAACCAATGGCCCAGAGGGCAGGATTGGCTTGAAACGCAAGACCCAGAATTTCATCCTTGGACCAAAAACCAGCAAAGGGAGGAATCCCGCAAATGGCCAGGGTTCCAATTAAAAAGCAAGTGGAGGTTACGGGCATATATTTCCGTAATCCTCCCATAATCCGCATATCCTGGGCCAAAATAGGGTCATGACCCACCACCGCTTCCATACCGTGAATTACAGACCCAGAGCAAAGGAACAGCATCGCTTTAAAGTAGGCGTGGGTCATCAGGTGAAATAGACCAGCGGAATAGGCACCAATGCCCATGGCCATAACCATATAGCCCAGTTGGGAAATGGTGGAATAAGCAAGTCCTTTTTTAATGTCATTTTGGGTAATGGCAATGGAGGCTCCCAAAAAGGCCGTAAAACAGCCCGTCCAGGCGATCAGCGTCATCACTTCCGGGATTGGCTCAAAGACGGGATACATCCGCGCCACCAAGAAGACTCCCGCCGCTACCATGGTTGCTGCATGGATCAACGCAGAAATCGGGGTCGGGCCTTCCATCGCGTCTGGTAGCCAAACGTGCAGAGGAAATTGAGCCGACTTGGCCACCGGACCCAGAAATACCAATATCGCCAAAATCGCGGTGATCGCCGCACTCACAGCCCCAGAACTGACTAACTGTTCCAGGCGATCGCCAATCTCTGCAAACTCAAAACTATTGGTTGCCCAATACAGACCGAGAATGCCTAACAGTAGGCCAAAATCGCCCACCCGGTTGGTGACAAAGGCCTTTTGACAAGCATCGGCGGCGGCCTTACGGTCATACCAAAAACCAATCAGGAGGTAGGAACACATCCCCACCAATTCCCAAAAAATATAAACCTGGAGTAGATTTGGGCTAATCACTAGCCCGAGCATCGAAGAGGCAAATAAACTGAGGTAGGCATAAAAGCGCACATAACCGGGGTCATGGGCCATATAGCCATCCGTGTAGATCATCACCAAGAAGGCTACGGTGGTTACGATTACCAACATTAGTGCGCTCAGATGGTCGATCACAAACCCCATCTGGATGTGAAAACTCCCGGCTGACGCCCATTCCACCATTTGAGAATAGCTCTCGTGCCCCTGGAGTTGGCTCCACAATAAGCTAAAGGACAGCACCATCGCCGTACCCAGAAAGAAGAGAATAAATACGGCATTAAATTGTCGTAATTTATTCGTCATCTGATTAAATGAGATGAGTCCGATGCCAACGATCGCCGCTCCCAGGAGAGGAAGAAGGGGAATCAGCCAGGCATATTGGTAAATCAGTTCCATTATTAAATACCTACTTGTCAGATCTAGTCCTAATTGTATGGATACCGCCCCTCATTGTTACATAAAGGCCTAGTTAAGGATATTTTTCAAGGCCAATTGCCTAACTCGACAGAAAAGCTTGGCGGGGATTATAGGTTTCAATGTTTCGCAATGCTTGATAAAGCGCCAATTCTTCCTCACTCGGTTCCGGTGCCAGGGCAATTTGGATTTCCACCAATTGGTCACCCCGAGCGCCCTCACTATTCGGATAACCCTTTTGGGCTAAACGCAGGCGTTGGCCTGGCTTGACTCCCTTTGGCACATTCATTTTTACCAACCCATCAATAGTAGGGACTTCCACCGGGCCCCCCAACATCGCTTCACTGGGGGTCACGGGCACCGAGCAAAGAATATCTGTCCCTCGCACCGTAAAAATAGGATGGGGTTCCAAGCTAATTTTGAGATAAAGATCGCCACCATTCAGACCTTGCTCCTTGAGGCGAATCCGTTGTCCGTTGGTCATGCCCCCCGGCATCTCGACTTCCAAGGAACGACCATCTTCGAGACGAATCCGTTCCTGTCCGCCGCGATAGGCTTTTTCTAGGGGTAAGGTTAGCTTCGCCTCCACATCCCGGGGCAGGGGGCGAGAGCCACCATTGACCACCTTAGTTCGCTTCGTAGTGTTGGGGCTAAAATCTCCTCGCCAATACTCTGCATTTTGGCGGGGAGGGGGCTCACTACCATTACGGGATGATGCGGGGGAAGGGCGGGGAGCTCCCCCCGTGGTTCGAGGCCGACGAACCGTGCGCCCAAACAAGAGCGCATCATACTCTGCCCGTTTGCTGTCATCGGAAAGAACATCGTAGGCTTCATTAATGTCCTTGAATTTTTCCTCCGCAAGTTGGTCGTTGGGGTTAACATCCGGGTGATATTGTCGGGCTAACTTACGAAAGGATTTTTTGATCTCATCATTGGTGGCGTTGCGCGTAACCCCCAGGGTTTGATAATGATTTCGCACTTGTTGCATAGATGTCCGGGCCGATTGTTAACCGTCACAAAATAATTGAGAATACTGCACCATTACCAAGAGAAACTAAAACCAATCATCATCGTCATCATCATCCCAACCATTCTCCGGCGGCAGGCTACGCCCACGGCGGGGAAGAGGTGCATCAGAGCGACGACCATTATTAACCGGCGCGGCGGAAGAACGGCGAGAAAATCGGTCTTCAAGGGGTGGTTCCGTCGACTCGTACTCTCGATTCGGGTTATAGGGGCGTTGACGGGAGACGCGGGGCTGGTCCCAGTCGGCATAGGCGGCGGGGCGATAGCTTTCGGGTTGGGGATTGCGATTGGGCATAGACGACCGATCTGCTCCCAAGTCATCCCGATAGGACGTCCGCCGGCGGGGGGCGTAGTCATCCTCATCATCATCGCCGGTAAAGGTTTTGCGGATGGCACTAAAGAAGCCTTCCTCTTCCTCTTGATACTGCAAACGGACTTCTCGGTTCAGCTCGTAGAGCACATCTTGCAAATCCGTCTGGGCTCGGTCAATGCGGCGCTCATCATCTTTATCAAGGGCATCCAAAATTTCGCCACAGAGGGCATCCACCTGACGACGATAGGACACCGTAAAGGCACTGCCATAGTCGAGGGTCACTTCCTTGAGACGACGTTGGGCCTGGTCGGTCAAGGCCTTAGCTTGATTGCGTTTTTCAATGCGTTCACGCCGCTCACGGTCTTGCTGAGCAAAGGTTTCTGCCTCCTGGAGCATGCGGTTGACTTCCGCTTCTGTCAAGACCGAGGCCCCCTGCACCGTAATGCTCTGCTCGCGTCCTGTAGACTTATCGCGGGCGGTTACTTGCAAAATACCATTGGCATCAATATCAAAGGAAACCTGCACCTGGGGAATGCCCCTAGGCGCCGGAGGAATACCGCTTAGTTTAAACCGTCCCAGGGATTTATTATCCTTAGCCATCTCCCGTTCCCCTTGCAGAATATGGATTTCTACTACGGTTTGATTATTTTCCCCGGTAGAAAAAATATCCGACTTCCGCACCGGAATGGTGGTATTGCGGGGCAAAAGCTTTTTGGTCACTCCCCCAATGGTTTCCAAGCCCAGGGACAGGGGGGTCACATCTAGTAATAAAACATCCTTGACCTCTCCGCCCAAAATTCCCGCTTGAATGGCCGCCCCGATCGCCACGACTTCGTCAGGATTGACATTTTCGTTGGGCTCTCGGTCAATAAAACTCCGCACCAGGGACTTAATCATCGGCATCCGTGTCCCGCCCCCGACTAAAACCACCTCATCAATCTGCACCGGAGTCAGCCCGGCATCCTTGAGCACTCGCTTGAGGGGGCGACGGAGACGAATCACCAATTCTCCGCAGACTTCTTCAAATTGTGAACGGGTCAGCCGGGTTTCCAAGTGTTTTGGGCCATCTTCGGTGGCGGTGATAAAAGGGAGATTAATATCCGTAACACTCACCCCAGATAATTCAATTTTGGCTTTTTCCGCCGCTTCCGTCAGACGTTGCAGAGATTGTCGGTCTAGGCGTAGGTCTACCTTTTCTTGCTCCAAAAATTGCTCTGCCAGCCAATCCACCAAGCGACGGTCAAAATCATTACCGCCAAGTTGGGTATCGCCACTGGTGGCTTTGACTTCAAAGATACCATCCCCTACCTCTAGCACTGAGACATCAAAGGTGCCCCCTCCCAGGTCAAAGACGAGAATTTTTTGGGTGCGTCCCTGCTCTAGTCCGTAGGCCAGGGCTGCCGCCGTTGGTTCATTGATAATGCGTAGCACTTCCAGCCCGGCAATACGCCCGGCATCGCGGGTGGCCTGGCGTTGGGAATCATTAAAGTAAGCGGGAACAGTAATCACCGCACCGCTCACCGGTTCCCCCAGATAACGACTGGCTTCATCCGCCAGCTTGCGAAGAATCATGGCAGAAATTTCTTCCGGGGCAAAGTCTTTTTTGAGCCGTGGACAGCGAATTTTGATGGCATCACTGTCATCGCGGCGAATGGTGTAGGGGACTCGTTTGGATTCGGGGGTTAATTCGCCATAGCGCCTTCCCATGAACCGCTTGACGGCATAAAAAGTATTTTGAGGATTGAGCACTGACTGCCGCCGAGCCATTTGTCCTACCACCAATTCCCCCTCCTGATTAAAGCCCACAGCGGAGGGGGTGGTTCTCATGCCTTCTGCATTGGCGATGACGACGGGTTTACCTCCCTCCATCACGGCCACAACTGAGTTGGTAGTTCCTAGGTCAATGCCGACTACTTTAGCCATTTCTTCTATATTCTGGCGATGCCAGCGAGACATTCTGTGTCAATTAACTGAGCAATATCAGCGTTTCTGACCCATTATAAAGCGTGAATTGCCCCTGCTGACGTATCACCGTTACTCTTCCTGGGTCACCAAGCTGATCAAAACTGGAGCCAGGTTTTCATCGAGTCGCCCTTCTCGAATCAATTCAGCGTAGGTTTCGGCTTCAATGTCCAAGAGTTGCAGATCAAATTTTTGGTTGGCAACTTCTTTGAGCTGGGGATACTCCTGCAGGAGTCCTTTGAGTTTATCTTGAATGCTTTCTAATTGACCTTGCACCAGGTTGTGCTTGTAGCGAAAGAGTTCAGGCTCAATGTCAGGAAAGGTACTGGGGTCTTCCAAGCGAGTTAGCACCCGTTTAAGGGCAATTTGTCGGGAAATGAGTTCGGCGTACTCTTGGCGTTGGGGTTGATCGCCAATTAAACTTAATGATTTCAAGACAAATTGAGTTGTAAACCCCTGGACTAATAGGGTAAAAAATACTACGCCAAAGACAATATCAATCAATTCCTGGCGATAGGCAATTTGTTCGGGTAAGCTCAGGGCCAGGGCAATGGATACTGAACCGCGCAACCCGCCCCACCAAAGCACCATTTGTTCGCGCAGTTCTACCTTACTATCATTGATCTGATTACTGATCGCACTCAGGATGAAGACACTAACAAATCGGCTGACGACCACAGCGGCGATCGCCACTAGAATCAATGGTAAATGATGGCCAAGACTGCCAAAGCGGATTTGATCGCCAATGAGCAAGAAGATAATTGAATTGATAAAAAAGGCGAGAAATTCCCAAAAAATACTGACAATCAAGCGAGTCCGGGGATTCATGCCAATGCGGGAGCCAAAATTGCCCAAGACAATGCCCACCACCACCACAGCGATCACCCCAGAGCCGCCCAACTTCTCTGCCAAGAGATAGGAACCGTAGGCCGATACCAGGGTGAGGGACTGCTCAACAAAGGGTAAATCGAAGCGTTGGGTCAAGAAGGACAGACTAAAGCCAAGTAGAAGCCCCGTTCCCACCCCAATGCCGACAAAAACACAAAAACTAGATACAGTGCTGGAGAGGGAAAAGGTTTGAGTCCCCAGGGGAATGCCCACCAGGATCAAAAAAGCGACAACGGCAACACCATCATTGAAGAGACTTTCTCCTTCCATCAAAACTGTCAGCTTTTTACTCGCGCCCAATTCTTTGAAGAGGGCAATCACAGAAACCGGGTCCGTGGCGGCCAAGGCGGCTCCGGCCAAGAGGGCAATGGAGAGTTCAAGGCCAGCAAAACGATTGAGGGAGAAGGCAATGCCCAGGACACAAATAATTACCCCCACAATGGCGAACAAGGCAATGGGGACCCAATAGGTCTTGAGTTTAGACCAAGAGAGATTCCAGGCGGCTTCAAACAGAAGCGGCGGCAAAAAGATTTCTAGAATTAATTCTGGCGAAAGATTGATCAGCCTGACATCAATGAAGGCCAAACCCATCCCCACCACCACCAGCAAGAGCGTGTAGGGAACCTTGCGGAGAAAGGGCACGACACGGGAGAGGGTCGCCACACTCAAGGAAACAGACAGAACCAGGAGAAAGGATTCCAGGTTATGGGCAATACTGATCGGACTTGACTCAATACTCACGGGTGTGTAGCCTGCGTTTTAACCACCAAGGCTAGTTACTATGGGCTCAAAAGTCAAGCCCCCGGAAATTACTCCAGGGACTACATTCACTGTTACCAACAAAAATTTAGTAAGCTAGGGTTTCTAGGGTCTGGCGTAGGTAGTCCCTGACCTGTAGGTCTAGGCCCTCAACGACCATGGATTGCTCGTCGTCTTGTATTTGATCTTCTTGCCAACATTTGAAGCCAGAACTAGCGGCGATCGCCTGTTTGAGGTTATCCCAAACCACAGAGTCATGATTCAACGGGATCTCGGGGAAAAGGGTTGAATTGGTCATCGTCTTTCATCTCTACTCTCTGAGATTATCTTACTCTGATTCAGATTAAACAAGGATGGGGTTACAATCCGCAATCTTTGTTACTATCCCTCAACATTATAGGGAAATTCCCTTGCCTTTGATGGCAGGTCAGAAATTAAGCAATGGATTCTGGATGGGGGGATCAACATTGAGTCAAATCATTTCAATCATTGGCATTGGCCTAGAGGGAGCCAGTGGACTCTCCCCGAAGAGTTTGACCTTGATCCAGCAAGCGACGGTGTTGGTCGGTGGCGATCGCCATTTGGGCTATTTTCCTGAGCATCGGGCGGAACGGCTGGTATTGGGCAAAATCAGCGAATCCTTAACTATTATCCAACAACGATTAGAGCAAGGGCATGGCATTGTTGTCCTAGCCAGTGGCGACCCGCTTTTCTATGGCATTGGGCGTTTATTTTTAGAATATTTCCCACCGGAGGTTCTGCGTTTTTATCCCCACCTCAGTGCGGTGCAACTGGCCTTCAATCGCCTCAAGCGTCCTTGGCAGGATGCCACTATCATTAGTGTCCATGGGCGCTCCCTAGAGCTATTGACGGCTCCCTTACAAAAGGGCCAGAGTCCCCTGGCAATTCTCACCGATCCCACCAATCATCCCCCGGCGATCGCCCGTTTTTGTCAAAGTTTAGACCTGCCGAGCCATTACCAAGCCTGGCTCTGCCAAGACCTGGGGGGGGAAACGGAAATGATAGAATCCTATGCCCTTGATGCCCTAGCCCAGGTGAAACCAGAGGCCATTGCCGCCCTCAATCTGCTGGTGTTAGAGCGTTGCGACACTAGTTCAGAACTAGATTTAGCCAGCTTGCCGATACTGGGAGTGCCGGATCATTGTTTTCTTAGCTTTGCCGACCGCCCTGGGCTGATGACCAAACGAGAGGTGAGACTCTTGGCCCTGGGGGAAATGGCCCTCCAACCCGGACAAGTAATTTGGGATATTGGTGCTGGCACCGGCTCCATGGCGATCGAGATGGCGCGTCTTTGCCCCACCAGTCGTATCTATGCCATCGAAAAAACGGCCATGGGCATTTCTTTAATTCAACAAAACTGCCAGCGTTTTGGCCTTACCAATATTCAGGCGATCCCCGCCCAAGCTCCCCTGGGTCTTGCGTCATTGCCCCAACCTGACCGTATTTTTGTGGGGGGGAGTGGCGGAAAGCTCGAAGAAATTTTGCATCAATGCCAAAGTCGCCTCACTGCCCAGGGAAAATTAGTCATCGCTCTAGCGACCCTAGAAAATTTCAGCCGTAGTCTGCAGTGGTTCGAGCACCAAGGTTGGAGCTACACTGTTCAACAGGCACAGATTTCACGGTCTCATCCCATTGCTGGGTTGACTCGCCTGCAACCCCTAAATCCGGTCTATATTCTGAGTGCCCAAAAATGATTGAAGATACACTGCTGGCTCAGGAACCCTTGATTCGGGCTGTTTTTTTCTTTGGTATTTTAGGAATTATGTCCCTCTGGGAAAAATTATCCCCCAGTCGTCCCCTGTCATTGTCCAAACCCTGGCGGTGGGGAAGTAATTTGGGATTGGTCGCCCTCAATACGGTTCTACTGCGGGCTATCTTTCCCTTAGCGGCCGTAGGCTTTGCGGTGATTGCTACCAAACAGGGATGGGGTTTTTTCAATCTGCTGACTCTACCGCATTGGCTCGTCATCCTGCTCTCGGTAACGGTGCTGGACTTGGTGATTTATTGGCAACATGTCCTTTTCCATGCTCTGCCCCCCCTCTGGCGATTGCACAAGGTTCACCACGCCGATCGGGATTTCGATGTTACCACTGGTTTGCGATTTCATCCAATTGAGATTCTTTTGTCCATGGGCATCAAAATTGTGGCGATCGCCTTGCTGGGTGCGCCCCCCGTCGCAGTACTTATCTTTGAGATACTGCTCAATGCCACCGCCATGTTCAACCATGGCAACGTCAGCTTGCCCCCCTCGATTGATCGCCGACTGCGTTGGTTTTTTGTCACCCCGGATATGCACCGCATTCACCACTCGGTGATTCCCCAGGAAACCAATAGCAACTACGGGTTTAACCTCCCCTGGTGGGATTATCTATTCGGCACCTACCGGGCGCTTCCCGCCCAAGGCTATCAGGGCATGACCATTGGCCTTTTGGAATATCAAGACACTCCAGGGGTAGCCCGACTCCCCTGGATGTTGTTTCTACCGTTTGATCGATAGTCTTTAATTGATGGCGCACCACCGATCTGATGATGAGATTAAGGGGAGTCGGTGAGTCCACAACCTTGCTTCCCAAATTCAGGGGTTAACCCTCATAATAAAAAGTAGAGATGTAAATTTTTGTTAAGAAAAAATCCATGCGCGTAATTCTAATGACTGGTAAAGGAGGCGTAGGAAAAACCTCCGTTGCCGCCGCCACGGGACTCCGTTGTGCAGAGCTGGGCTACAAAACTCTAGTCCTGAGCACCGACCCAGCCCACTCCCTAGCGGACAGCTTTGATTTGGAATTAGGCCATGAACCTCGCCTGGTGCGAGAAAATCTTTGGGGCGCAGAATTAGATGCCTTGATGGAGCTTGAGGGCAATTGGGGCGCGGTTAAGCGTTACATTACTCAGGTTCTGCAGGCTCGGGGGCTAGATGGAATCCAAGCCGAAGAATTGGCAATTTTACCGGGCATGGATGAAATATTTGGCTTGGTGCGGATGAAGCGTCACTACGATGAGGCGGATTATGAGGTTCTAATTATTGATTCGGCCCCCACGGGGACTGCCCTGCGCCTACTCAGCTTGCCGGAAGTGGGTGGCTGGTATATGCGTCGCTTTTATAAGCCCTTACAAACTATGTCGGTGGCTCTGCGTCCATTGGTTGAACCGTTCTTTCGCCCGATCGCTGGTTTTTCCCTGCCCGACCGAGAAGTGATGGATGCGCCCTACGAATTTTACGAACAAATTGAAGCCCTGGAAAAAGTCTTAACTGACAATACTCAAACGACAGTACGGTTGGTGACTAACCCTGAAAAAATGGTCTTGAAGGAATCCCTGAGGGCCCACGCCTACTTGAGTTTGTATAATGTTTCCACCGATTTGATCATCGCTAATCGTATCCTGCCGGATAGCGTCGATGACCCCTTCTTCCAACGTTGGAAAAGCAATCAACAGGTCTACAAACAAGAAATTTATGATAACTTCCATCCCTTGCCGGTGAAGGAAGTGCCGCTTTTTTCTGAAGAAATGTGCGGATTGGCCGCCCTTGATCGCCTCAAAGAAACCCTCTACGCCGATGAGGACCCATCCCAGGTCTATTACAAAGAAAATACCATCCGCATCGTCCAAGGGGATGAAAGCTATAGCCTAGAGCTTTACTTGCCGGGAATTCCCAAGGAACAAATTCAACTGAATAAAACCGGCGATGAACTCAATATCCGCATCGGTAATCATCGGCGTAATTTAGTCCTGCCCCAGGCCCTAGCTGCCCTGAATCCGTCCAGTGCCAAAATGGAAGATGACTACCTCAAAATCAAGTTTGCCACGGGAGCCAAGGGTTAAGGCGATGGAATGGCAAGAACTATCAGGGAGTTGGGTGCTTCTGCCCCCCCGACCCATTGCCCTAATTCATTTTTTGGGTGGCGCCTTTGTCGGGACGGCTCCGTCTGTGACCTATCGTTGGTTATTAAATGAATTGGCTCAGCAGGGCTATGGCATTATCGCAACGCCGTTTCTCAATACCCTCGACCATCAGGCGATCGCCAGAACCGTCCTAAACCGGTTTGAAACCATTGTCGAACGGCTACAACGCCAGCATCAGCTTGACCGTGGCTATCTCCCGGTCTATGGCTTGGGGCATAGTATGGGCTGTAAGTTACATTTACTGATCGGCAGTTTATATGAAGTTGAACGGGCAGGCAATATTCTCATCTCCTTCAATAATTACCCTCTGAGACAAGCCGTTCCTATGCTAGAGCAACTTTCCCAACTGGAATTTACCAAGGTCGTGGATAATCTGCGTCAGCAGTTTGACCCTAAGGGAGAGCTTAACTTGGAATTTACGCCCTCTCCAGCCCAGACCAATAGTTTAATTGCCGACTATTACGCCATTCGTCGCAATTTATTGATTAAATTTCGCAACGATACCATCGACCAGACTCTGAGTCTACAGCCCATTCTGCGGGAACGCTTTACCGATATGGTCTCCTATTGTCTGTTGTCTGGTAACCATCTCACACCCCTGGCCCAAGAAGTACAATGGCAAACGGGAGAAGTCTTTACCCCCTGGGATGCGATCGGGCAGTGGGTGAAAGGATCTTTATCTCAGGATTTGCAAACTCTGAAGCGAGAAATTTTACGCTGGCTGAATCCCGCGTTGATGTTCTAGGTGAAACGTTCTTTTTTTTAGCAGTGGATTGTCAGTCACAGGAGAACACAATTTTCTTTGTGTCAATATTGTTACAGCTATCTTAAAGAATCAACGATTGATAGTGTAGATCGACTAAGATTCTAGAACATTCACCTAGACCCATCAATCACTCCCCTTCACCCCAGAGGAATTTAAACATGGAAAACGAAATGCTGAAGTACCGCATGGTTTGTACCCTAACCTTCGGTGATATTTATGGACAAATTATTGTTTGGTTAATTGTTATTTTTATCTCACTAGCCAGTACCTTGGCATTATGGAGCGGAACTCGTCAAATTTACGCCCTCGCTACCGTTGGTTTAGTGCTCGTACTTTCCTTGCCATTTTTATTGTTTGCCTTTGTGACGACCCTATTCAATCATTTAGAATTTCTGCCGGATGATGCTACCGCGACCTCCGGGTCTAGCCTTCGGAAAACGACCTAGAGGATCGATTGAAGCCGGCCTTGAATAATCATCAGAGGGGAAATATTGCGTTTCCCCTCATAGATCCGCTATTTATTCTCTTGATTCGGCGACGTTTCCAACAAAAGTTAGACTGCTGATTTTGGTTTATTTTGCTCTTGACGTTTGCGATAATAACGATTGTAGTAATAGTAGTCGTAGGTGGTCTGAGAGTTCGCTCCATTAGCCACAATTCCCAATAGATTTAAATCAGCGAGTTTGAGTTCATTAATTGCTAGGCGAATGCTATCTCGGGTTGTTTTACCTAATCGAGTCACCAATAAAACACCATCCGTTTGTTTTGCAAGTAAACGAGCATCTGTGACGCCGAGGACTGGCGGTGTATCAATTAAAATAACATCAAAGGTCTTTTGCCATTCTTGTAACTGGATAAAAAATCCTTGGGATGACATCAGTTGGCTTGGTTCCATGGCGTTATCCTGGGTTTTGAAATAAAACAAGTTTTTGCCCAAGGATTCTAATTTACTGTCTTGGATTTCCTTTTCATTTCCATTTTTAGAGTGATCACTAGTGGCGATGGCCACCAACTCCGATGAGTTAGAATCAACCGTAGCATCAAAGACCTCAGCTAACGCTTTCCAGTTATCTCCCTGGGGAAAATAACGGTCACCATCAATTAACAAGACTCGCTGCCCTAATCTAGCGGCCGCCAAAGCCAAAAAGAAGGAGGAGGTTGATTTTCCATCCCCGGAGGCGGCGGAGGTGATCACAAAAGACCGACAGGTTTGCTTTTGTCCTAAGAAGAACAAATTGGAGTATATAGTTGAGAATGCATCTATAAAACGAATATTTGTTGCCTTTGTTTTTTGGGCAATCAACGTCGCTAGTTTGGGATCCCAAGGAACAGTCCCCAAAATTGTTTTACCTGTTTGTCGAGCAATTTCTTCTGGATCGTGATAAGTACTATCTAGTTTTTCGGCGATGAATCCAGCAACTCCCCCGGCGAGTAATCCCTTTAAAAGAGCCAGTAAAATATCTTTAGGCAACGTATCTATTGGTTGACTGGGTAAAGTGATATCAGATACTAATTGCCAGGGGGTAAAACTTTTAGAGCTTTCAATTTTCAGGCTTTGCTCTGCCTCTGCTAGACGATTAAGGCTTTCAGTCGCTAAACCCAATTCGCGATTAATCTCTCGAAATTTACCCGCTACCATTGTAAACGACTGGAGGTCTGCGCGGGCTTTTATTTCCGCGTCAATTAGTTCCTGCTGTTGAGTTTTAAGTGCAATTAACTGGATATTAGTATCTAAAATTTGTTTGAGAGTAGCAGAACGTATATCGTTAGGAGCAAGGGATAATTGTTGTGATGACGAGTCTTGTTGAGGGACTGTTGATAAAATCGCACTTGCTTCTTTACGAATTAAGGGCAATAAGTTATTACGTTCTGCTTTAAGTTGTTGAATAACAATATTTTCATCAGTCAACTGCGTTGATTCCTTTGCAAGCTGAAGATTAATCTCATTTAGACGACCTAATAATTGCAGATACTGCGGCGATTGACTTAAAGAGTTCAAGACAATGGCTTGATTTTCAGTGATCCCCAATTGTTGTTTAAGACCATTGATAGTCTCTTGTGACTGTAGTATTTGAACTGAAATCTCTTGTTTTTTTTGCAAAATACTATTCAAGAGAGCACTAATAGTTTCGCCCTCGCTATCAGCGCTAAAAAAATTGTAGGCTTGTTGTAAACGAATGGATTCCTCTTGTAGCTCGGCAACTCTTTTTCTAATTAAAGGAAGTTGCTCCGTGACGAACTTCAGGCGTTGTTCTGATGCGTCGGATTGATAGTCAATTGTGAACTCTAGATAGGCTTTTGCTAATTGCTCTAGGACAAATTTGACACGGTCTCGGTTGAGATCTCCATAGGTGATAGTTATGATTTCTCCTTCTTCTGGTTTTGTTATATTAATTCTTTGAACAAAGGTCTTATAGCCAAAATTAGTTTCGTTTAGCTCAGGATATTTCTGGTAAATTGTCTTTAATACTGGATTGAGTAGTTTATTGCTCAGCAAAAAAGTAACCTGAGTCGCGTAGTAGTCTCTACCGGAATAATTGGTCGATCCCCTTGCACCAGCAGTACCCGCTAGTGGGTTAGGAAGCCCTTGTTCCGGCGGTTGAACTAATAGATCAAATTTTTCTTGATAAACGGGCGGACGCCTGAAATCACTGGTGAGTTGAAAGGCAAATACTGCAACACTGGCTATCGTTATGACAATCCATCTCCGGATTACTATATTTTTAATGGACTGTAGACTGAATCCTGGGTTGTCTGATTCTTCAGACGCGGTAAATGGAGGAGGAGTGAGGGAAAATCGGTTGTTAGGGGATAAATCCTGCATAGAATAGCCGCGTTTATGCTATGGGCAATGAAAGATACTGGTCTCAAGAATACCATTAAAATCTAATGATGAGCTTTTGGCATTATTTCTTTTACGGCGTATACCGTAGGACTTGATACATCCAAAATGGCTTTAATTTCCATTGTTTGGGGTATTGACTGTGCCAGATATAGCCGTTGTCAGTTAGGCTAGGACGTCTTGACGATACCTATGTTTCTGCTTCTCAAGAACCCGATCTGTCCGTCCTAATGATCTAGACAGTGGCTATACAATGTCGAAATTGCTGTATCTCTTTCCGAAAAGACCGAAGGATGTTGCCAAAGACACTCTCAAGCTTGCAAATTAGCTAGCAAAGCCTCTCCCATCTCCCGACAGCCGACTAATTGCGTCCCAGCGGAGAGAATATCCTGGGTACGATAACCCTTAGCAAGTACTATATTTACAGCTTTTTCGATACAATCAGCGGCACTAGGTTGATTCAACCCATAGCGGAGCATCATGGCGGCACTGAGGATTTGAGCCAGGGGGTTGGCTTTGTCCTGCCCAGCGATATCCGGGGCAGAGCCATGAACTGGTTCAAATAGACCTGGCCCATCAGCTCCTAAGCTGGCAGAGGGCAACATGCCAATACTGCCGGTGAGCATGGCGGCTTCATCGGATAGGATATCTCCAAATAAATTGCCGGTCACAATCGTATCAAATTGTTTGGGGGCACGGACCAATTGCATGGCGGCGTTATCTACATACAAATGAGACAGCTCCACCCCAGGATAATCAACGGCGATCGCCGTTATTCGGTCACGCCATAGTTGGGAGACATCCAAAACATTCGCTTTATCCACCGAACAAAGTTTGCCCCGACGTTTTTGTGCAGTTTCAAAGGCAACCTTGGCAATGCGGTCAATTTCAGAGGAGCGGTAGGCCATGGTATTGACGCCTCGTTTTTCGCCGGTTTCCGTTGCAAAAATGCCTTTTGGTTGACCAAAATAAATACCACCGGTGAGTTCTCGCACCACCATAATATCGACACCTTCAATCACCTCTCGTTTTAGAGTTGAAGCATCTACCAATTGGGGAAATACTGTGGCCGGTCGCAGATTAGCAAATAATTCTAGCCCTTCTCGAATGGCCAAGAGTCCCGTTTCTGGGCGTTGATGACGGGGCAAACTATCCCACTTATAACCACCGATCGCCGCGAGGAGAATGGCATCACTCTGTTTGGCTTGGTTTAGGGTTTCTGGGGGCAGGGGTTGACCGGTCGCATCAATGGCGGCCCCGCCGATGAGCGCAGTTTGAAAGTCAAAGCTTAAATCAAAGGGTTTGGCGATCGCTGTTAGTACCTCCACCGCCACCGCCATAATTTCGGGGCCGATGCCGTCACCGGGAAGAAGAGTAATGCGATAGGAATGGGTCATAGGGAGTGAAGGGAAACAAGGTCAGCAAGGAAGAATGGTGCTCACAACCCTTTGGAAAATGAGTTGAAGCCTAATCATTTTATCGGAGGAGGGGCCAAGCTTCCCATTCGACGCTAGGATCGGGGTTGATGTAATTACTTTTTTTGATGAAAGATCTGGTTCAGACCTGGCTCAATCGCTTGCTGGTGGTGGATGTTTTTGTGGTAATTTTTGGCTTTCTTTGGTTCGTCATCGCTGTAATAGGCGAATCCACGGGAGTTCCCTTGGGCTATCAGCTTTGGCAAACTCTCTGGATACCCTTCTTTAATCCGGCGATCGGCATTTTGGCCCTGGGGGCCCTGAGTAGTTGGCTAATTAGCAAAGTTTCCCAGTTGTGGGCCCAACGCTGACAAGCCAGTGCCGCGTCTTGTGGGAGAATTTTAAAGATGAAGCTTGGTAAAGCCCCGCTGACGAAAAATCTCGTAAAGACTGATGGCGGCGGCGACGGAGGCATTGAGGCTAGGGGTTTTTCCGGCCAAGGGAATAGAAATTAAATGATCACAGTGGCGTTGGGTCAATAAACTCAGCCCATCTCCTTCCGACCCAATGACTAAGCCAATGGGGCCACTCAAATCGCTTTGCTCTAGGGATTTTCCTTGACCCGCCGCTGTGCCATAGATCCAAAATCCGGCTTGCTTGAGTTCTTCTAGGGCTCGGCTCAAGTTAACGACGCGGGCAATGGCAAAATGCTCTAGCGCCCCGGCGGCAACTTTCATAACGGCGGAGGTCACACCCACGGTGCGTCGTTGGGGAATGACCAAGCCTTGAGCCCCCAGCGCTTCGGCGGTACGAATGATAGCGCCTAGGTTATGGGGATCGGTAATGCTATCGATAATGACAATGACTGGGTCGGCGCAATGGGCTTTGGCCTGGGCAATGACATCATCTAAATCTAGGTAGTGATAGGGTGCAACTTGGGCCGCGATGCCCTGGTGACTGGCTCCATTGGTGATTTGATTGAGCCGGAAATTATCTACTTCATCAATGACACTGCCTTTGGCTTTGGCATCCATTAATTTTGTCCGGTAACGCGCATCAAATAATAGACGAGACACCACCCAAATACGATTGAGCTGACGATCGCCTTCTAGGGCGGCAAGGACAGCATGACGACCGTAGATCAGGTCATTATTTTCTTCGCTCTCTGCATTGGCCTCGGGGGGTGCGGGCTTCGGGGTCTCGACGGGGGGTAAAACTTTACGATGGGAATAACGCGGAAATTGTGGCCCGCTGTTTTCTCCCCGACGCTTTTTGACGGGATAGCTACTCCTCGCTGGCTTGGGGCTTCCGTCATCGGCTCGGACAATTTTGCGGACGGGCTTGGAGTTTTTCTGAGGTTTTTCCATAGAAGCAATAAATCATAATCCTTTAGCTTAACTAATTTTTCCTCTGCCTACCCAAAGATAATGCCTGCCGATCAGAGCACTAGAATGCCGGAGTGGCGATCGCCGCGATGCCCAGAACTTTTTTACCATGACGACGCAGAACCTGGGCTGCGATCCTAGCGGTAGTTCCGGTGGTGTAGATATCATCCACCAACAAAATTGGAGCCGTCACAGATTTCAAGTCATCCCCCATTGCCAGGGCATTTTCTAACATTAATTGGCGTTCCTGGGGCGAGAGAGAAAAAAGCGGCAGGGTATTTTTCACCCGTAATAATCCTTCCGGATAGAGACGGCGGCCCGTGAAACGACAAAGGGCCCTAGCGATAACCTCCGCTTGGTTAAAGCCCCGTTCTTGTTGCTTTTCGGGATGGAGGGGAATCGGAACCGCAACCCAGGGCGGCAACGCTTGTAGAGCAGGAGTGTTTAACCAGCTTTGTGCTAACTCAAACCCTAACCATTGGGCAATCTCTGGCTGACGCTGATACTTCATCGCGGCGATCGCCTGTTTAAGGGCTCCCTCATAACGACCCCAAATAAACCGAGGCAAGGGAGCCGACCAGGTACTATCCGAAAACGGTAGGCGTTGATGGAAGAGTTGTTCCTGGCAATAGTTACAAAATAAATCAGCCGTTATCCGTTGACAGAGGGGGCAGGGAGTCTTAAATAAAAAAGAGAGCAGGGGTTTGATGAGCATCGGCTCCTACCAACGACCTTCACAGGCCCTAACCATAACCGATCAGGAACAAATCATGTAAAGTTAACCAGGGACTACGCATCTACCCCTCTTCCATCAGACTTGGTGAATTAGAATGGAATAATAAGGCTAGAAAGCCCGGAGGGAGCATGACGAAGGCAAGAGAGGCGCAAAAGACAGTACAATGTGTAGATACATATAGTGAACTGTATAAAGATATA
>JBGSZT010000187.1:0-9707 GCA_041750255.1 Synechocystis sp.
TCTTGATCCGTCGCCAACAACTGCAATAACGTCAAATTGGGACTCAGTTTTTGCCGTTCCCTCAAATCCCTCAGATAAGGTTGAGTCACTTGCCCCTCTAGCAAGGTTTGATATGGCAAATCTGCTCCTAAATCAAGCTTCTGACTTGGGAGGATCAACAATCCCCGCCAAGCACGACGCACCTGATATTGGCGTATTTGAAAGCTTCATAGGTCCTCACTTCTGGAAATATATCTTTATACAGTTCATTATATGTATCTACACATTGTACTGTCTTTTGCGCCTCTCTTGCCTTCGTCATGCTCCCTCCGGGCTTTCTAGCCTTATTATTCCATTCTAATTCACCAAGTCTGATGGAAGAGGGGTAACTCGGTCGTCTGGAAAGGCCCAAAGGCTTATCAGTAGAAGGATTAAGAGAAATCGGGATGACAGGATTTGAACCTGCGGCCCCTTCGTCCCGAACGAAGTGCGCTACCAAGCTGCGCTACATCCCGAAAATAGCCTAATAATCATAGCACAAAAATTTACTCACTCGTAGAAAATTAGCCATTATTTTGATCAGGCATTTAGTATTGTTTGTGTGTCAACTAGTGGGTAGCCAGCCAAATAATTTCGCCGCTCCTGCAATCAATGAAACCATGAGGGCAACCGTGACCCCACACGGCTGGCAAATTCTTGATTATCGATACGTTTGCCAATACCATTGACTCTTTCTTCTAGGGTTTTGATTTCACCGGAAAGCTGAATTTGTCCAATTTGCAGATGAGAGAGTTTTTCATTGACTTCAGCAAATTGCCTTTCTATTTTTTGCTCAAAACGATCCAGAATATCTTCGAGGGTATAGCTGACGATGGTGGGTAAATTGGTAGTCATGGCTGGGAAAGAGAAGGTTGATACCGACTTGCCTTTATTTTAGGCGATCGCCTATCTATAGAATTTGGCTTATTGTTTGACCACCATCGAAAAACCCGATGCCATGGCGAGTAAGGCTCCCCGGCGTTGGGGTTGAAGAGGCCCGCTAGGGCGATGGTGTTCTAATTTGATCTCGGAAAGGATAGTCGCCAAGACTAATTTCATTTCAAATTGAGCGAGTGCAACGCCAATACAACGACGGTTTCCCCCGCCAAAGGGAATAAATTCGTAGGGGGAAAATTGACGCTCCAGAAAACGCTCCGGGCGGAATTTCTCCGGTTCAGAATAGATATCCGGACGACGATGGGCCAGATAAATAGAGCCAACGACAACGGTGCCGGCTTCTAGGTCATACCCCAAGAGGGAAACAGGTTCCTTCGCCTGTCGTGCAAAGGTGAGCATCGCCACCGGGTAGAGCCGTAGACTTTCATTACAGACGGCGGTGAGGTAGGGCAACTTAAAAACCGCCATCGGGTCAGGGCTGGGGTCCAGGGTTGCTAATTCTTGGTGGAGCGTCTGCAAAACGCCAGGATGTTGGTGGATCAAATACAAGGCCCAGCTTAGAGCCGTAGCGGTGGTTTCATGACCGGCAAATAAAAGGGTCATAAGTTCATCCCGCAGTTCAGTATCAGTTAGGCGATCGCCAGCTTCATCTTCAGCGGTCAGGAGCAAATTCAAAATATCAATGCGGTCTGGATCTGGGTTGGCTCGCCGATCGCCAATTTCGGCATAGATTAGCTCATCGCAACGACGTTGTTGTTGCATAATCCGACCCCAGGGACTCCAACGTCCCCAGTCTTGGCGTAAAAATGGCAAAAAAATGAAGGTGGAGCCAAAGCCGGTGGCGGTCATCTCAAAGCGATCAACTAAGGCTTGTTTCAATTGTTCTAGGCGATCGCCATTTTGGAGACCAAATACGGCTTTGAGGATGACTCGAAGGGTGATTTCCTGCATGGATTCGCGCACATCAAAGGGCTCTCCCGTCTGCCAAGATGCCATCACCTGTTGGGTAATCTCTCGAATGATTTGCCCGTAGCTAAAGAGGCGATCGCCGTGGAAGGTCGGCATGATTAATTTACGGCGCTGTTGATGCTCCGGATCACTCAGCAAAATCAAGGAATTCGCCCCCAACAATGGCCGAGCCAATTCATTCAAGTTTCCTGGGGCGGTAAAGGCAGATCCTGTCAATATTTCCTGTAATCCTTGGGGACTACTTACCATTACAGAGGGTTTGCCGGTAAAGTAACCCCTAAAAATATCACCAAATTCTCGGCTGTTGCGTTCCATATAGTCCAAGGGATCGCGCAACCATTGGGACAATTGTAAGACAGGATGGGCGCTTGGCCCCTTCAGGCAAGACATGGAAAACTCCAGCAGTGACGATTATCACTATAAAGATGCAAAATTTGTTAAAAGCTTAGCTTAAAGGGAAACAGCTAGGCAATGGGATTCGAGGTAATGAGTCGCCAATTCTAGAGGAAGGGGTGGAGCCAACAGATAGCCCTGGGCGTAGCCACAGCCGAGTTGCTTCAAATTAGCCAATTGCTCGGGAGATTCTGCGCCTTCGGCAATGGACTGGATACCCAGTTGTTGACTCAGAGTGATAATGGTTTGGACAATGTTACGACTTCTAGAGCTATTCTGCATCGAATCAATAAACGAGCGGTCGATCTTGAGGGCATGAACCGGAAACTGGTAGAGGTAGTTGAGGGACGAATAGCCTGTCCCAAAGTCATCAATACTTATTTGCACACCGAGGGCATTGAGGTCATTGAGCAGAGCAATGGTTTTTTCGACATTTTCCACCAACATACTTTCGGTTATTTCTAGGGAAATGGCCTGGCCGGGAAGCTGAGTAGACTCGGTAACAGCCCTAATCTCATCGATCAGTTGATCACTCCACAGATCGAGGGCCGAGAGATTGACACTCATCTTGAAGGGAGGGATTTGGGGAAATTGTCGTCGCCATTGGGCCAGTTGTTCGCAGGCGGTGTGTAGAACCCAACGATCCATCGGCACAATTAAATAGGTCTCTTCGGCGATCGCCATAAAATCCTTGGGTGTGACCAGTCCTTTTTCGGGATGTTGCCAACGAATCAAGGCTTCAAAGCCATGGAGATGACCCGTATCCAAATCAAGAATGGGTTGGTAGTAGATGCGGAATTCTTCGCGATCGAGGGCATGGCGCAGGTCATTTTCTAGACGGAGACGATGGAGGATTTCAGCATACATTGCCGCATCAAAAATTTCATAGCGGGCTTTTCCCCTCGCCTTCGCCTGATACATCGCAATATCCCCGTCGCGCAAAATATCAGCGGATTGATGATAATGGCTAGACCCCAGCACAATACCAATGCTAGCGGTGACAAACATTTCTCGTCCATCAATAAGAAACGGCTGGGAGAGATGCTCGAGGACACGCTCCGTAACATGAATTGCTTCAGAAAGATGGTTGACCTCTTCTAGCAGTACAACAAACTCATCCCCTCCTAGACGAGTGGCTAGGTCGATTTCCCTCAACAGTGCCTTGACCCGATTACCAACAGTGATCAAAAGTTGATCCCCAACTAAGTGACCAAAACTATCGTTAATGACCTTAAAACGGTCTAAATCAAAAAAAAGTACCGCATAGCCAAAATTTTCACTACGTTTTGACCGTTGAATGGCTAACTCTAGGCGTTCAATCAATAAGTTGCGATTGGGGAGCCCCGTCAAGCCATCGTGCATAGCATCGTGCTTGAGTCGCTCCTGGGCCTGGACTCTTTCAGACACATCTCGGGAGGTGGTTTGAATTTTTATAGTCTGACCAGTACTATCTTCAATGGGTTTAGCCAAAATTTCTAGCCAGAGATAATGCCCGTCTCGATGGCGCATACGAGTAATAGCGGGTTTTTCCTGCCCCGCTACTTTCTGAGCAAGGGTTTCCTCTGTCATGCGTTCGTGGTCGTCGGGGTGAAATAACTCGAAGGGGTCTTGCCCAATCAATTCGTCTGGGTTATAGCCCAACAGGTTAAAACAAGAAGGACTGACGTAGGAAAAGCGAAGGTCGGGGTCGTGCAGACAAATTAAGTCATGGCTATTTTCCGCCAGCAAACGATAGCGTTCTTCGCTCTCGACTAGGGCTATTTCAGAAAGTTTCCGTTGAGTAATATCCAAAATGATCGTATCCCAGACCACATCGCCATTGGCAAGGCCCTGGGGTTGTCCGCCGGCCTGTAGCCACTTCAATTTGCCCGATGGTGTAATAATGCGATATTCGTAATACCAAGCAGTTAAGGTCGCCCTTGACTTTAGGATTGAAGCGGACAGCTTAGATACATCGTCAGAATGTACCAATTTCCACAAAACATTAACATCTTTTTCTGCTATCTCTGCCTCGACTTCCCAGAGATTGGAACAGCCTCCACTCATAAAGAGCACGGCATCCGTACCATTAGCCCGAAAAATGTAACGAAAGATGGCGCCGGGAATGTTGGTGGCTAAATTGCGGAGTCGAGTTTCGCTTTCTTGTAGGGCTAGTTCAAATTTTTTGCGCGTACTGATGTCAAAAACAATGCCCAGCATCTTCTCCACACCATTTTTATCTTGACACATCTCTCCCCGGCACTGGAGCCAACGGATTTGCCCATCCGGTAAGTTAACCCTAAACTCGTGGTTATATTGGGTTTTATTGACGATCGCCTGATAAAAGATATTGTCTAAGACTTCGATATCATCGGGATGAACCCGTTGCCGAAACGTTTCCGCATTAGGAACAACATCAAGGTCTATGCCCAGTAGATGAAAGGTATGGTCATTCCAAACTACTTGACCAGTGTGAAAATAAGATTCCCATGTCCCCATGCAGTTGAGTTTGAGGATTGAACTTTGCCGCTCTTTACAATAGGCATCAATATTATGAATCTTTTGTTCGGAAATGGTGGCTTGCAATTCCATCACCAGTAGCCGCATAATTTCTGGCGATCGCCGCCAATCATCTAACGATATCGTAGTGAGTAAGTCGGCGTGGTCGTTTTCCATAGTGGATAGCCGGATACAAAGAAGAGGGCAATAGGAATCATGGGATGAATAGTGTTTTTGATAGTAACGTGATTTTAGGACGGACGGTTAAAATAATATGCTGGGTACATGAATTTCTCAAATTTAACCTTCGGAGTGCAAATAAATGACCGTTAAACCAGACTGGCTCAGAGTCAAAGCCCCCCAATGGCAACGGGTGGGAACTGTCAAGGAAATTTTACGAGATTTAGCTCTGAATACAGTCTGCGAAGAAGCCTCGTGCCCCAATATTGGTGAATGTTTCCAGGCGGGAACCGCCACCTTTTTGATTATGGGGCCGGCCTGTACCCGTGCGTGTCCCTATTGTGATATAGACTTTGAAAAAAAGCCCCAGTCCCTAGACCCTAGTGAACCCCAGCGCCTCGCCGAAGCGGTGCAACGCCTCAAGCTCAACCATGTCGTCATTACCTCCGTCAATCGGGATGACCTAGCCGATGGTGGCGCGTCTCAATTTGTGGGCTGTATTGAAGAAATTCGGGCACTTTCGCCCCAGACCACCATTGAAGTCCTGATTCCTGACCTCTGCGGCAATTGGCAGGCTCTCAGTACAATTTTGGACGCCAAGCCAGAGGTTTTGAACCACAATACAGAAACCATTCCCCGACTCTATCGGCGCGTCAGACCCCAGGGTGAGTATCAACGTTCCTTAGAGCTATTACAAAAAACCAGGGAATTAACTCCTACGGTTTACACCAAATCCGGCATCATGGTCGGGCTGGGCGAAACCGATGCCGAAGTACGTCAAGTCCTGCAAGATTTACGTCAGGTAGATTGCGACATTATCACCCTTGGACAGTATCTCCAACCCAGTCAAAAACATCTGGGAGTTGAGACCTTTGTCACTCCAGACCAATTTGACGCCTGGCGACGCTTTGGTGAATCCCTCGGTTTTTTGCAAGTGGTCTCGTCTCCTTTGACCCGCAGTTCCTACCATGCTGAACAAGTGCGGCAGTTGATGCAAACTTATCCGCGAGGCTAATGTTCAAAGCAGGCTAAAGGACTCCACCTTCAGCACCGGGCCAATCATCGCCAGGGTCATCACATCTTTTTGGATCGTTGCCAAAACCTTGACCCGTTTTCCTGATTGGCAAAGGTCTGGGGGAGGGTCTTGCAGTTCGTAAACCGTTCCCTCCTCCGTTACCAGGGCCCAGACACCAAAGCCAAAGCCCTTTTTTTCTATCGTTCCCACCAGAGTTAGCATTAACCCCAGGCTCCTTCTTTTTTGCTGGCTAACCAGGCTAGACCAATACATAAAATTGCATTAATCCCCAAAAATACCTGGGCGATCGCCCCTGTTCCCACTAGCCAGAGCAGAGGATGGAAAATAGCGGAGACCGTTAAACAGGCGGCAACCCCTAGGCAAATGCCGATCGCCCATTGTCGGCCGGAGTGATTGCCCAAAAGTAGAAGCATTAAACCGAGGGGGATTAAAACACTGGCAAAAAAGGGATTGAGCAGTATCGTTCCTGTGACCGAATTACCGAGTTCGGGCAGGGAACTGCCCATCAAACGAAAGGGCCACTGCGGCAAATCAAAAATATAGAATCCTTGCAGAAAAAATAAGCCAGAACTGCCAAAGATGAGACCCCAATTGAAAGGAGCCGTCCATTGCAAAGGCAGATAGAAGCGTAAAAAAACGGCCAGGGCATAGGAACCCAATACCATCAAAAGTTTGGGGACGAGGGCCACGGCGCCGCCGTCAAACCAAAAAATAGGATTGAGATAGCCATTATCCCGGAGCCAACGGAAGAAGTCACGTAAGGAGATTTGTCCTTGCAGAGTCAGTTTGACTGCTTCGCCTGCATTTAATTGTCCGGCGCCGAAGTAATTGTAACTGTCGTCGGGAATCTGACGGGCGGAGGCTTTGAGAATTTTGAGAATCTCCGCGGGAGTAGCCCCGTTAGCCTGGGTTGTTTTTGGGGACTGACTCGCCTGCTTCAGTTGCACTGATTGGATCAAAGCGACTGTTCCCGCCACATGGGGAGCCGCCATGCTTGTGCCCTGAAAGCCCGCTAGAACTGGTTGATTAGTGGTAGGATCAATGGTTTCTTGCAAAATTTTGCCATCCTTGCCCTCGTCACTGCCCCCCGGCGCGGAAATATCCACCCCAGCGCCGAAGTTAGAATACTTAGCCCTATCGCCCGTGGCATCGAGGGCCGCCACACTAATCACCTTGGGATAACGGGCGGGATAGGAACTGGCGTTTTTATTTTCATTCCCCGCCGCCGCCACTACCACCACACCTTTGGCGTAGGCATAATCAATGGCATCGCGGAGGGTTTTACTTTCGCCGCCGCCGCCTAAACTGAGGTTAATGACCGTGGCACCGTGGTCGGTGGCATACTGAATCGCCTCGGCAATATCCGCCACGGTTCCACCCCCTGAGGCGGAAAGAACTTTCAATGGCATAATTTTAGCCTTGTAGGCAATGCCTGCTACACCATACTGATTATTAGTCGCCTGGGCGATGGTTCCCGCCACGTGGGTGCCGTGGCCATTGTCATCGGAGGTATCATTATTGTCGTTGACGAAGTTGTAGCCCTCGACAAAGCTGGTATTTTTTAGGTCCGGGACGCGGGTCACACCAGTGTCAATAACTGCGATGGTGATGCCCTCACCGTGACTGTTATCCCAAGCCTGCTCCATGCCGATCGCCCGTAAATTCCATTGCTTGTTGTAGTTCGGGTCGTTGGGCACCTCTAGGGCTTGGTAAATGTAGTTGGGTTCAATATAATCCGCCAGGGCCTTGATTTCAGATTTTTTCAGTTGCCCTAGGGTCTCACTTCCGCCCTTGAGGGTATAAAGATGCTCTCGCACCGAAAAAATACTATTAAAGTCCGCCGTCGTCTTGGTTTCTATGGCGATCGCCTGAAGTTCACTACTCAAGGCCTCCGTCGGCAAATCATTTTTAAAATTGACAATCACCGAATCAAAGGTGCCACGGTGGGCCAGGCTCCGAGTACTGAGAAAGTGCGATAGGGTAAATCCCAGGGTCACTAGAAATAGAATTAAAAATAGAAAGCGTTTCATGGTGGGGGCATCGAGAAAAACATCTTGCCCTCAATCATAGGCGATCGCCATTGGTTTCGTGGAGCTTAGGCGTTGGAATTGCTCCAAACAATCAACCCCGCGACGCTCAAAGAACATATAGGCTAGTAATTAGAAATTTTAGGGTTTGAGGTGAGGATACTATTTAAATGTGATGGGTGCATCCCACGTTTTGCAACTTAACCCTCATCCCCCACCCCCTTCTCCCAGAGCGGGCGAAGGGGAGCTAGATCATTTGAAGTACTCGATCAAGAGGGTGAAGGCATTATCGGGTCTGCGGCGATGGATAATATACCTAAAATATTGATCCCGATGAACTGACTAAAAAAAGGCGATCGCCAACGGACAACGCCAGAACGTCAAATTCGTGTCTCCCTTGGTGCCAGTAGTCTCTGGTATTCCCACGGTGGCTGGCGCGGCGGGGGTCGTGGTGCAGATGGCGCAATGGCTCCTGACTCAATTCCTGCTTAAAGCCGTTCCCCTCACGGTGTCTGTGGAAGCCCTGAGCTGGACGGTTGGTTCCATTGTGATGAAATACCTGGGGGGTGTCGGAGCCGAAGCCTGTCAATATTTGGCGGGGAGTGTCCTTCGGGGCGTGGGCAGCTCATTACCCAGCCTGATTGCCCCCACAGGCTTATTCGCCGGTTGTTGGGGATTTCTCCAAGCGCAATCGGGATTTCTTGCCGTACCGACAAGCCAAAACAGGCTTATTCGCCGGTTGTTGGGGATTTCTCCAAGCCTTTGCTCCTTACATCTTGTTGGCGGCGGTGTTGGTAATTGCCCTGATGAAATATCAAACCGTGATTGGCGAGTATTTGTATGTATTTACCAGGGAAGGAGAGGCGATCGCCTACGGAACGGCAAAACTCTACGACACCAACCGCGATGAAATGCAGGCGGAACTTAGAGCGATGGCGGATTACATGAGAACCGAAGGCTTTGGGGGGTTCAAGACACTGATGGGCTTCGCCTTGGATGAGGATGAAGAGATTGTCATGGCTTTGAACTTGACCCAGAATGAACCGATTTATGGCAAGGCGGCCCAGGGACAGGCTTTTGAGGTTTTTCGAGTACTATATGAACAAGGCCCACTGGGGGTTTAGAATTTCCCACATCACTCGCCGAAGCAGTGAAGCAGTAATGTTTACGAATCGCTTCTTAAATAGTCCAGGTACAGGGCAGGTTCGCTGGAAAAGTTACTAAATCTCCTTGGCCAAAGATTACGGTTACCTTACCTGTGAGCAAATAACAGGTTTTTCAGTCTTCTCAGTTGTCATTTTTTAAATGCGAAGCTGTTTCAGGATTTGATCAAATCGCTAGCATCGTTGCATAATGGTAGGCAAAACTGACTATGGATGATTTGATATCAGCCAGTATCGGATATCCAATTTTTCTCTATCCGCTTAATTTATCAAATAACTTTTCACTATCCAGTTAAAGAAAGCAGTGTGCTCGCAATGAATTCAATCAAACAAAAAAATGACATGGCGATTGAGCATCGAGCGGTAGTCATCATTGGTTCAGGCCCAGCCGGATTAACGGCTGCAATCTACCCCTCTTCCATCAGACTTGGTGAATTAGAATGGAATAATAAGGCTAGAAAGCCCGGAGGGAGCATGACGAAGGCAAGAGAGGCGCAAAAGACAGTACAATGTGTAGATACATATAGTGAACTGTATAAAGATATA
>JBGSZT010000188.1:0-29756 GCA_041750255.1 Synechocystis sp.
TTTTCCAAAAGCCCACCCTCTCTACTTTTGCCTAAATTCCTGACCGCTAAACTTGATCGGTTTCAACCTCCTGATACACCATCCTTAGCTGCTTAGGGCAAAGCCTGGTTCCAGTCAAAAACTTAAGACTGTCCAGTTCGGAGATACTACACAGAAAATTATTGAAGATGAACGTCGGCTTTTTTATGTAGCCCTAAGTCGTGCAGTAGAAGAATTATGGATCGTAACAGATACCAATAATGATAGACCTTCTCCATTTCTTAAGGACTTAGCATCCACTCCACAAATAGAAAAAGTAGATTGGCTGAATTATCCCTACATTCCTCCAGTCAGTCAGAGCCATAAATTTCTAGTCAAAATTGTTAATCAGCCGGTCATAACAGATAGTGGGACTTTTAAAATCAAGGATTTACTTAAGTCAGATGGATATAAATGGGATTCGCAGAAAAAAGCTTGGTCAAAAATAATACAATCAGAAAATTTTGATTTATATAAGCCATTTAAAAATTCGATCTGGGCAGTAGAAGCAGATGGAATTGAAGTTATTGTAACTGATTCTTCTTCCGATGAGCCTATCGCTATTTTTCACATCAATCAAGGGAATGATATTCGTCTAAATTTTGAACAATACAGAGTCGCCATTGATCAAGAATTGCAAAACTTAGGGTGGACAGAAGTCGATGGAAAAGAATACCTAGAAAAAAATTATAATAAATGTAGTCGTCATCAATTATCAGACCGAGAGTTAGCTAAATTCTTGGAGTATTTAAGGAATTTATGGCAGTTTTGAGTCGAATAGAAAATGATTGGAGGCAAGCTTCTATGCTAAAAAAAATTTATTGAGGTGATCGCCATCCCAGCGTCACCTATCGGTAGAGCGTGGGGCTTCCCGCTCACATGAGCTAAGCGAGAAATCGTTAAGCTAGTCGAAATAATGCCAAACCTCCAAACGTTTATCGCCCTTGTGACGGCGTTATTGGTTTTTATTACCAGTGTTTTCCTGGCCTATGACTCACTCCAATTCCGAAATTACAGCTTTATCATCCCCCAATGGGCCGGACTCTCCTTCGCAGGGGTTACTTTCTGCTTTGTGGCAGTGGATCAAGTCCTACGGGGGTTTGTCCGACTTGAAGAAATACAACGCCAATCTGAGGAAGTACAACGAAGAGCTGAGGAGGAGCACCGCAGAACTGAAGAAGAGCACCGCAGAACTGAGGAAGAGCAACGAAGAATTTCTGAAGCTAGAAGCAGAGAAAGAGAGGCTATACGAGCAGAAAATCAGCGAAATGAGGCGGCAAAACGCGAGACTCGCCGAACTCGAATCGAAGCTCGATATCGCGCTGTCCTCGTCCGATTCCTACTCGACCCAACCCCCATCAATCGACGACAATTAGAAAATATGCTGGCTTTTTTGGAGGAGTATCGAGATACCTTGTAACATTTTCGTTAAACATGGGCGCGGATCAGGGCCAATCCTATGGCGATCGCCGCTCCTAAAAAAGTATTAATGCCATTGACAACTTCGTTGGTTAACCAACCCCAACGCCGTTGCAAGGTCGCCCCAATCACACTCTCTAGACTGGTGGCCACCAAGGCGGCGATCGCCGTAATGCCAATTTCTAGGGGACTAATCACTCCTAAGATCCAGGCGAGACCGGCAATAATCAAACTACCCAAAATCCCCGCCAAGGTTCCTTCTAAGCTGACAGCGCCTTCTGTCCCTCGGGGAACGGGTTGCAAGGTGGTAATCAAAAATGTGCTCTTACCGTAGGCTTTTCCCACTTCACTAGCCGTAGTGTCCGCTAATTTTGTACTAAAGCTGGCTACGTAGCCTAACCATAATAACGGTGTCCATTCCGCATCTAAAACCAGGGTTAGAAGAGCGCAGACCAAGGCGGTGGAGGCTGAGCCCCAGACATTTTCGGGGCCCCGTTGACCGGAACGTTTTTCGGCAATGCCCTCGGCTTCTTTTTGACGAAAGCCAATTTTGGTCACGGCGGAGCCCACCGCAAAATAAACCAGCACCACAGCATAACCCCGCCAGCCTAGGGTTCCCCAGAGGATAACCCCCAAAATCCAGGCATGGAGATAGCCCAGGGGCGTGAGTAATTTTTTAGGGACTAGAGTGGCGATCGCCAGGAGGCCACTATTAATAGCCAGGGCGATCAACCAAGGATTAGCCGTCAAAACTAAATCAAGCATAGGAAATTTAAAAATGTTAACTAGCTGACTCGGTGTTCCAGGTCTGGGCGGCGTCGGCCAAAGCTTGGTCTACGGTTTTTTGCTCTAACATTGCCGCGGCCAGATTTTCATAAATCGCCTTTTGGAGCAGGGAAAGGTTCTTCATGGGAGGAACCAGAACTTCAGCGGTTTTGAGTTGGCGGGCACTGACCTGGCGGGCTTGCTCTAGGGCGGTGCTATTGCCTTCTTTTTCGAGGGCCGCAATGTATTGCTCTACCGCCGTGACATTAGAAGGTAAGACGTTGGCAGCTTGAGCAAAGCTGAGTTGGTTTTCGCTATTAGTTACAAATTGAGCGAATTTGACGGCATTGGCGGCATTTTTGCTAGTGCGGGGAATGACTAAATTCATGATGGCAACATTGGTTTTGCCGGTTTCGCCGCTGATTTGGGGCGCTGCCGCCGACACCTGGGCAATGGCGGGGGCATTTTTTTCAATGCTGGTTAGAAATTCAGCTCCGGTGGATAAAAAGGCGATCGCCCCTGATTGATAGAGTTCAACCCCATGACGATGCCCCTGGGTCAGCACTTCCGGCGGCAATAATTTTTGTTGGTAGAGGTCAACCCAGTACTGAAAGGCGGCTTTGCCCGCGGCAGTATTAAAGGCCGCTTTGCCTTCTCCATCCACGAGTTGCACTCCCATTTGCACCAGGCTTTCGAGGACTTCGGCGGAGTCCGAGGGCGAGAAAGTAGCAAAAAAGGCGTATTTTCCGGTTTTTTCCTTAATGTCCTTAGCGGCGATCGCCAATTCAGCAAAGGTGGTGGGGGCCTCTTCCAGCCCCGCTTTTTTCAATAAATCCTGATTAAAAATAGTAATGCGTGTCGTCAAATACCAGGGCAAGCCAAAACTCACCCCATTAAGACTATTAGCCTGCCAAATCGCCGGTAGATATTGGGCTTTTTCCTCGGGCGAGAGATAATCATTCAGATTCAGCCAAGCATTTTTACTAGCCAATTGGGAGGCAAATTTAGGATTGAGATTGACCACATCCGGGGCAGTATTAGCGGAAACTGAGGTTAAAATCTTGCTTTCCATGGCATCCCAGGGAATATCAACCCATTTCACCGTCATACCGCTATTCCCTTCGCCAAACTGTGCCAATACATCGGTAAAGTAGAGTGTGAATTTGGGCTGGAGTTGCATGGTCCAAAATTCAAGTTGATGCGAGGGTTGTGATGACCCCGACGTTGTTGGGGAAGGAGCCTGACAACTGATCAACCAACTCATTACCAATCCCAAAAATCCCCAGAGGAACCACCGACGCCAGCCCTTGACTATTTGCATTACATCCACCGCTAAATCTTTGATGATTATAGGGCAAGTGCTTCGTTCTCCCTAGAAATTATCATTAGTTTTGATTAATGCTTGCTTCTTTCGTCAATGATGGTGTAGTATTGTTAATTGTGTGATCGGGGCGTAGCGCAGCTTGGTAGCGCACTACTTTGGGGTAGTAGGGGTCGTGGGTTCAAATCCCGCCGCTCCGATAATAAACGGTTAGGGCTTTAGCATTTTTTGTTAGAGCCCTTTCTGTTTCAGGGTTATGGCGATCGCCAAAGACCAAATTCCTGGAGAGCCGGGACAAAATTACGATTCTCGTGGCCGGGGCGACTCAGTTTAAGCAAGGCAAATCGTTGTAAGGGATTCAGAGTAGCCCAATCTGATAGGGCTAAGGCCGGAAGATCGAGGCTAGCCAATTGCACCGCCACGCTTTCGGGAATTTGATTGGGATTCAACCAGGGAGGATGCTCAGGAATTTCCAATGCTTGGGCCGGACTGCCAGTGAGGGCTTGCACCCACTGCTGGAGCTGTTGACGATAGTAGCCAAGCTCCGTTGGAGTTTCGCCGGGTAACGTGACAAGTTGCTGACGTTGAACCTGAGACAAGCCATGCCAGTGGTTTAATTTGAGCTTAACACCACAGCTATCGAGCTTATAGCGTACCACCATGGGAATACAGCGTAAAGAATCAACAAAATCACGTTCAAATTGAAAAATCATCAAGAGATTGTCAGAAACCAGTTATCGCCAATGTACCTCAAAAAAATAGGGGGCCGCAACCCCCGGTTAGTACTTTATGATCAATTATCTTGGGATTATAGAGCAGAACATTGGTCTTCTTTACTGCCCTCTACGGTGTTATTTCCACCAGTGGGAGCCGGATTATTTTCTTTGCATTGAAGATTACCTTTGATCCGATTCTTACTGATACTTATTCCACCACTATTTTGAACAGCTTGTAAATCACCACCGATCTGGTTACCGGTTGCAGATAAAGCACTTTGATTGGATTCAAATTGCAGATCCCCATTAATACGAGACATGCCGATCGCCGCACTTTTTCCTTGTTTAATTTGGACACTACCTCCAATGGTGGAATTAGAATTAATATTCACGGCATTGGCTCCTTCCGCTTGAACATTACCAACAACTTGAATTTTATTAGCATTAAGAGTACCGTTGGATTCCACCTTAAGAGTCCCTTGAATTTTTGTGCCATTCAAGGCACAGGTTTGACCACTAGCAACTCTGAGGTTATCAACAGTAACGGCTCCCAAACTTCCTTGACAGGTAGTTTCTTCTGCTAAAACAGGTTGAATACTAGCGGCTAAGGTTGTGAAAGCAAGAGCAAAAGCGGTGCATACATAGCTAGACTTAAGCATTGGAAATCTCCGATGGGTATTTGATCTCCACGATAATGATCATTTTTTTATACGTCAGTCCCAAGCCAAAGGGAATTTTTATTTTTTTAAGCTTTAGACATAGAAAAAAGTGGAATTAAAGGGAATTTTAGCACCAATCATAATTAAAGTATTTCAGCGGGTTTTTACTCTCGCTTGAACGAATGTAGGTAATTCTGTGGTGACTTTGGGTTTTTGAAAACTATCCCGTTGTTGAAATAAAATAAACGCGGCGATCACCATTAAAAAATAACCAAATCCTTTTTGTAGGTACTTGGCATTGATGTAGTGGGAAAGATAGGCTCCCAAAAGCACACCGAGGGCAGCAAAAAAGGTAAAAGAAATCATCAAATGATAATCTAATTCCACGTTGCCAAAGTAGCCTAAAAATCCCGCCACTGAATTAAAGAAAATAATTAATAAAGAAGTGCCGATCGCCTGTTTCATGGGCACATTCCCCAATAAAACCAAGGCAGGAACGATGGCGAATCCTCCCCCGACGCCCACCAAGCCGGTGAGAATTCCAATGCCCAATCCTTCGGTCAGAAGCCAGAGCCAGCAATATTTACAGACCGGCGGCGGGTATTGGCTAAGAATAATCTCGGTCGGGTCGGTAACAGTGATGGACTGACGGGATTTAATAATCATGAACCCCGCCGCCAAGAGCATCATCACTGCAAAAAGCACTAATTGCAGAGCATCGGTGATAAACGGAAGCATGGCTAAACGTGCGCCGCCAAAAGCTCCCAGCATCGTCGCTGAGCCGAAAATAAAGGCCTTACTAAAATTGACATTGCCCTTGCGCCAATGAGGAATCACGCCGACAAGACTAACAATGCCCACGATCGCCAGGGTCATGGCGATCGCCGGTTTGGTGGGAATGTGCAGAACATAGACCAAAATCGGTAGGGCCAGGACTGAGCCACCGCCACCGATTAATCCCAGACTGAGACCGATACAAACAGCTAAAAAATAACCAATAATTTGTAAGACCATTACGTTTTATGTCTCTCAAAAAGAGAGTGATCAAAAAAACAAATTATTTGACTTGGTTATAGGGTAATTTGCTTAATAGATTAGCCATCATACAGGTTCCCGAAACCCCAGAAAAGGTCAGACCAGCCCCGACAAAACCGCTTAAAATCAGGAAATAGGGCGAAACAAATGCTCCCAGCAACGTTCCCGTCAACACCAGTGTACCAGCCACAATCTGTACCTGGCGCATGATAGCGATCGGCGCATTTTTGGACTTAATCGTGGGTAATCCACTTTGTTTCCAAGCTGTTAGCCCACCTTCTAAATCTAACATCCCTTCCAGACCATGGACTTGGGCTTTGCGTAGGGCTCGGCTAGAACGATTTCCGCTCTGGCAATAAAAGACTAAGGTTTTATTTTTTGCCTCTAACGGTAGTTGTTGAGGATTAAATTTCGATAGAGGCATTGATTTTGCATCGGCAATGCGTTCACCAGCGTGTTCTCCCGCTTCGCGCACATCCACTAGGGTTACGTTTTTTTGTTGGATCATTTGATGCAGAGTTTGGGCATTAATGATGTTGGTTGTTTTATTTTTGAGAGTAGTCATAGTTATTAACAATTAAGTATTTTGATCCAGGACTTTATTCCATTCTTGAATTAGGAAAAAAGGCACTTTCAGAGTTATGGACTCAGAGCGTTCTAGGGGTAACTCTAATTCCCAAAAGGTGTTGTCAGGGAGTTTTTCAAGCAAACCATCAAAATCATACTGACCGACATTATCCGCCGGAGTTTCCCTCGCAAATAGATCCGTTGCCGTCACTTCTAAGGTTGGATTGGGACGAATTTTCAGCGGCGCAGGGTGGGCAAATTTGGTGATGTCGGGAAATCCAACTAAGCGCAGGTTAATAGTAGGAGATTTTCCCGCTTCTACTCGCTTAAAAAAGACCACTTGCCAGGTATTGCCATCGGCATCTTTTAGGCTCTGCCGTGATTGGTAAAGCATTTTAGTTGGGCTTTCTTGAATCTCCCGCAGGGTAGCGGAGGCCGCTTGGGGATTGACGACAAGAACTAAACTCAGTAACAGGCATATCCCTACAGTCCAGCGCATGACCCGCACGAAAATACGCGAGTTAAACATTGGCAAAAACTTTTCCACAGCGTTCATTGGCGGGTACTGCCTCCATGATTTTTTTGGGGTCAGGTAGATTTAATCCTGCCATAAATTCAATAAATTCTTGACGGGTACGCCCCAGCAAACGAGGATTCCAGCGTTTTTCTTCGCCAATGGTGGAAACAGTATGACCTCGATAGTCATGGGCGGGATAGACCAAGGTGTCATCGGGTAAGCTAAAAAGGCGCTGGGTGATGACGTCATAGAGCGTGCCAGCATCTCCACTTTGAAAATCAGTCCGCCCACAGCCCCGAATCAAGAGCGCATCGCCGGTTAGCACACATTTATGATCCACCCAATAGGCCAGGTGGCTGTCGGTATGGCCTGGGGTGGCGATCGCCTGGATGGACACTAAGCCAACCTGAATAATTTCCTGATCTTTTAAATGGCGATCGGCGCAGGCGACCTGAGCAAATTCAGGGACAAGTCCTTGACAACCGGTGATTTCCCGTAGTCGAGCGGCTCCCGTGACGTGATCGGCATGGACGTGGGTTTCTAGGCAATAGCGCAGGGTCAACCCTAGTTCGCGCAAGAGTTTTAGGTCTCGGTCTACTTGCTCCAAGACAGAATCGACCAAGGCCGCATCTCCCGTAGCGGGGTCTGCAATTAGATAAGTATAGGTGCTGGTTTCAGGATCAAATAACTGTCGAAATAGCACAGTTCAAATATTACCAATTAGTTATAAAGTTATAATACCTCACTCTAGACTGGAATGTCAACACCCCAGGAAATATAGTATTTAGACCCTATAGAAAAGAAGGCTTTATACTGAATAGTGGTATTTGCGAAGTTTTGTAACATTCCCATGGCTAATCTCGACCTTTCCGCTCTCCCCTTCGTGCATTCATTGGCAAAATCCGATACATTTGTTGACCGACACATTGGCCCCGATGGGTCTGAGCAAGCCAAGATGTTAGCTGTCTTGGGTCTAGATACCCTCGCTGATTTGATCGACAAAACCGTCCCCCCCGCCATTCGCCTCGACCAGCCCCTACAATTGCCAGCTCCCCTCACTGAATACGCGGCGATCGCCGCTTTAAAGAAGGTTGCCGGCAAAAATCAAATTTTTCGCTCGTTTCTAGGCATGGGATACGCCAACACCATTACCCCGCCGGTAATTCAGCGCAATATTTTAGAAAATCCAGGCTGGTACACCGCCTACACCCCCTACCAGGCCGAAATTGCCCAGGGACGACTCGAAGCTCTGCTCAATTTTCAGACCCTGATCATTGAACTAACGGGGCTAGAAATCGCCAATGCTTCTTTACTCGATGAAGGAACCGCCGCCGCCGAGGCCATGGGCTTGAGTTTTGCGGTGAGTAAAAATAAAGCCACCGCCTTTTTTGTCTCCGAGCATTGTCATCCCCAAACCATTGCCGTCCTGCAAACCAGGGCCAATCCCCTTGGGATTGATTTAATTGTGGGCGATCATCAAAGTTTTGATTTTAGTATTCCCCTCTTTGGTGCGTTGCTCCAGTACCCTGCTACTAATGGCATGGTCTACGATTATCGCCCGTTTATTGAGCAAGCCCATGATCGCCAAGCTCTAGTGACCCTAGCGGCGGATCCCCTAAGTCTGACGCTACTGACCCCCCCCGGTGAACTCGGGGCCGACATTGCCGTGGGCAGTACCCAACGTTTTGGGGTTCCCCTGGGCTACGGCGGACCCCACGCGGCTTATTTTGCTACCAAGGATGCCTACAAGCGGCAAATTCCGGGGCGAATCGTTGGGGTATCCAAGGATGTCCAGGGTAAACCAGCTCTGCGTTTAGCCCTACAAACCCGCGAGCAACATATCCGCCGCGAAAAAGCCACAAGTAATATTTGCACGGCTCAGGTGCTCTTGGCGGTGATGGCTGCTATGTATGGGGTCTACCATGGGCCCCAGGGTCTTAAGGCGATCGCCGAACGTATCCATCAATTAACCGTTCTATTAGCAGAAGGTCTAAAAACACTCAACTACAGCTTGAGTACAGACCCCTATTTTGATACGCTCTGGGTCGGTGTGGGCGAACAAAGTGCCCAATTCATCCTACAAACCGCCGCCAGCCAGGGCATTAATCTGCGACCCCTAGCTGGCGGGAATGTTGGTATTAGCCTCGATGAAACCACCACCCTGCAAGACCTGTTCGACCTCTGGAAAATTTTTGCCGGTAAAGATGACCTCCCCTTCCGCCTAGAGAATTTAGTCGCCGGGGCCCGCTTTGATTTTCCCGCCGCCCTGACTCGCCAAACTCCCTATCTACAGGACCCCGTTTTCCAGCGTTACCATTCAGAGACCGAATTACTGCGCTATCTACACCAATTAGAGTCGAAGGATTTAGCCCTCAATACTTCGATGATTCCCCTGGGCTCCTGCACCATGAAGCTCAACGCCACCGCGGAGATGATGCCGGTATCCTGGCCCGAATTTAGCCAAATTCATCCCTTTGCGCCCCGCTCTCAAACCGAAGGCTATCGAATCCTGTTTAGTCAACTCGAAGTCTGGCTAGCGGAAATCACCGGCTTTGATGCGATTTCACTCCAGCCCAATGCCGGGTCCCAGGGCGAATACGCCGGTTTGTTGGTGATCCGACAATACCACCGGCAACGGGGAGATTATCAACGGACCATTTGCCTCATTCCTGAATCCGCCCATGGCACCAACCCCGCCAGTGCGGTCATGGGAGGCATGAAAGTGGTGGTGGTCAAGTGCGACGGCGATGGCAATATTGACCTCCCGGATTTAATCAATAAAGCCCAGACCTACCAGGATTCCTTGGCTGCCTTGATGGTGACCTATCCCTCCACCCACGGGGTTTTTGAAGAAAGCATTGTCGAAATCTGCGAGATTATCCATCGCCATGGCGGCCAGGTTTATATGGATGGCGCCAATATGAATGCCCAGGTCGGGCTCTGTCGTCCGGCGGACTTTGGCGCAGATGTTTGTCACCTCAATTTGCATAAAACCTTTTGTATTCCCCACGGGGGCGGTGGCCCAGGCATGGGGCCGATCGGGATTAAAGCCCATTTAGAGCCCTTTTTGCCCTGTACTCAATTTCCCTTGATGGAGAGCGATTCCCAATCCATCGGGGCGATCGCCGCTGCGCCCTACGGCAGTGCTAGTATATTGGTCATTTCCTGGATGTACATTGTCATGATGGGGGCTGAAGGGTTAACCCAGGCAACCAAGGTGGCGATTCTCAATGCCAACTATATGGCCTGGCGTCTGCAAGACTACTACCCGATTTTATTTCGGGGGAGTAATGGCTTGGTCGCCCACGAATGTATTTTGGACCTGCGTCCCCTCAAAAAGCAAGCCGGTGTTGAGGTGGATGATGTGGCAAAACGCTTGATGGATTTTGGTTTCCATGCCCCCACGGTTTCCTGGCCTGTCATCGGCACCATGATGGTGGAACCCACCGAAAGTGAATCCTTAGCAGAATTAGACCGATTTTGTGACGCCATGATTTCCATTTACCACGAAGCCCAGGCGATCGCCACGGGGAAAAGTTCCCCTGAGGATAATCCCCTCAAAAATGCTCCCCATACGGCAGAAAGTTTGATTTGTGGAGACTGGACTCACCCCTATAGCCTGGAACAGGCGGCCTATCCCGCTCCCTGGACAAAACAGTTTAAATTCTGGCCGCAGGTGAGTCGCATTGATAATACCTACGGCGATCGCCATTTAGTTTGTTCCTGCGACGGAATGGAGGCCTACCAAGAGTCCTAGCGGAGGGAATTTGTATCGGGATTGTCAGAAATTTAACAAAGGGAATGATAAGGAATTAGAGTTTTGTATCTTTTTTATCTTTTCTGCTGGCTAGTTATCGTTACTATCGATAAAATCCCCTACATAGTCGCACCTAAAAAAATCATGAGTGGAAACGAAGCCCGGGTCAACGCCGTCCATCAAATTACTAATCGTAAGCCGATGCCGGCAAAAACGCCCCAACGTCTCGAAAAAATATGGGCTGAGAACGTCTTTAACCTGAGTAAGATGCAGGCGAGTTTGCCCAAAGCCATTTTCAAATCTATCCAAAACACAATTGTCACAGGCAAAAAACTAGACCCCTCCATTGCAGATTCTGTGGCGACGGCGATGAAGGATTGGGCCATGGCCAAGGGCGCACTCTACTACGCCCACGTTTTTTACCCGATGACTAACCTCACCGCCGAAAAACATGACGGCTTCATTTCCGTTCAAGGAGATGGAAGTGTTATTTCCGAGTTTTCCGGCAAGGTACTGGTACAGGGTGAACCCGATGGGTCTTCGTTTCCCAATGGCGGCATCCGAGATACCTTTGAAGCGCGGGGCTATACCGCCTGGGATGTGACTAGCCCAGCCTACATCATGGAAACCGACAATGGAGCGACCCTCTGTATTCCCACGGTTTTTGTGTCTTGGACAGGGGAAGCCCTCGATAAAAAAGTTCCCCTCCTGCGTTCCATCAACGCCATGGACAAGGCCGCCAATAAAGTCTTAAAACTCCTTGGGCATACTGAGATTTCCCGGGTCAACTCTAGCTGTGGGGCTGAGCAAGAATATTTCCTGGTGGATTCTAACTTCGCTAGCCAACGTCCTGACCTACTCTTGGCGGGGCGCACTCTGTTTGGTAAGGCTCCGGCTAAGGGTCAAGAATTTGACGACCACTACTTTGGCGCCATTCCTGAGCGGGTACAAGTTTTTATGCAGGATGTGGAAGAAACCCTCTACAAATTGGGAATCCCCGCCAAAACTCGCCACAATGAAGTCGCACCGGGTCAATTTGAGATTGCACCCTTTTTTGAAGCCGCTAACGTCGCCAGTGACCATCAACAGTTGATCATGACGGTGTTGAAGCATACGGCTAAGGCCCATGGCTTCATGTGCTTACTCCACGAAAAGCCCTTTGCGGGTATTAATGGCTCTGGCAAACACGTCAACTGGTCCGTCGGCAATGCGACCCAGGGCAATTTGCTCGACCCCGGGGATTCTCCCCACGATAATGCCCAGTTCCTCGTTTTCTGCGGAGCGGTGATTCGCGGCGTTCATAAGTACGGTCCATTGATGCGGGCCGCCATTGCCACCGCCAGCAATGACCACCGTTTGGGTGCCAATGAAGCCCCTCCGGCAATTATGTCGGTGTACCTCGGCAGTCAGCTAGAAGACGTCTTTGAACAAATTAAAAATGGCAGCGTTGCCGAATCGAAACAAAAAGGCGTCATGGATTTAGGGGTTGATGTTCTTCCTGAACTGACCAAGGATGCTGGTGATCGGAACCGCACCTCTCCCTTTGCCTTCACTGGCAATCGCTTTGAATTCCGAGCTGTGGGCTCGAGTCAATCGGTCTCTGGCCCCTTGATTGTCCTCAATACAATGCTGGCGGATTCCCTCGACTGGATTGGCGATCGCCTAGAAACCGAGTTATCCAAGGGCACAGAACTGAATACCGCTATCATCACCGTTCTCAAGGAAGTGATGGAAGAGCATAGTGCCGTCATCTTTGGGGGCAATGGCTATTCCCAAGAATGGCACAAAATGGCAGAAGAGCGGGGCTTAGCCAACTTGCCAACCACCGCCGATGCCTTACCTTGTCTCAAAACCAAAGAAATTGAGTCTTTGTTTGAGAAAACCGGCGTTTTAACCCCCGTAGAGCTCGAAAGCCGCTTTGAAGTCTATGCAGAGCAATATATTCTCTCCATTGAGATTGAAGCAAAATTAATGATTTCCATCGCTAAAACCATGGTTTACCCCGCCGCGGTCGAGTATCTATCCAAGCTTTCCTCTACTATTGCCAACTTATCCTCCCTCGGCATCGCCTTGGAAGGCGAAAGTGCGAGCAAGATTGCCAACCTTGTTAACTCGCTGGGAGACGCGATCAATAAACTCAGCACCGCCCTCCATGGTCATGATTCTGACGATACGGTAGAGCATATGAAATATTGTGCCCAAATCCTATGTCCCCTAATGAACGACCTGCGTAAGTATGGGGATTTACTAGAAGCGGAAGTTCCTGATAGTCTCTGGCCCTTACCGACTTACCAGGAAATGCTGTTTATCAAATAATTCTGGTAATTCTTATCGTTTGTTGATGGTGTCAGCGGGAACACCGCCAAGACACCATTAAACTCACCTTTTGCCTTACCCATCAAGTAATATAATAGGGACTAGTAGGTAGATGTAATTAAACTAATCATAAGTTTTATGCTCTATCCCCCCCAGCCCCCTTAATAAGGGTGGAGTCCCTAGGACAGGGAATTTCATAAATATTTACGCTCAGCTACTTACCATCCTTTACCGCTAGTATGGGACTAGTTTCAGCCGTGCTTTGAAATAAGACATGAGTCCTATTTTTACATGGTTGAATTGAGATTTTAAGAAAGGCACTAGTAAAATGTTTGGATTAGGCTGGACGGAAGTGGTGGTAATTTTGGTCGTAGTCGTCTTGATTTTTGGACCGAGAAAATTACCTGAGATTGGTGCCGCATTGGGAAAAACGCTCCGGGGTTTTAAGGAGGAAATTCAATCCGATGATGAGGTTAATCATAAAGAATCATAAAGATTTAAATGATTAATAGTTACCCATGCGGATTTATGGCAATCGACAACTCAAAACATTACCAGGACTCCTGACTCGCCCCACAAGCTCAAAGGTACGAGAGGCGTTGTTCAATATCTGGCAAGGCAGAGTTACTGATAGTTATTGGTTAGATTTGTGTGCGGGAAATGGTTCCATCGGAGCGGAGGCGCTCTGTCGAGGGGCGTCATCAGTGGTTGGCGTTGAAAAATCGGGCAAGGCCTGCGATATTATCCAGGCAAATTGGCAAAAATTAGCCCATTCAACCCAATCATTTCAAGTTCTGCGCGGAAATATTTTAACTATTTTACCGTCATTAATCGGGCGACGCTTTGATTTGATTTATTTCGACCCCCCCTATGCCAGTGGTCTCTATTTGCCTGTCCTAACGGCGATCGCCGAACTGCAATTATTGGCGACCGAGGGAGAAATTGCGGTGGAGCATGATGAACAGTATCAACCATCAAGGGAAATACTTTCCCTAACTCAGTGTCGCCAAAAACACTATAGCAAGACCACTGTGACCTTTTATTGCTAGGAATGTACTTCTTGTTACAAAACCAAGGGCGTCTAAAGTGTTAGAAAATGTCAGAATGAAGTCAACAGGCCGCTCGACTTCTGGGAACAAGTCTCTAATTTAGAGCCTAAGCCTCTGTAGCCACGGAATTCTATTACCATCCTTAACTCTGAGTGGTGATACCGTGGATAAAACAGAAACCCAAGTCGTAAGTCCTAGGCAACCTTTGCCCCTAGCGGAGGATGAATGCTCATTAATAGAAACAAGCTTAAAGATTATCTAAACGAGGAGTAACTAGTTTGAAAAAGGTAGAAGCAATTATCCGGCCCTTCAAATTGGATGAAGTCAAAATTGCACTGGTCAATGCAGGCATCGTCGGTATGACGGTCTCTGAGGTTCGGGGCTTTGGTCGCCAAAAGGGTCAAACGGAACGTTATCGTGGGTCTGAGTACACGGTTGAATTTCTACAAAAACTCAAAATTGAGATCGTAGTAGAAAATGACCAAGTGGATATGGTCGTAGATAAGCTCATTGCGGCCGCTCGTACCGGTGAAATTGGTGATGGCAAAATCTTTATCAGTCCGGTGGATTCCGTGATTCGGATTCGTACCGGCGAGAAAAATTTAGAAGCGATTTAGTTTCTAAATGGGTAAAACGGCTGGATAACCAGCCATTTTTCGCTATCAGCGCTTATCTTATCTTTCGGGCCACTGGCTCAGCAGACAGGCAAAGGCTTTCCCTCGATGGCTAACTTCGTGCTTTTGCTCTGGGCTCATCTCAGCGAAGGTTTTATTCAGGTCTGGCACGAAGAAAATGGGGTCATAGCCAAATCCTCCCTGCCCTCGAACGTTGTAAAGTATTTCTCCATCACAAATGCCCTCGGCTTGGGCGGCAATAGTGCCATCGGGTCGGGCAATGGCCACGGCACAGACAAATTCAGCCCTGCGATCGCCGTTTTCACCCAATTCTTGCAAAACCCGTTCGATGCGAGCTTGATCGCTAGTGCCATAGCGGGCAGAATATAGCCCCGGAGCTCCCCCAAGAGCCGCTACCCTTAGGCCAGAATCATCGGCGATTGCCCATTGGTTGAGGGCAAGGGCAACCTGGGAAGCCTTAAGACAGGCATTGGCTTCAAAGGTAGTGCCGGTTTCTTCAATCTCAAGATCCGGGGGCTTAAGCTGGAGGTGGCAGTCTTTTTCGGTCAGATAAGCCTGTATTTCCTTTAATTTACCAGGATTGCTAGTGGCGACAATCAGAGTTTGCATGGTCAACTGTCTCGGCTAATTTTGTTCAAAATCATCGAACATTGAGTCTTGGCGACGATCAATGGGCCAATCTTCATTTACGCCTCCAATGACCAATTTTTGGATAGAAACGTATTCTCGACTCAGTTGATGGAGAGCGTTGATTAACAGATCAAGGGCAATTAAGTCACTGGTGCCGAGGTCAAACCAACAGCGGCCCCAATTCCCTTCATACTGAAATTCTGCCATATTATGCATGGGAGCCATCATGGTTTGTTCTAGCACCGAATTATCATAGTCGAGGTAACTCACCTCAATCCCAACATCTTGGACCTGTAAATTTTCGGCATTGAAGGCACTTAATTTACCCAGATAAAACCAAGAATTAAAAATTTCTTCTACGTATTGCTGTTCCATGGCCGAAGGCACGAGGTCGAATTCAATCCAGATCCAGAGATCAAACGGGTTGAATTCACGAAATTGAACATCCATAAAATTCTATTTTTCACTCACAATGTTAGGTGGAAAGACCTCGCCAAACTATAGCGTCAGCCTCGACTATCATACATTGGAGAAACATCCCCTTGACTTTAACTGCTATTATCCCGTTTCCCCTAGGGGAGCATGATCGCCATTTACTGGTGCTACTCCATGGTTGGGGAGCCAATGCCCAGGATCTTGTGCCCCTCGCCTCTGGGCTGTCCCTGCCGTCCTACCATTGTTTATTTCCCGAAGCTCCCTTTGCCCATCCTCAGGTGAGTGGCGGCAAAGCCTGGTATAGCTTAGAACAGCCGGGTTTTGAAGGCTTAAGCCAAAGTCGGCAAGACCTCCTCGACTGGCTTTTATCCCTAGAGCGGGTGACTCAAATTCCCCTCAATCGAACTATTTTAGGCGGATTTTCCCAGGGAGCCGCCATGGCTCTTGATGTGGGCATCGGCCTACCCCTAGCGGGGCTTTGTAGCTTGAGTGGTTACCTACACTTTCAGCCCCAACCCCAGTCTCAGCCCCTTCCCCCTATTTTGATGGTACATGGCCGCAGGGATGGTGTCGTTCCCATCGCTGCCGCTCGCCATGCCAGGGATGAGTTGACTAAGATTCAAGCCTCCGTAGAACTCCATGAACTAGAGATGGACCACGAAATTCCCCCGCTAGTGCTAACTCTGCTCAGTACCTTCATTAAAAATCATACTTTTTAGCAAAAACGCCCTTGATTTTGTTTAATGGAGGCGAAAAAATCTACCATCGGCTGGGGATAGTCTCGTCCGAGTTTGACCCCGAATTTTTCTTGCTCCTGGGCTGCTAATTTCCAGGGTTCATGGATTTTTTGGCCGGGTAAACTTGCCAATTCTGGGAGCCAATGACGGAGATAGTCTCCCTTGGGGTCATAGTCCTTAGATTGTTTGGGAATATTAAAATAGCGAAATTCCCGCGCATCATTGCCTACACCAGCAGTGTAATTCCAGTTGCCCCAATTGCTACAGACATCGTAGTCAATCAAATAGGATTCAAACCACTCTGCTCCCAGGCGCCAATCTAAACCCAGGTTTTTGGTTAAAAAACTAGCCACATTTTGTCGTCCTCGATTGGACATAAACCCCGTGGCGCTCAGTTCTCTCATGTTGGCATCCACCAACGGATAGCCGGTCGTGCCGTTAGACCAACAATCAAATTTTTCTTGATCAATAGTCCAGGGTAGAGAAAGTCCCCGTAATCCCGAGCGATAAAAAAGGCGATCGCCGTGTTTGTGGGCAATAAAGCGAAAGTAATCGCGCCAAAGCAACTCAAAAATCAGCCAATAGGTGGAATCATTACTAATCCGCTCACGTTCGTAGGCTTTGACCTGCTGATAAATGGTGCGGGGAGAAAGACAGCCGAGGGCCAACCAGGCTGAAAACTTCGAGGAATAGTCTGCTCCCAATAGGCCATTGCGGGTTTCCTTATAGGATTTAAGGCAATCATTCTGCCAAAAATAAGTGTTTAACCGAGCGAGTCCAGCGGTTTCCCCACCCACAAAGGCTAGAACACCCCTAGGGTCAGGAACCGGAGGAGCCAGGGCGAAATTCGGCGGAGGGGCACTCGGCGGAATGGCAGGGCAAGGGGGTAATCGCTCCGGTGTCGGGTAGGGAGGACGAACAGAAATTTTCTGTTTTTCGATAATTTTACGAAATTGCGTAAAAAGTTCAGGAATCTCTGAGGTCGTGAAGGGAATGTCATCGGGGTGGTAAAGGGTGGTGCCCCAAATGCCCTCTACCCGAACTCCATAGGGGTCGAGATTGCGGATCAGGGCCTGCTCCACCGAGGTTTCTTCGCTAGTGACCTCACGATGATAGTAAATCTGCTCAATTTGCCAAGTTTTGACCAAACAAGGAATAATTTCTTCTGGATGGCCGTAGCGAATAATTAATTGACTGCCGAGGTTTTCTAGGGATTTTTGTAGATCCTGGAGGGATTCCCGCCAAAATTGAGCCCGATAGCGTCCAGTCTTTGCAAAGCCAAAGGCAGTTTTACCAAACTGACGCGGGTCACAAACATAGCAGGGAATAATGTCTCCCCTCTGCCGGAGGGCCCGCTGGAGGGGTTCATGGTCGTGGAGGCGCAGGTCATTGCGAAACCAGACGAGACTGCGATTAGTGTTCATGGCAAAAAAGCGTTAGGTGACATACTCCCATCGCTCTTGCGGGCGCATAGAGCATAGGTTTTTCGGTGACTCCGGCGATCGCCGTGGACAAGATTTATTTATTTGATAGCAAAGCCGAGCAACCCCTAACAAAACAATGATCACGGGAATTCACAATATTAGCTTATTAGCTTAAACCCATGAGGACGAACATACGCTGGCTTCCAGGCATCTGCCTTAGTGACGGACACATCTCGCACTATTTTTATTGGTACTCAACTTGTGGGCTAGACGCAGTAAGTGTGTCAGCATTTTGGGATGGCAATCCAGCCACTCTAGCAAAATCCAGTGCTAGTAAGAGTTTGAGGCATTTGTGTCCGTCACCGAGGTATGGGACTTGTAATCGCCGTGGGATACCTTACGGTGGTTTGCAAGGCTATCAGAAGGCAGCTTAGGGTTAGGCATTTCTGGCATCAAGAAGGCTTCCCTGAAGGGCGATGCTGGGCATCCTGCGAACCTCGATGATCTCTTTGCCTAACTTGTGTATGTCACCGTCTTCTGAGTAGATGCAAGATGCTTTCTGGGCTACGGCTACGGCTAAGACCATCATGTCAATTTTCATCTTTTCTCGTTGGATGCCAAATTCTTCCCTAAGTCCCCATTTATTGATATAGATTTTGCCGAATTCAATACTCGCTGGAACATCAAAGGGTACTATTCTGGTTCTTCGAGAAATTTCTTTCATAACCTTTGGGGTGTCTGTAGGGTTGCATCCCATCAATAACTCGGCAAAAACGGGAGCAGGTATGATGACATGATCGCGGTTGGCTTCTAATTGATTTAGTAGGGTTTCTGCTTTGGGAATATTTTCTCGGCGGTCAGGGGTGGATTGCTTTTGGATGCCCCACACGACAATGTTAGTATCAAGACAAATAATACTCATTTCAGTGCGTTAGTCTCCATTGGTGGTTTCGGCAAAGTAGGAGACTGGATCATCAATGTGGACAAAGGCATCACCGATACTCTGTTTAAGATGACTAAAGGTCTCTGTTATTGGGGAGTCTTGGTAGTCGGTAAACTCGATGATTTGAAAAGACTGGATTTCCATGTCATTCATTCTCCATTCGGCGTTCCCCCTGATGCCAACAATGTCATACAGTCTTTGCCCAGCCTGACGAACGATCGCCTTTTTCGCATCGCAGTAGAGTTTCTTACCGGAAAGTGTTTTGATCACAATCTTGGGTTCACTGCCGCCGACTCGAATGATTTCCCCGTAGAGTGTGGTTTCTCCTTGAATCGTAATAGAGGCAGGGATTTCTAATGTCTCATTGATCGATGTCAGGTATTTGGTCTGTCCATTGACGGAGTAGAACGCTGTGTTGAATCCTCCTTGCTTGGAAAGTTGCCGAATCTTGGCGATGCCTTGGACGGTTTTTGCTGGCAGAATTTCGAGCTTACGAGTCTCTATGCAGTGGGAAACAGCTTCAAAGGCGGGAATCGTAATTTCGGGCAGACTAGGCTCATACTCCAAGATATAGCCATCACCTCTAATGTTTTTCAGACCGACGATGATGTCATTGACGCGGATCTCGGAATGCTTGTCATGAACGTAAGTGCTGATTATTTCTTCTGTCGCTGCAATCAATTCGCCAATATCTTTTGACCTGACTTTGCCGGGGGATATCCCTGCTCCAGTCAAGCTTGTTTGAATCGTGGTGTCTCCATAGCTGTGGGTCATTGTGGGTTGGCACGGAGTTGATGTCGTTGCCCCTCCCTACAGTAGAGAATAACAAGTAATCGCCTCTGTGGATAGCTAGGAGAAGGTCAGCTTATTTGCTTTTTTTGACACTGCGCTCTGGGGTCATTCCGCCTTCCCTTTCTTGCCCCGGGGCTGACGGGGCTTCTTCTTGGCGGTAGTCGCCTCTTTCTCAGGAAAATTAATGTGATGGTGTTCGGTAATATTTTTTGTAGCTTGACGGAACGTTGTCCATTTCTTAAGACCAAATTCTCCTTTCTCAGCATGGGTTGGGCTTTCGTTGTAACCTTGCAATCCATAATGTGTCTGCGAAACTTCTCATTAGTACCAGTCTAGGGCTTGCGATCATATTTGCCAATACTTTTGAGGTTATGGTCTATCCCCCAAGCCCCAAGCTCCAAGCTCCAATCATCAAGCTCAGAGGTCAAGGTTTTAAGCTCCAAGCTCGGTCATTGCGAGTCAAAGCTCAAAGTTTGCAGGTTCAAGCTCGGATGATTAAGCTCAGGGGTCAGGTTGTCGAGGTCTAGGCTGAAGTTTTCAAGCCTAAAGCTCAAATGCCCATGCTCAGAGGTCAAACCGTCGGGATTTCAGCCTTATTTTTCTTACTATTCTTACGAGCAATGCGATTAGAGGTCATTGCGAAACCAGACGAGACTGCGATTAGAGGTCATGGAAAAAAAGCGTTAGGTGTGACATACTCCCATCGCTCTTGCGGGCGCATAGAGCATAGGTTTTTCGGTGACTCCGGCGATCGCCGTGGATAAGATCCATTTATTTGATAGCAAAACCGAGCAATCTCTGGCAGAACAATGATCGCAGGAGTTCATAATCCTAGAGAAATTGTCCTAAATCCACCCATTAACAAGCTCAATGGAGTTAATTGAATCCTTGGTGGTCAATCCAATAGCGAAATCAAAATCGTGGTTTTGCCTGTGGTATGCCTACCCAGCAGGAGTAAGCCAGACATTGCTGCGCCATCGCCAATGGTGTAAACGCTTAGCTCTTTTACCTGTGGCTGATCATAAACCGTCGCTAGTGCTTGCCGAGCCTGGGCTTGATTATCGGTTTCGTCTAGGAGCAGGATGGGGACAAATTGAGCCGCACTCCAATCGCTGATCGCCCTCAGTTCTGTCACAATATCCGGCTGAATCCCAGGGGGACGAACATACACTTGCTTCCAGACACCCATCCAGGCATCTGCTCCAAACCGCTCCCAAAGCTCACCGACAAAATGTTGATAGTACCCTAGGGCGATAGATTCTAGATCTGTGCCAAGTTCAATCTGCTCATCAAAGACGGCACTGCCAAACCCGGCTTGACTAGGCTGTCCGTAGATTGTTTGCAAAACCTTGACAGCGGCGGATTGGGGCCGAGCGAAGTCAGGGAATGCCATAAATAGACTGTAGAAAAGTATAAATGTTAGATCCAGAAAACTGGTGGTGGTAGGTTTAACCGCAAAAGTTTAGAGACTTACAAAAACTCCGGCAAGACCTACTCCCACCAAGCCGCAATGGACGGCAGTCCCTGCTTATTGACGGTTACAGTCCTGATCCGCTGTATAAACAATCGCCGCATACCGACCTTCAGTGGTGCGAATCGCTACACAGTTGCCCGTGCCGCGCTCTAACCAATAGGTAAAACTGCTATCAGCCTGTTTCGCGCTTCTGCGTAACTCATAGCCCCGCTGTACCACTGCATTCTCGGCTTGCCCGGCTTTGGCTCCTACTAAATCAGCCAAACCAGGTACAGCTTGTCCTGGGCTAGCAGAGGACGTAGACGGAGTAGAAGGAGTTGAGGGGGATTCGCTTGCAGTATAGGGGTCTAGATTGGGTGTCCAAGCCCAACCTTTGACACTGGGATCCTCGCGGAATTCAACCTCACACCAAGTAGGCAATTCCTGCTTCTGGCACTTCAGATTCCGCAAAACTGTTCCACCAGGGACATTATTGTTTACAGTTTTGGCGAGTAGTCCAGGAGAGGCCTTGAAGAAGGTTTTGGCCCCCTTGACAACCCAAAATTCTGGTATCCCCGTCGCGGTATTATTGCCACTGTTGTTACTACTTTGACCACCTAAGTTGACCGACAATACGGTGTTATCGATGGTGTTAACTCGGCATTCTGCGGTTTGGTTTGTTTTGTTGTTGCGCATCGATAGGGTTACGGCACCACTTTCAGCACTGAGCGCACCGGTTTTGGTTACGGATATATCACGGGTTGCCACTCCCATTTCTTCCGCCGTTCTCATAATACAGGCATTTTTGGCAGCCGAAGGTATGGATTGGGCGATCGCCAAATGGGGAATTAAAAGTGTCATCGTTGCAACTACACCAGTTCCCAGGATAGGTTTTATGTATATAACTAAAGTCAAGCTCCTCAAAAAATCAATAGTATTATCTGAAGAGTGATCTTATCAGAGTAGTGGGACGGTTGACTGGGCTGATCGGATTTAACCTAAAAAATTCTTTATGGTTAGAATTGCTTTTGCTTGTCGTCATAACGTCTCAAGGGCAAACTGAGGTACAGAAGAAATTAATAGAGGACTTTAGGCGATTGCTGTGCAATTATGATTCAATATGGGTATGATTACCACTAATGATTTTGACAGGAAAACTACTATGATATTCAAACGAAGCTTGACTCTGTTATTAACGTTTCTCGCCCTTAGTTCTTTGTCATTTCCCGCCTTTGCTCGGGGTATTTCGACCTTGAAAGCCTCCGGTTCTAGTCGTATTAACGTCAGAACTCAACCGACCATAAAATCGAGCGCCCCTCAGTATGGATTATCAGGGGATAAAGTCACGGTAATTAAGTGTGTTCAAGATAAAGACACGAAAGGCAGTGATTTGAACTGGTGCCAGGTAAAATTTGTGAAATCTAAAGCTGTTGGCTGGGTTCGCAGTGATTTTATTATTTTTGCTGATGGTGGCGAATAGACTATTTGCAGTCGTAATGTTCTAAATCAAGGCAAGCTAAATTTTTTTGCCTTAGAACCTGTTTATAGATGATCAATATTTATCCCCCAAATTTGGGGGATTTATTCGGCCTATTTCTTCTCTGAACAGATTCCATTTTTTCCGCCTGTTCCCGTGTAGGATACGCTGGATGTCCCGTCGGAGGTGAGCGCAATTGAAACCGTCACGCCCGACCCTTTGGCTTCATAGTAATTTTCATTAAATGTTTTTAATACTGCTTTTTTACCGTTAATAAAAACGGGGCCTCCTTTATTGGCATGAACTTCAATTTTTCCAGGGCAGGTATAGTGAAGCTTAGGGATAGCAGCGAGGCTAGCAGTGGCAGTAATCACAATCTGAGAAGCCGCAAGAGTAAGAGCAGAGGAAGCCATGAAGATTTTGTTCATAGTGATTGTTTTTTGTTGAATTAATTCAACTATTTTGAAGCTTTTGAAAAATACAATCAGGATCTTATCACTTTTATACTTAGGGAACCACATATTTTATGGTTGGGTGAATATCAAGCAACGTCTAGCTCATTTTGTCCAGCATGAAGCCTGTTAAGTAGATGGGAGTAAACATTCAATATTTATGAAATCTACGGACTCCCGCCTTATCCAAGGGGCCTGGGGGACAGAACATAAAACCTAAGATTGGTTTAATGATCTACCGACTTAGCAACAAAGGTATTTAATCGTCAATTGAGGTCTAAGCTAGGGGGTTTGAGGTTAAAGCTTGATCGCTCAAGCCCCAAGCTCCAATCATCAAGCTCAGAGGTCAAGGTTTTAAGCTCCAAGCTCGGTCATTGCAGGTCAAAGCTCAAAGTTTGCAGGTTCAAGCTCGGATGATTAAGCTCAGGGGTCAGGTCGTCGAGGTCTAGGCTCAAGTTTTCAAGCCTAAAGCTCAAATGTCCAGGCTCAGAGGTCAAACCGTTGAGCTTTCAGCGGAATGCCGAACCGTCTGTTCAAAGTCGTCGCAAAGCTTATTGATCAGATCTTCCATTTCCTTGAAGAAATACTCTCCTACGGTTTTCCGCATGAGGATTTTGTATCTGCGGTAGATCTTGGCAAACTCTTCATAAATCTCGTCTTCGGGTACATCAGAGTTGATTTTGATGATCAAACGCTTACCTTCATCGTACTCTCTGATGTACTGGAATAAATCCTGAATCTTTGCTTCAAACTCCTTGATCCGGTCTGCTTTAACGTCTTCTTGCTCGTTGCGGGCTTCAATAATTGCCAAAATGTCAAATTGATGGACTTTATAAGTACCGCTAGAGTCAGCTACTTTAGTCTCTCGCTTTTTCTTTGGTTGGATTTCTTGAGCCTCTACTTCAATAATGCCGATCTGGTTGTCAAAGTAAACTTCGATGGGGTCTCTAACACCATCGGTGCGATGCAGTTGGTTATAGAGCCTGTTGAACAACCGTAGGAAGGCTAAAAAGCATTGTTCTTTGTATTTTTCATCCAGGATAATGACATATTCAATACGGTTGAGGATGGTGAAGTATTGAGCGGCTTTCGCTTTAATATTAGCCGTAGACGGCGGATTGGCTGAGATATGTTTCTCAATACTGCTTTCTAGGTCAAGGTAACTTTCTGGATCACTCCATTTAGCATTGTCATTGAAGATTTGCAGGAATGTGTCAAAGAATTGGTTATAAACATCAGACTTTTTGAGTTCTGAAAAAAGAATTTCTAAAATACGCCGATCGCCAAACGGGTCAAAATCACTGACGACAACATCGGAGAAATGCTCGAAGGCATCTTTAATATTTTGAACATTGACATTGTTGTAAGAAAAGTCAACGATCTTACAGTCATTCTTATATTTGGTCGTGCGGTTCACCCGTGAAATGGCTTGAATTGCGGCAATACCTCTAATTTCTTTATCGAGAAATAGCGTGTGTAGCCGCCTTTCATCAAAGCCGGTTTGTAGTTTGGCAACGACAATAATTAAGCCATTTTTTCTAAGCGCAAACTTTTCTAAGACTTTTTCTTCGCTGAGTCCGTCGTTTAACCCGGCGGCGCTTTGCTGGTCTTGGTTACTGGAGTAAACGACATAGATTAGAGTGTCAGCATATTTAGCAAATTTAGGCTGTTGGGTGATTGCCTGGAAGTGTCGGGTGAGGGCTTCTTTGTAGGCGATCGCCGCTTTGATGGAATACACCGCTAGCATAGCTTTGCCGGTGCCTCTGATTTGCCGATAGACATCTTTGACGAGCAGATCAGCAATATATTTGGCGATCGCGTTTATCCGTTCAGGATTTTCGTAGATTTGTTTTTTGTCGGCATCTTTATAGTTGGGTTCTTCAAAGCCCTCTAGCTCATTGCTAGGAATGTCAAACAGCATCTTTGAGGCGACGGGGACAATATTTTTGATGGGGTTGAGGATGAAACCGTCTCGAATGGCTTCATTCATCGTGTAGGAATCGAAGGGAACCCAGAGCTTTTCGCTTTCGGCATAGCCGCTAAATTCACCAAATCTGGCTAGGGTAGTGTCGTCTGGGGTAGCGGTGAAACCAATAATCAGATTTTTTTTAGTGCGAATCAGATTGTATTGGCGATTGGCATCAAAGGGGGTTTGTAGCTCATCGAAGATGTTGACCATTTCTTCGTGTTGACTGCCAGCGTTCGAACGGTGAATCTCGTCAATCAGAAAGATGATGCGGAGATCGGCTAGTTTTTGTAGGATGTCAGCATCCAAAATTTGCCGTACATCCTGGAATTTTTGTAGGTTAATGATGACTAAACGCTTATCAGAGGTCAGGGCTTCTTGAAAGGTCTTTTTATCGTAAGCCTCAAGGAACATGGAGTTTTCGATGTTCATGTTCCGCATTTTGGCATCAATTTGACTGCGGAGTTGCAGGCGATCAACCACGATCATGACCTTATCGTAAATATAGGTACCATTGCGGCGCAGGTCTTTGAGTTGGAGGGCTGTCCAGCCGATAATGTTGGATTTGCCAAACCCCGCCGCATATTGCAGTAGTAGGGAATAAACATTTTTGTTGTTGGCGTAGGCTTTGCGCTTCTCGATCAGTTCGGCGCGTTTGCTGGGGGAAATGTGGGCAAGTTGTTGCTCTAGTTGATGAATGAAGTAGTCGTCTTCGGTTTCGTGGTCTAGAAATTCATCTATTTTGGTCAGAATCTTATCCGTGCCAAATTTTTGTTTGGGACGGGGGCAAATGAGATGTCCTTTTTCGTCTTTGAGTTCTTTGCGACCGTTGATGGTGTAGATTTCTCGCTCGATGAAGTTGTAGTAGAGAATTTCTTTCTCGATGTAGCTTTTGCCGTAGTGGAAGCCGAACAGTTCTTTGAGTTTGTCTTTTTGCTCGGCGGTGGGGTTACGTAGGGGATAGGGTTTGAACAGGGCTAAGACGTGGTTGTTATAGTCTTCACGATCAAATTTACCTGCTCTACAGGTGGCTAGGGCTTCATCAAAGAATTGATCGATCGTGCGAATAACATAGGTTTCGGCAATATCGGTGGTGGTGATATGAATGGCTTTCTCAAATATTTTAAGGAAGTCTCTGCGGTGGCGTTCTTTTTCGGTGTCGCTGAGGCGATCGCCTTGATCGAAGATTTCGTAGTAGGCTTTGATGGCTTCAAAGTAGTCTTTGCTAACTTTGCCCCGTCCGTTTTTTTTGGCGGTTTGGTTACTAAAGTTGGCTTTGAGTTCGCTATAACCCAGATACAGACCATTGACAAAGAAACACAGGTCGGGACGGAAGGAAAAAATCTGCTTGCCTTGGTAGCAAAATTTGTAGGGCAATTCTTGAATAACGGAGAAAATATTTTGCTTAAACAGTTCGCTGTCGTGGATGACGCTGTCATCGGTGTAGAACAGATGGAGCTTAATGCCTTGTAGGGTAACGGATTTGTTGGCATTGATAAAAAGTGCCATATTGCGACTGCTGGCGATCCGTTCTTGGAGCAGGTCGATCAGTTCAATTAGCAATTTTTTGGCGTTGCCGTTGTATTTCCTCAGTAGGATTTCGTAGTTTTTTTCGTTGAGGGTGGTACTAGAAATAAATTCTTGCAAATCCTCTTCAATGATGAGAGAACTGGTGACGGTGTTGGGTTTCACTTCTCGGTAGCCTAGCTCTGTCTTGATAAAAGGAACTAGAAATTTATCTTGTAGGTGCAGTTCACTCATTATTTTTGATGGTGAGAGGCTATAGTAAAAGTAAGGAATTCTTACTTTCTGGATTTTACTGTGCGCTGGGGAAATTTGCCATGCTTGCTAAATTAACTGCAAAAAATCAGCTTACATTACCGAAGTCTATTACCAAGGAAATTGGAGAAACTGAGTATTTTGATGTGAGGGTGGAGGGTGGAGAGATTATTCTGACACCTGTAAAAATTCAGCGGGCTGATGCAGTGCGGGCAAAGTTGGCGGCGTTGGATTTAAGTGAGCAGGATATTGTTGATGCGATCGCCTGGGCACGTCAGTCATGACGAATAGCGCAAGCTTACGAGCGGTGATTGATACGAATTTGGTGTTGTCGGCTTTGGTGTTTGGTGGCAGTACGGCAAAGTTGCGGTTGGTATGGCAGGATGATCGCGTTACGCCCTTGGTTTCTAAGGCAACTATTAGGGAGCTAATTCGGGTTTTGGCTTATCCTAAGTTTCAGCTAACAGCCTCTGAGCAAGAAGAGTTGTTGGCAGATTATCTGCCTTTTTGTGAAACTGTGCTGATGCCTGATGTATTGCCGCCTATTCCTGATTGTCGCGACCCATTTGATGTGCCTTTTTTGGTGTTGGCAATGGTGGGTAAGGCAGATTATTTGGTGACGGGCGATCGTGATTTGCTAGAGATAACAGATCGGTTTATTTGCCCAATTGTGACGGTCGATCAGTTTTTTGTAGTCAACAATTTTTAGCCGTTGGCAGGCGATCGCCCTCATTCAAGGATGCTAACTAAAATTTGAATCAGATCGGCGAGATCGGCGGGGACGCGGTAGAGGTTGAGATCTTGGGTAATGATTCGTGAAGTACGATCGAATTGGCCAAATTGCCAGATAGTTCCAGTGGAGATGGCTCCTTGGAGGATGGGTTGGTCGGATTCGAGCCATTGGTCGAGGGCGATGAGTTCGATCGCCAGTTGGACAAAGCCGCGCTCTAAGTCTTCGTTTTTGGCTTCGATGACCAAAAAGGTTTGGTGGTTTTGGAGCAGGTAATCTAAGGAGCCTTTGAGTTGGTGACTGACGGCGACGGGGTATTCGACATTTAGGGTAGCCTGTGTATAGTGGAGTATATCCGTCAGGACGGGTGCAATCAGAAATTCTCTCCTTGCCATTTCGCTAGTGAGGCTGAGGCGGGGCAAGCTTTCTTCGATGCGGGCTTTGAGATCGGTGAGGCGATCGAGTTCTCCTGTGTAGCGGGGCAGAGTTAGGGAACGGCGTTGGAGGGATACGCCAAAGTAGGCGAGGATATCCTGGGGGGCAAAATTGAGCTTGAAGTAGTCGGAGAAGGTGTAGGACTGGTCGGGCTGGATAATGGGGGTTCTGAGCATCGGATAAGTCCTCGCAGGTTCGGTAAAGGGTTTAGGAAGGGTGAGATGAGAGATCATCTTTGGTGACTCTAATCTTGCCTGTAACGACATCGTTAATTAGGGTTTTGCGGAGTTCTTGGATTTTTTCGATTTGGGTGTTAATGGTTTGAATGATTTGGTCAATTTGGGCGGTTTTGGTATCGAGGTAGTCGGCGATCGCCTTTTGTTCGGAGAGTGGAGGCGTAACAACTTTTAATATCTTTGCCGTACTCAAATTAATACGGATTCTTGTTGTACCATTTGATAAAATTTCAGCTTGACTTTTTACACCTATAGTATTTAAAGCATATGCTAAAAATTTATTATATGAGATAAGAATATTTGGCTTAAACTTTATACAATCTGCAACAACTATATACATATCAAAAGCGTCGGATATTACTGCTGCTCTTGCGACAGGTTCAGCCATCTTTGCTATTGCAATTTCTCCTGAGTACGCTTTATGGCGTGATAAATAATCAGCTTTTTTCTCAGGTATAAATTTTGTGTTTTTGATTAAATGTAATCTTATACTAATATTATTTAGCTGTATAAGTGGTATTCCAGAATCTGTATATTCATCACTTTTTAAATCAGAACCAAACGGACCATCAACAAAAGAATTTGCACTTTTTGCTGCTAGGTCTTTAAGTGGTAATACCCTCCAATGCTCAGGGATTTCACCTATCCACTCGATACCGCTATCTTTCACTGGCACGGATTTATCTAGACCGCGTGTAAAGGTTTCGTTGATGATCGCCTTTTTCAGTTCCTCATAGCGTTGGGCCTTTTGGGTGAGTAGGTCAATGTGCCGATCAATGTGTGCCGTTTTAGTGTCGAGGTAGTCGGCGATCGCCTTTTGTTCGGAGAGTGGTGGATAAGGAATGAAAGTATTAGAAATTATTTCAATATTTAGATTAGGCTGTCCTTGTCCAAATGAAGCTTGATTTAGATACCACTTTGTTTGACTTTTAAGGAAATAAAATAAGAAAATTTGACTTGCATTTTTTAAATGAGTAAAAGCCGCAATACCATCATTAAATGTGGTCTCAAACGTACATATCTTAGGTATCCCCAAAGTTGCTCCACTATTAGTTAGTAATAGAGTATTTTTAGGGATTAATCTGGTATTTGTAAGCCCCGCTTCTTTTATTGTATGTGTATAAGTTGATAGATACAATTCTTCATTAGAAGTTAAATCTCCAACTTTTAGAAAAGGAATATTTCCTTCGTAAAATTTTAAGTCGCCTGCTGGTCTAGGAGATCCGCCCCTAACTATTACAGAAAAATCTTTGAGACGTTTCAATTCCCAATGCTCAGGCACATCGCCCAACCACTCAATCCCACTATCCTTATAAGCTGGATACTTTTTAACCGATAATTGATAATTACTCATTTTTAATCTCTTGGGGTCGAATTCCCCGCCGCTTGCGGCGCTAAAATAAATAAATGAGTGAGTATGTTCATAAAAGCCATAACGTAACAGTTTTGCTATACCATCTAGTTTTTCCAGCGAAGTACAGAAGAGCCGTATT
>JBGSZT010000189.1:0-11849 GCA_041750255.1 Synechocystis sp.
TTGGCTCCCGACTCCGTGACGATTCTTCTGTGCTTTCTCTGCCAGACATTCTTCGTGAACGTATCCTTCAACCCCCTACTACCCCTTTGCCCACGTAGTTCACCCTTGATTTTGTCAACCCTCACTTTTTGAGAGGTTGCATTGATTCAAATATTTTTCTCGAAATCAGCGCTTGACAGCGATCGCCCATAACGTCTCGGAACTCATCAACGAAGCCAATCATTTTTACTGGCTTAAACTTAGCTAAAAACCCACATTTCACAGGTTGCCACCATCAATAGAGTAATTAATGTGAACTATGCTTGAGGTGGCGTAATAGTTGTTGTATACACTCCATCTACCGCGCATCTATTTATACTGCTACACTTCCTGTAGCGTGTGCGGAAGGTGGGTAAAAACAGATAACTTTAACAAAAGTTTCAGTTGGCATAACGGTGAAGTTAGCTAGCTGTCGCCTCTCAGGCAACCGAAGTGAGTAGTCTTCTGATAGCTTAGACATGAGACCTCGCTTACTCATCTTAATACTCATGGCTAGAATCAACCTATTAGATACGCGTACTACTAGTTTTGGAGACTTGATCGGTAATGGCAAAATCTATCGAGTACCGTCCTTTCAGCGTGATTACTCCTGGAAAGAAGAAAATTGGGAGGATCTTTGGCAAGATATTCTGATTATTTACAATAACCCTGATTCCAGTCATTATATGGGAGCTATTGTTCTACAAAATTCCGACACTTCAGACAAAGAGTTTACAGTTATTGATGGGCAACAAAGGTTAGCCACTCTGAGTATTGTTGCTATTGCTGTTATTGATAAGATTCAGAAACTAGTAGAATCTGAAGAGCATAAAGAAGCTAACCAGGAACGCCAAGAAATTTTAAAGCGCACTTATCTTAGTGATAGAGATCCACGTTCTCTTCGTTACTCAAGCAAAATCATTTTAAATGAAAACAACAATGATTTCTATCAAAGCAATTTAATTAATTTGAGAAGACCACTTAATATACGGGCACTTTCAAAATCCAATCAATTACTATGGCAAGCTTTTCAGTCTTTCTCTAGTTACTTAGAAGAGCTACATAAAGTTGTTCGAGATGGAGAAAAATTAGCTGAATTTTTGACAAATATAATCGCTCAAAAATTGCTTTTTATTCAGATTAATGTTGAGGACGAGTTGAATGCCTATACAGTGTTTGAAACTTTGAACGCTAGAGGAATAGAGCTAAGTTCAACAGATTTATTAAAAAATTACTTGTTTTCTCTCTTTCAAGGTCCAGATGATTTGCAAGAAGCTCAGAGACAATGGCGAAGGATTATCAATACAGTTCAGATGGAAAGATTTCCTGAATTTCTTCGATATTATCTGAGCCTCCAAGAGAATAGAGTTAGACGAGAACGGTTATTCAAAATAGTTCGCGAATCCGTGAAAAATAGACAACAAGCATTTACGTTGCTGGATCAACTCGAAAATTACAGTAGCCTCTTCATTGCTCTTGGCAACTCTAATGATGATTTCTGGCGTGATAGTCCAGAAAATCGACCTTATATTCGCGAACTGGAATTGTTTCGGGTAAAACAAGCATATTCAACTTTATTCGCAGCATATGAGAAGTTTTCCTCTGATAACTTTACTCGCCTCCTGAAACTTGTATGTATACTATCTTTCCGTTATATCGTTGTCAGCAGTTTAAATCCAAATGAGTTGGAAACGCTCTATAACAGAGTGGCGATTTCAATTATGAATGGTGAAATAACTAATCCAAGGCAAGTATTTGACACTCTTCGCTCAGTATATGTTTCAGATGAAAAATTTTCACAAGATTTTTCCCTGCTCTCAATTTCTACAAAAGGACAAAAGAGAAAGCTGGTACGGTACATCCTTTGGAAGCTTGAGATCGATGCCTCAGAACGACAAGATATTAGTGAAGATGGCTTTTCAGTTGAGCATATCTTGCCCGAATCTCCAACCGATAATTGGCGGAAAAATTTCACTGATTCTCAGATAGAAGAAATGGTATATCGTATTGGAAATCTAACACCCTTAGAACCAAATCTTAATCGCCAAGTTGGAAACGGCTCTTATTCGATTAAGCAAGAAGCTTATCAGCAAAGTCTGTACAAGTTGACACAAAATATCTTGGTTGAAGAGTGGGTTCCAAATGTTCTAGCTACAAGACAACGGCAATTAGCACAGCGTGCTATTCATATCTGGAGATCCGATTTTTACTCTTAATGGTTTATTTGCGTTGAATTCCTTGCAAGTATTGGCAGTTTCAAAAACCGTCAACGCCGAACAGCTAAGGCTATCTGAACTATGGAGTATACAGAAATTTTATGTATACTATCCCAAATACGGCTTTCATTAACAATTTTTCTGTATATTACCCCTAAATACTGTCCGTCCGCTCATTTTAGACACGCCTTTGGAATTATCAACAGCAGAATGAGGCTTATAGCGATCGCCAAAAAGTATTGACAAAAAAAGCCGGATATGTATCAAGCCCCCGCACAGAAAAATTTGCTTAGTTTAGACAGCCATTAAGCGGATTAAAAGCTATACGTAGCGTCTCTATAAATTCATGACCACTAAGAAAAATAAGCGAACCGATAGTAAATAGGATGATCGCAAGAAAGCTTCCGCATATGAATTGATTGGATTTTCCCCCCCCTATATTTCTGTCCCAACTTTTGAGATCTACCTCTCCCAACCGGGCTAGTTTTAGGGCGGGCTTGCCCAGAGGCGAACTAGATCTGGTAGAGTAAGTAACTGTTTCACCCCTGCTTACCCTGATCGCCCAATACCATGACCAACGCCGTAGATGATAAAACCATCGTTAAAAATTATTTTAATGCGACGGGGTTCGACCGTTGGCGACGCATCTACGGAGACGGCGAAGTCAACAAGGTTCAAAAAGATATTCGCCTGGGGCATCAACGTACCATTGATACGGTGGTAGATTGGCTCCGTGACGACGATAACTTACATGGCTTGGTAGTCTGTGACGCGGGTTGTGGGGTGGGCAGTCTCAGCATCCCCCTGGCTCAATCGGGGGCCCTGGTCTACGGCAGTGATATTTCCGAAAAAATGGTCGGGGAAGCTCAGGCAAAGGCAGAACAAATTTTGGGCTATGGCAATCGACCTACATTTATGGCCCAGGACTTAGCCCAATTAACGGGGCAGTATCATACAGTGGTCTGTTTAGATGTCTTGATTCACTATCCCACCAACGACGCGGCGGCGATGATTGCCCATTTAGCCTCCCTCAGCCAAAACCGCTTAATTCTCAGCTTTGCCCCCAAAACCTTGGCCTTGACCTTACTCAAAAAAGTGGGGGAGCTCTTCCCTGGCCCCAGTAAAACCACCCGTGCCTATCAACACAAAGAAGAGGATATTGTCCAAACTCTGCAAAAAAATGGCTTTACTGTCCAGCGCAACGGCATGACCAGCACTAGTTTTTATTTTTCGCGTATCCTAGAAGCGGTTCGGGCTTAACCGTACTATGGTCATCACTCCCTATCGACTCCAGGAATGGAAACGGACGAACCGTCCAATTGTTGCCTTGACGGCCTGGGATGCGGCGATCGCCACCCTATTGGATCAAGCGGGAGTAGACGTGATTTTAGTGGGAGATTCCTTGGCCATGGTCGCCCTGGGCTACGAAACCACTCTCCCCGTTACCCTTGAGCAAATGATTCACCATGCGGCGGCCGTCAAACGAGGCGTGAAGCAAGCTCTCGTGGTCTGTGATTTGCCTTTTTTGAGCTATCAAGAAAATGTCAGCCAGGCGATTCACTCCGCCGGCCGCCTGCTCAAGGAAGCTGGAGTCCAAGCGGTCAAGCTCGAAGGGGGATATCCTCACATGGTAGAGACCGTGGCTCGTTTGGTGGAAATTGGTATTCCGGTGATGGGTCATGTGGGTCTGACGCCGCAATCGGTGCATCAATTGGGCTATCAACAGCAGGGAAAATCGGCGATCGCCGCTGAACGAATTTTATCCCAGGCGATCGCCCTAGCCGAAGCAGGGGTATTTGCCCTGGTGCTAGAACATATTCCCAGTGACCTTGCCGCTACCATTCGCCAACGCTTAGATATTCCCACCATTGGCATTGGTGCCGGCCCCCATTGTGACGGACAAATCCTCGTCACCGCCGATCTCCTCGGGCTCACCCCCAAGGCTCCCCCCTTTGCCAAGGTCTATGTGTCGTTGCAAACTCTGATTACCCAAGCGGTCAAGGATTTTAGTACGGATGTCAGGGACGGGCAATTTCCAGGCTAATCTGACGATTGTTGCCTTTGATGGGCTGACTTACCCCGGCGATCGCCGCGAGGAGAATCCAGCCCAAAAGATTAACCCGCAGGTCAAAGACGGTGACATCGGAGAGATTATAAAGCGTGACACTGCCAAAGGCGATCAAATAGGACAACAACAATAAATGGGCCTGTTGATAGCGTTGATGCTGGGAACGTCGGGCTAGCTTGAGGCAAAGTTGAGTGGCGTGATAAAGAATCCAAGCCACTAGTCCCAAAAAAAGTAAGGTACCGGGAATGCCCGTTTCGGCCAAGAGCATCAGCGGAAAACTGTGGGGATGACCCAGCCAAACATTCATTTCAGCTTTGTAAAGCGGTGTAAAGTTCCGTAGACCCCAGCCAGTACCAGGGCGGGCTAGGCTCATGTTCCACGCAAATTCCCATTGGGTACTCCGCATCGCCGTTCTGTAGCGGTCGGGATAAAGTTCATCGGAGAGGCGAGCCCAGAGGTAGCGCGGGACAATTTGCCGTAATGGTTCTTTCCCCACCGGACCAAAGGCCGACCAGAGCACAATCCCCGCCAAAAAACTCCCCAGGGCAATCAAGGGATACCAGCTCAAATAAAGGGCGTAGCTCAGGCAAATCAAGAAGGCAATGGCCCAGGCACTGCGGGACTCCGTCAGACCCAAGGCGATCGCCTGACCAATACAGATTAAAGCCAGTAAAGCAATGACCCAAATAGGAAAACGCTGGGGATGTCGTCGCCATTGCCGGACTCGCTCGATCAATAACCCCAAACTCAGGGGAAATACCATCAATAAATAGGCGGAAAAAATATTGGCATAGGTCAGCAACGATGACATCCGCCCCGCCGGATGACCCCCTGCCACCAAGTTCGTACTCATAGCACGGAGCCAAGGGGAGCTTGCCCAACCGCCATAAATTTGACCCAACCCCAGAATCACTAACAGCAAAGCGGAGACACTGAGTAGCCAGGCCAGGGATTTTAGATGGGAAAAATGGCGTAGAATCAGCCGATAGGCTAAAAAGACGGTAAAATAAGGCAGAAAATTAGCCAATCCCAACAGAGCCTCTCCCCGGCTGTGGGCAACAATAGCCGTAAAAATCAACCAAAGACTTAGCAGACCAAACCCTTTGGCCAAGGCATCGGAACTCACCTGCTGAAACCTAGATTTCCAGGTGCCCACCAAGGCAAAAACTAACCCCAAAAGCGCCAGGATTGGGTTGATTGGTAACCAAATCACACCCCATTGCAGGGCTTGCCATTCCCGTCTCAGGGGAGGAATGGCGGAGAAGGTCTGCCGTAATTTCAAGATACTACTTTCCCTACACAATACGTAAATATGTTAGCCCTAGGCCAGTTGCCAACAGTCGGAACGGGTCAGCCGAATTTGAGCCAAGGCAAAAATCACGGGGATAATGCGTCCATAGTTCGTGGCGATCGCCCGCCAACCGAGGTCTGCCAAAAACCAGCCCCAGAGGACTGGGCCCACAAAGGCAAATACGGTTCTGACGGCTCCGTAGCGGGCCGCACTGGCGGTCATACTCTGACGGGCCGTTTGTATAGCTAGCTGTCGTTGGATTTGGGAACCGATCAACGCGCCTCCCTTGGCCAAGGCAGATTGTGCCGCCTGATACTGGGCCAGATGGAGGCTAAATTCCGTAATGATCCGCTTCATCAATAGGGGTTTAAGCACATTATTAATGGCGATCGCCCCACTGCCCCGCAATAAAAAATTAACCGGATTGTGTTGGAGCTGAATCGGCAACGGTTCCGGTAAAGGCGACTTATCTAAGGATTGTTGAATACGGACGATCAAAGACTGTTGCTCGGGCTTTGGTAATTTTTTCCAAGCCTGATTAACCAAATGCAGAAAAATCTCGGCTTCAATATCCGTCGTGGTCATCTGCTTCGCGTAGGGAATTTTCAGATACTGACAGACTTGAATTAAGGTAGACCGGTAGCTAAATTCCTTAGTTTTACCGCGAATGACCGTAAATCCATCGGCGGCCAAAAAGCGGAAACGCTTTTCTAGAGAATCCAACCACTCCTGCCAATCTTGACTTTGAACCTCCATCGGTTGGGGGGTCTGCAAATAATCCAGAGGATTAAATTTACGAGCGAAGAGAATTTGAGTAAGTTGTTTTAGTTCATCTTCCGTCGCTAATTCTAGGGCTGACCGTAGTTCATCCAAGACCTTGACCTCCACCACCACCAATGGGGTTACGTTAACTCTACTATTTTAGGACAGACTTCTGAGGAGAAAAACTATTTCTGCTTCTGCCCAAGGAACCTGGCCAGTGTCTGGGAAAAAAAGCAAACCATTGACCAGGAAAAAAATTGGGGATTTTTGAGTTAGACCCCTCGTTCTACCGAGCGTTGGGCTTGGGTAAACTCCAGCTTTAGCCGTTTTTTTAATTTATCGGGAATTGGCCGAGACCCGTAGGAAGTGTAGTAACCCGCTAAGGAATTAAGTGCGGTTTGCATGGTGGTGAAGGAACGGAGACCACCGGATTTTGTTTCTTTGCGATAGCGAGAAATGTAATCATTAATCTGGGCTCGGGCTAACTCCTGGATTTCCGCACGATTGGAAGCGTCTGCGGGTAAATCGAGGGCAGTGGTCATAGTTTCGATCACAGTTAACGTATCTTGACTATAATTTCCGGTTAAGCCAGTGGTGCTAGAGCATCCCATCAAGCCAACAACGACAACAAGTACTAGGGCCAAGAGGCGAGATAGATAATTTTTTAAAAACATAGTTAGGTAATCCTATCGGGTCTGGAGTGATGCCAAATTTCCTAATCGTATCAAGAAATCCGCCCTAGGTTTTATTAATCTCTTTGCTTGGGGAGGGAGACGAGACATCTTCCCCCCCCCCTGATTAATTTGCCGGCTAGTCAAAATGTCGGATAATTGCCTGGGCAAATTCTGAACATTTTAGCGGTGGTTCCACGGGGGGCGACATCAGTCGAGCCAGGTCATAGGTCACTTCCCCCTCGGCGATCGCCGTTGAGATTCCTTTTTTGATCAAATCAGCGGCCTCTTGCCAGCCCATAAATTCCAGCATCATCACCCCCGACAGAATCAGAGAGCCGGGATTAATCCGGTCTAGCCCCGCGTGTTTGGGAGCCGTGCCATGGGTTGCCTCAAAAATTGCCGCTTGATCGCCAATATTAGCCCCGGGGCCCATTCCTAGACCACCGACGATCGCCGCTGCCGCATCGGAGAGATAATCCCCGTTTAGGTTCATGGTCGCCAAGATGGAATATTCATCAGGACGGGTTTGAATTTGTTGAAAAATGCTATCGGCAATTCGGTCATTTACCATCACCTTTTCGCGCCATTGGCCATTGCCATGGGTTGCGCCGATGGTGTCAAAAACATCCTGAACTTCTTGACAAATCACCGTTTGTTTTTCTGGGGTGAGGGCATCAAAGCCGGGTTCAATCAGACGAGCATTATCGTCAGGGGTCAAGTCAGGATTTTTTTCTTGGTTAGCCAAAATCCAGGATTCCCGTTCGGTCACACAATCCGCCCGAAATTCCTGGGTCGCCACCTCATAGCCCCAATCTCGAAAAGCACCTTCGGTGTACTTCATAATATTGCCCTTATGCACTAGGGTGACTTGATTTTTGGGGCTGGGTAACAGTAGCGCCTGTTGGATCGCCCGGCGGACTAAGCGTTGAGAGCCGGTTTTGCTAATGGGCTTAATGCCAATCCCGGAATCCAAGGGAATTTGTTTTTTGCCGTGTTCTGGCGTCGCTGGAATCAACTCATTATTCAGAATATCAATTAGTTTTTCTGCTATCTCCGACCCCTGCTTCCATTCAATGCCGAGGTAAATATCCTCCGTGTTTTCCCGATAGACAATCACATCCAGCTTTTCGGGGTAACGGTGGGGAGAGGGAGTTCCCGCATAATAACGACAGGGACGCACACAGGCATAGAGGTCAAAAATTTGCCGTAGGGCCACATTCAAAGAACGAATGCCCCCTCCAATGGGCGTTGTCAGGGGCCCCTTGATGGCAATGCCATACTCTTGAATCGCGTTTAGAGTATCCTGGGGCAAATATTGGTAGGTGCCGTAGAGGTCGCAGGCTTCATCCCCCGCATAAATCTTAAACCAATGAATCTGACGCGCTCCGCCGTAGGCTTTTTCGACGGCGCTATTAATCACAGCTTCGGTGGCGGGCCAAATATCAACTCCGGTTCCATCTCCACGAATGAAGGGAATAATCGGGTCACGGGGAACCTGGGGTTTTCCGTCCTGGAACGTGATTTTGGAGCCAAGGGTCGGGGGAATCAGTTTTTCGTACATGGCTAATTAGCAAAGGGTCATCCAAGCATCTTACCGTTTAGATGAAAATTCTCCGAGATGGTATCCTCGCTTTTTGCTGACATTTTTTTTGCCAAGGAGTCAGTTTTTAAAAACCGATTTACTGTCTTGTCTAGCCCAACCTCGATGGCTAAAAACAGAGGCTTTACTGTGAGTTTCGGTAAAATATGGCGATACACCCCCGCAAAATTGCCTAACCCTATGCCAACCCTACCCCGTGCTCAGCCTGCTCTAGAATTTATCGCTCCCCGACTGAATCCCTGGGTGCTGAGGGCAGCCCAAACTCTCCTACCGTTTTGGTTGCATTGGAAAACTCCCTTGGCCGAGATTGAGGCATCGGGCCTCGATACCCTGACCCGCACCTACGCTGATTTCCAGGCAGGGAACGTTAGGCTCCTGTTGGCCTTTCGTCACCCGAGTGTCAATGATCCCTATTGTTTAGGATATCTCTGCTGGAAACTTTTGCCCGAGTCTGCCCAACGGCTTAATTCTCCCCTCAACCCATCGACCCATGCCCATTTTATGTATGACCGAGGCATTCCCCTCTGGGCCGGGAAGGCGGTGGGATGGCTCTATTCTCGCTTGGGAGGAACCTCTATTCAACGGGGGAAATTGGATTTGGCCGGACTCCGCTCTGCACGGGATTTATTGGTTAATGCGGACTACCCCTTGGCGGCGGCTCCGGAGGGCGCAACCAATGGCCATAATGAGGTGATTAGCCCGCTAGAGCCGGGCATTGTTCAATTGGGATTTTGGGGAGTGGAAGACCTCCGCAAAGCCCAGCGAGATGAAAAGGTTTTGATTTTACCCATCGGCATTCAATATTTTTATTTAACACCCCCCTGGCAAGAGATCGAATCGTTGCTGACGGGTCTAGAGCAGGACTGTGGCATCCAATTGGAACATTCCCGTAGTTTGGACCAGGATTACCTTTACCAACGGCTTTATCGATTAGGAGAAACGATCCTGAGCGAAATGGAACGTTTTTATCGAACCTTTTATCACCAGTCCTTACCCAAGCCTGAGGTATTGCAACAACAGCTTCGGGAGAATCTTGAAACGGTACAGGATGATGAGAACAATCTTTTGTCCCTACGGTTGCAAAATTTACTCCAGGTCGCGTTGGGCGTGGCAGAGCAGTATTTTAATTTAGCCGGAAAAGGAACCATTACCGACCGCTGTCGGCGCTTGGAACAGGCGGGCTGGGACTACATTTATCGGGATGACATCAAGGAGGGAGAGTCTTTGCCGGCGGTTCAACAGGGATTAGCCGATCGCCTGGCGGAGGAAGCGAGTTTGCGGCTATGGCATATGCGCTTAGTGGAATCCTTTGTGGCGGTCACGGGGCATTATGTCAAAGAAAAACCCAGTGTAGAGCGCTTTGCCGATACTTTATTGTTGTTGTGGGATGTGGTGACCCGGATTAAGGGAGAAGCCGCTGCATTTCGACCTAGTTTGGGCAAACAAAAAGCGGTAATTTCCATCGCCGAGCCCTTGGTCGTCACTGATTATTGGGCTGACTATAAACAAAACCGTCGTCAGGCGATCGCCAGCTTAACCCAAGACCTACAGGATTCCCTTGCCCGTTTAATTACCCACGAAACCGAGGCATAGGAGTAATCTCGAATCTTAAGGTTTTCCTAGCAAAACCTCAGCCACTTCAGGAAAATGCTCTCGCATACAATGATCGCAAACACCGTGGGTAAATTCAATATCCGAGTATTGTTTCATGAACATCTCAACCGTTGACCAAAAGCCTTCATCGTTGCGGATACCTTTACAGTAAGAGCAAATAGGAATTAAGCCAGTCATGAGATTGATTTTTTCCAGGGAATCTGCCAACTGAAATGACACTCGTTTGAGCTCTAACTGGGTCACCACTTGACGACCCAAGGCATCTAGGGCTCTTTTTTGGGAGTCTGATAATTCCCTCGGCTGGCGATCGATGACACAAAGCGTTCCCAGAGGGTAACCTTCTGGGGACACCAAGGGAACCCCGGCATAAAAACGAATACCGGGAGCAGACGTCACCAATGGATTGTTGACAAAGCGTTCATCCAAAAGAGCATCATTAATCACCATCATGGTTTCTCCCAGGATGGCATGGGCACAAAAGGAAACATCACGGGACGTTTCGGTGACATCGACTCCCACCTTAGATTTGAACCACTGACGGTCTACATCCACAAAACTAATTAGAGAAATAGGAACATCACAAATAAAGCTGGCTAGGGTTGTAATGTCGTCGTACCCTATTTCAGGAGGAGTATCTAAAATGTGATATTGCCTTAATGCCTCTAGACGGGCGGCTTCTCGGTCAAAGGTCTTGGATGTCATAGAATTTTTCCCATGGAGTACCCCACTTAACTATTCTAAAAAGATCCGATAGAAGCCGTGTCATCAAACCAGTGGGATTTGATAATAATTAATAATAATGTTGGTCAGACATGGCTTCGTCGTTCAAACACAACAGAAAGATTATTGGCTGGCATTTCAACGACTTTTTTAGGATCTAATCCCCGTTTTTGGGCTTCTGCCAACACCTTTTCTAATTCCCGCAATCCCCAATCAGCGTTCTGGGATTTGAGGTATTGGTCAAAGGCTTCATTGCTTGGGGCCGTGGGCTTATTGGCTTGGCGATAGGGGCCATACAAATACAAAATACCGCCTATTGGTAAAATCCGCTCTGCCCCCGCCAGGAGTCCGAGGCAGGCAGACCAGGGAGAAATATGAATTAAATTGATGGCAACAATAGCGGCAATGGCCGGGGATGGTGTATCTGATTCTACCGGCCAGGGATTGACCTCTACGTCCAAAGCCAACGGCTCCAAAAAATTATCGCCCTCGTAATGGTCGCGCCAGGCACGAATGCTAGCTCGACAGAGGGGATGGGGGTCAGATGGAAGCCAGAGTCGCGGCGCAATCCGGGGCGCAAGATAAAATCCGTGTTCTCCAGTGCCACTGGCAATCTCTAAAATAGTGCCGCTGGCGGGAATTAGTGGGATTAATACATCAGCAATGGCATCACGATTGCGTTCGGTGGCGGGGGCATACTGTCGTTGATCCATAGGGCTTATAAAGAAATAGCTGAGGGGTTTAGAATCTGGAGTTTGGACTAACCGGGTAGAAAACGGCAGTCCGTGCAAGGCACTAACTGCCGTAAAGTCAATGAAAAAGTAATGCACATTGACCCTATGATTTTCGAGCAGTTGAGCCAATTCCGCCAGAGCATGTATGAACA
>JBGSZT010000190.1:0-27474 GCA_041750255.1 Synechocystis sp.
CGAACTCGGTTGTGAAACGTGACAGCGGCGACGATACTTGAGGGGTTGCCCTCCGGGACAATAGTCCGATGCCAGGATTCTCTTTCTAAGCCAGAAAAGACCTCTAGTCTATACTCTAGAGGTCTTTTCTATTACTCTATATTTATTCTGGTTTTTTGAACTGAAAATCTCCCTCGGTAAAAAAAAAAGAGCCATTGCTCCGACAATAAATGGTTGTCTTCCCTACTAATTCAGCTTCTTGCCTAGAGCAAGCGATGCAGACTTGCCGGCACAAGACCCTGGCATTGTTTGACATCGTGACACCAGATATTTTTGTTTGCCAAATTCACCCCGAATTTAGTCCGGTAGGGTGGCATTTAGGGCATATTGCCTATACTGAAGCCCTATGGATACTGGAAAAGAGCTATGGCATTACGCCCCCCCCTTGTCCAGGGTCTACTCGGTTATTTCGGGCTGATGGTTTAGGGAAAGCAGACCGTTGTCAGCTGCCCGATTTTGCCAGTATTCTCGACTACCTCCAGGCGGTTCGTCAGCAGTCGGTGGCTTTTATTCGATCCTATGCGGGTGCCAATACTGATCGCCTTTTATGGTGGCTATTACAACACGAATGTCAGCACAGCGAAACGATCGCCATTTTATTGCATTTAGCAGGAGTCTATCCCCATAACCTAGCCCTCACTATTCCTGAGGAGAAGCAAGCCCTAGACAGGACTTCATCCATGCTTAAAATACCCAAAGGTGGGTTTTGGCAGGGAAGTAACCACCTTTGGGCCCAGGATAATGAACGACCGGTCCACTGGATAGAATTAGACTCCTATCGACTTGATCCCCAGCCGGTGACTCGGGGTAATTATCAACACTTTATTGCAAGCGGGGGGTATCTGACCCCAGATTATTGGTCAGATGAAGGTTGGCAATGGCGACAACAAAACCAGATAAGATTGCCCCTCTATTGGTCTGTGTCTGGTTGCGGTGAGGATCATCCCGTCTATGGAGTTAGCGCCTACGAAGCCGAGGCCTATGCTAACTTTCTCGGCAAACGTCTTCCCACCGAAGCGGAATGGGAAAACGCCGCCCGTCGGCAATCTTTGGTTCACCCAAAAATCCCGGGAGGAAAAGATGACGTTGGACTTTCTAACTTCCTCGGGAACGTCTGGGAGTGGACTGCATCCACCTTTTCTCCCTACGATGGATTTGAGCCCTATCCCTATGCTGGTTATTCCCAGGTCTATTTTGATGGCCAGCATCGCGTACTGCGGGGAGGCAGTTGGGCAACGCAACCCTGGGGACTACGCTCTAGTTTTCGCAACTGGTATCATCCCTGGGTACGAGAGATTTTTGCAGGGTTTCGCTGTGCCAGCTCCTAGCTAGGAGTATCAGACTGTAGATGTTCAATCAAAGCGCGAACCGATTCAGTTCCGGCCGATGCCTCAAAGAAAACAGGAAATTTTCCACTACTGAGCATCCGTAATCCTAGGGGTAAAATACTAGCGATGCCCTTGAGGTCGCGGCCATAGTTGCCGACAACGTATAAACCAAATTTGCGTTCGTCTACCCATCCTCCAGATTTGACCAAATCGATGAGCACTTTGCGGTGACGTAATGGGCGGCTAGTTTGTGCATTCTTCTGAGCTAATAGTTTCTGTTTGATTTTACCAATTTGATCCATCGGCGCCACCTCCATCGGACACACCGCATTACAAAGATAACAGCGCGTACAACCCCAGACTCCTTTTATACCCTCTCCATAGTCGTCCCATCGCTTTTGTGTTGCTTGGTCTCGTCCATCCTCTAATAAGCGTTGGGCCTTGGCCAGGGCATGGGGCCCCACAAAATCAGGATTAACGAGCTTGCCATTGCATTCCGAATAACAGGCACCACAAAGAATGCAGTTACCGACCTGGTTTAATGCCTCCCGTTCCGCTGGACTCTGAAGAAATTCGCGCTCCGGCAAGGCTGGGCTTTCACGACTAATGTAGGGGGTGATCGCCTGCAAATCCTGCCAAAACGGTTGCATATCTACCACTAAATCCTTAATCACAGGCAAGTTTCCCATGGGCGCAATGGTAATCGTCGGCATATCCGCCTCGCTCAAGTGTGCCCGTTTTAACTCAGCTTCTACATTTTCTTTGCAAGCCAGGGCTGAGCGACCGTTGATTTTAAGCGTACAACTACCACAAATGGTATTTCGGCAATTTTTGCGAAACGCCAAACTCCCATCCTGTTCCCATTTAATACGATTGAGACAGTCCAGAATCGTCTGACTGGGGTCAGCCTCCAAACAATAGGTCTGGGCATAGGACGGTTTATTCGGCGCTTGGCGCAATATCTGAAATTGAATTTGCATGGCAGTACAGGCAATGCCGCAGAAGTGGAGATGAAGGATGATTGTAAGTAACAGTCTAAAGCAATGACCCCCTTCCCCGCTCAAAGTCCTTGGATGCCCTGCAAAAATGGAGTTTTGTCCTCCGAACTAGACTGTGATGGGACTAAAAAGCCTACTGGAGCTGAGCAAATGTTAGTAACACCTTTACTAAATAGTGCATTTTGCCCAACCTTCTTCCATGGGGCAAATTCTAGATAAACCATTCTCGAAATCAACGGGAATGGATAGACTTCGCTTCGTTTATTAGCATCAAAAGACCGAACTTCCTAGTCTTGAAAATTAGAACTATTTTGTTTTTAGCTAAGATTTAGTGCTATATTTTGATCATGATCAAGTTTAAAGAAGATCCACAATCACTCCCCAAAAAATAAGGAATTTATTAAGCATATGCCTGAGACAGCTATCCCATTAAGTGGCAAAGCACTCCTACACAAACTCAAAGAGTGTTCTGAAATGCCCCGCCGTGAAACAGCAAAGGCCTGTGGCTATTACTCTACGACTAAAGATGGCCAAATTCGTGTAAATTTAACTGACTTCTATGATGCAGTCCTTGCGGCTAAAGGCATTCCGCTAGAACCCGGTAGTGTTAAAGACGGTCGTGGCCGTGAACCGACATTTCGGGTAAGCGTCCATAAAAATGGACAAATTGTCATTGGCTCAACCTACACGGAGCAGATGGGTTTGAAATCCGGTGATGAGTTTGAAATAAAACTGGGCTATAAACATATTCATCTGAAGCAGATAGACCTAAGCGATGACGCAGGCACTGAAGAAGAGTAGATTTAGCTACGGATTTTATTATTGTCTTGTTCTGGTTGTGGAGATACTTAAAAGTTAGGTATCTCCTAATTTCATTGTGACCTAAAGACATCTAATGATCACAGTGTGATCAAGTCTGGTCTAAAACATTATTTTTGGCAAAAGCATTCCCATGGGATTTGACCGTTGGCTAGCGTTATCGGCAGGGCTGAAAATTACTGCATTTCTGGCGTTATGGATACTTTTCTGGTCGCCCATTGCCTTGGTTTTGGGAAAGCGCTTAGATTGGTATCCCCTTGTGGGAACTTTACCAGAGCAAAAGCTCCCCCTAGTGGCGTCTCTCTACCTCCTCGTTCCTGGAGTAGTGTGGTTGGTTCTTGGTTGGGAGGGATTGCCCCTAAGCGCCTATGGTCTAAAGTGGCAGTTGCCGTTGATGACCTCCGTTTTAAGCGGTTGGTTCATGGGACTCCTTAGCCTTGGGCTGGTGTTTGGACTGGAAACCCTGGGGGGATGGATTCAATGGCGTCAAGAAAATTGGCGATCGTGGTGTCAGCTCAGCGTCCCCATTCTCTTGCTATCGCTCTGGATTGGTCTCACTGAAGAATTTATTTTTCGAGGGCTATTTTTGACCCAGCTCCAACGGGAGTTTTCCTGGTTGTGGTCCGCGGTGATCTCAAGCTTGATTTTTGCTCTACTGCACTTACTGTGGGAACGCTCGTTGACTCTGCCGCAAATTCCAGGGCTTTGGCTGATGGGAATGATCCTGGTGATCGCCAGAGCTAGCGATCTAGGCAGTATTGGCATTGCCTGGGGACTCCATAGTGCCTGGGTCTTTGCCCTGGCCTCTCTAGATAGTGCCGAGCTGATCCGTTACCAAAAAAACGAGGGAAACTGGCTCGTGGGTGTCAAAAATCAGCCCTTGGCAGGCGTTTCCGGGTTTCTTTGCCTGGGGATTGCGGGCCTTTTGCTCTGGCTTAATACTTTCTGGTTAACTGGTCTCGGCAAGGGGTGACTCAATCAGACAGACTATGCTATGATTGTTAAGGCTTGCATTTGCGGGTGTAGTTTAGTGGTAAAACCTTAGCCTTCCAAGCTAATGATGGGGGTTCGATTCCCCCCACCCGCTTCTTTTAATAAATGAATCCCCCGCGTCGGGGATGTTTTTTACTATCGTTCCTGGGGGTGGCTCAACCGGCGCATTGTCGTTGTTGAATAATGGCGATCACCTGACTTACGCTTTCAGGGAAAATCACGACGAGTCCCTTTTTGTCCACCTGATTTAATCCGGTTTCTAGGGCGTCCGTTTCCGACAAAATTAATTCGTAGGGGAGATTCGGATTGGTTTGCAAAATCCCCTTGATGATCAAATTAGCGGCTTCTCCGGCGTCACGGCCGCGTTTATCTTCATCTTCCTTGACAATAATGCGGTCAAAGACCTTGGCGGCAATCTGCCCTAGTTCGATCAAGTCCTCATCCCGGCGATCGCCAGGACCCCCAATCACCCCTAGGCGTTGCCCGGGCCAATTTTGTACAAACTGACCCACCGCTTGATAGCCCGCCGGATTATGGGCATAGTCCACCAAAGCATGGCGATCGCCTAGGTCAAATAAATTCATTCGTCCGGGGGTTTGCTCCGCCGAGGGATAAAAACTCCGGAGTCCTTGGCGAATCTGCTCAATATCCACGCCATGGACAAAGGCGGCGAGGGCACCCGCCAAGGCATTGGCAATCATAAAGGGAGCCAGCCCCCCCATGGTGATCGGACAATTCACCGCTTGTTCTAGCCGTAGCGTCCAAGTCCCTTCTAGAATCGACAGATAGCCATTTTCGTAGACGGCGGCAATGCCATCACGGCGGATATGCTCTTGAACAATAGGATTTTCCGCATCCATGGAAAAATAAGCAATGTGGGCATGGACATTTTCAGCCATGGCGGCAACCAAAGGATCATCGGCATTTAAGACGACATAGCCTTGGGGATTCACAACTTCGGCTACAACGCCTTTAACCCGAGCCATTTGTTCAATAGTATCGATATCGCCCAACCCCAAATGGTCGGCGGCGACATTCAGCACAATCCCCACATCACAGCTATCAAAGGCTAATCCAGAACGGAGAATACCTCCCCTCGCCGTCTCTAGGACAGCGATTTCAACCGTTGGGTCTCGTAAAATAACATTGGCACTGTAGGGGCCAGTGTTATCGCCCTTTTCCACTAGATACTCATTGATATAGATGGCATCGGTGCTAGTGTAGCCCACGGTTTTGCCACTTTGTCGATGAATATGCGCAATTAAGCGGGTCGTGGTGGTTTTGCCATTGGTTCCAGTAATGGCAACAATGGGGATCCGGCTGGGAGTTCCCGGAGGAAAGAGCATATCTAAAACCGGAGCCGCCACATTGCGGGGTAGACCTTGGCTCGGGGCAACGTGCATCCGAAACCCAGGAGCCGCATTAACTTCAATAATGACTCCCCCGGTTTCCCGCAGGGGTTGGGTGATATCGGTGGTAACTACATCAATACCGCAGATATCTAAGCCAATGACCTTAGCTACGCGCTCCATTAGCCAGATATTTTCGGGGTGAATATCATCGGTGCGGTCGATGGCAACGCCGCCAGTACTGAGGTTGGCTGTGGCTCTTAGGTAGGCGATTTCCCCTGGCGCTAGAATGCTGTCCAGGTTGAAGTTCTGCCGTTCTAGGACATCGAGAGCGGTTTTATTAACCACAATTTTGGTTAGCACATTGTCATGCCCATGGCCCCGGTGGGGGTCTTGGTTAGTTTTTTCGATCAAGTCGGCAATGCTGGCATGGCCATCTCCAACCACATGGGCAGGAATGCGCTCGGCTACAGCAATCAACTTGCCATTAATCACCAAAACTCGGTGGTCACTGCCTTTGTAGTAGCGTTCGATAATGATGGAATGGCTCTTGGATTCGTCACTGGCTAGGTCGTAGGCGGCGATCGCCTGATTCCAGTTAGAGATATCAATGGTGATGCCCCGCCCGTGGTTGCCATCGAGGGGTTTGATCACGATCGGGTAGCCTCCCACATCGGTGATCGCCGTTTCTAGGTCTTCAAAGTACTGAATGGTTGTGCCCCGAGGGACAGGAATCCCCGATTCTTGCAGGATATTTTTGGTGCCTTCTTTATCGCAGGCCAGCTCTACGCCCAAAATACCGGAATAGGAACTGAGGGTGGCTTGGATGCGTTGCTGATGAATACCATAGCCTAACTGCACCATGGCCCTGGTTCCCAGCGTCATCCAAGGAATTTGCCGGGTCTCCGCTTCGGTGACAATGGTTTCGGTACTGGGGCCCAAGGCCGAATTGGCTCCCAGGTCGCGCAGGTCGGCCAAATCCCGTTCCAATTCGGCTAGGGCATAGGTGCCGATTTCCACTAGAGCCTGACACAATCGCACCGCCGCCCGGCCCGCATAGCGCCCCGCCTGCTCATCGACATACTCAAAGACAACGTTGTAAACCCCCGGATCCGCTGTTTCACGGGTACGACCAAAGCCCACCGGCATCCCGACCAATTCCTGTAACTCCAGGGCAATGTGCTCGATGATGTGCCCCATGTAGGTTCCCGATTTTACCCGCTCTAAAAATCCGCCGCGATGTCCCGGGGAACAATAATGTTCAACCAAGGTGGGTAAGGCCGACACCAATCCCTCGTAGAAGCCCGGAATCTGATCCGAGGGGCGATCAGCTAGGTCTTCTAGGTCAAGTCGCATGACAATTAATTTTTTGCGTCGAATACTCCAATAATTCGGGCCGCGTAGGGTCAGGGTCTTCAGGATTTTCATGATTACTCTAGGTCGGAATTCGCAGTGGGAAGCTTAGGATCGGAGCGGGAGGGGAAATCGCAGACTTAATTATTGTCTAGGGTCGTATTGCCCCAGAACTGTTTGCTATGAACATTTACTGAGACTGGAAACGGTCATCCATTCGCCAGCACAAGAACCAGAGGTTATGGCTAGGCTTTGGCGGTAGTTTTGTGGTGTTTGAGATGATAGGTCTCACCGGACGCGAGAATATGGAGTCGTAGGTTATGCAGGCTTAACGGGCGATCGGAGCTAACGGACGAGCCGTTGGAATAACTCATTTCTTTAGCATCCACGAAGGTGACTGTCCCTTGGCCTAGGACGCGAATCAGCCCATCCTGTTCAAATAACGCACAGGTATCTTCATCAATGCCCAAGGCCAATAGCTCGGGATGACTAGATACGGCGCTCAAAAGGCGAGCCATCCGATTCCGATTATGAAAATGCTGGTCTACGATGATTTCAGGAACAATCCCCAACCCGATGGATAAATCAACCAGGGCGCGATTGGGCCATTCTCCGCTACTGCCCCCGGCGATCATGTGATGTCCCATCACCGCCGCCCCGGCACTAGTTCCGGCCAGACTAATTTCCCCCCGTTGAGCCCGCTGACGTATCCGTGCCATAAGAGGGGTATCTGACAACAATTCGCAGAGACGCAGTTGATCGCCCCCGGTCATAAAGACTCCCGTGCATTCTTCCACAACGGAGAGAAGCTCCGGATCGTCTCCTTGGGCTCGGTCCCGAACATCCAGCACGTTAATGGCCTTAGCACCCATGGCCATAAAGATTTGTTGGTAACGATCGCCAATTAATACCGGTTCACGGGAGGCAGAGGGAATGATCGCCAATACCGCTTCGCTCCCTCCAGAGCGTGCCCAAAATGTTTGTAGAATTTCTTGGCCGTTAACTTTGTCTTCAGCCCCCCCAATAATCAGGACGGCGGTTTTTGTGGCGGTCAGCATGGAGGTATCAGGGTCTTGGGTTTCTACTTGCAACATCATAATAGAACAACGGGCCAGAAAGATCGGGTCAGGATAGCGGAAAATGGCTAATTGAAACTCATAGTAGCCGGAACTGAAGACGATTTTTGTCTTAATCTTGACAGAAGACCTCTCCTTTAACCCCTGATTGAGGTAATCATGAACTACTGGCTTTTCCAGGGCAATCCTAAGTACTATCGCATTTTGGATGCTCTACGAGATCATGAACAAATGCCTTGGTTAGTCACCCGCTACGCCCAGGAAATCAAAACCGGAGATGGCGTGTTAGTGTGGCTCGCCGGGGCCGATGCGGGCATCTATGCGATCGCGGAAATCATTGCTCCTCCCCAAATTTTAGAGGCGATCCCAGACCTAGACTATTGGAATAATTCCACCTCCATTAGAGCCGATAAACCAAGGGCCATGCTCAAATTTGTGCGAAAACTGCTGGGACAACCCCTCCGCCGCCATGAGCTCAAACAAGACCAACTACTCAAACAGCTCCTGGTGATCAAAGCTCCCAATAGCACCAATTTTCGGGTGACAACGGAACAGTGGCAACAAGTGCATCGCCTCAAGGGTTAGAAAACCCTAAGGGAGATTTGGGTGTGGTTAGGCAAGGGTGAAAAAATTTGATACCCTAGGCAAATACTTTGGGAAATCAAATCGCGTGACTATTACAATCGGACGGGGAAAAACCGCTCGTCGGGCCTATGGTATCGACGAAATTGCACTGGTCCCCGGAGTGCGTACTGTAGATCCGTCCTTGGCGGATGCCCACTGGGTTTTGGGGAACATTGAACGCCCGATTCCAATTATTGCCAGTGCCATGGATGGGGTTGTGGATGCGGCCATGGCGGTGCGTCTCTCCGCGTTGGGGGCGTTGGGAGTCCTGAATTTAGAAGGCATTCAAACCCGCTATGAAGACCCAAACCCGATTTTGGACCGCATTGCCTCGGTCGGCAAATCAGAATTTGTTGGGTTAATGCAAGAGCTCTATGCTGAACCGGTTAAAGCAGACCTGATCCATAAACGCATTACTGAAATCAAAGCCCAGGGTGGCATTGCGGCGGTGAGCTTGACCCCGGCCGGGGCGGCTCGTTTTGGCTCGGTGGTGGCCGAAGCCCAGGCGGATCTACTCTTTATCCAAGCCACGGTGGTATCAACGGATCATCTTTCCCCCGAGTCTGTGCCGTTTCTAGATTTAGCCAAACTCTGCCAAGAGATGCCCATGCCCGTTATTTTGGGCAACTGTGTCACCTACGAAGTGACACTAAATTTGATGAAAGTGGGAGCCGCCGCCATTTTGGTCGGCATTGGCCCAGGGGCGGCTTGTACCTCTAGGGGCGTGTTGGGAGTCGGTGTTCCCCAAGCAACGGCGATCGCCGATTGTGCCGCCGCCCGGGATCAGTACTATGCTGAGACCGGACACTATATTCCGGTGATTGCCGATGGAGGAATCATTACCGGTGGAGATATTTGTAAGTGTATTGCCTGTGGGGCCGATGCCGTGATGATTGGCTCTCCCATTGCCCGGGCCGCTGAAGCTCCGGGTCGCGGCTTTCACTGGGGCATGGCAACCCCTAGCCCCGTTTTGCCCCGAGGTACTCGCATTAATGTGGGCACAACCGGCACCATCCAAGAAATTTTGACTGGTCCAGCCCGCTTGGATGATGGCACCCATAACCTGCTGGGAGCATTAAAAACGAGCATGGGAACCCTGGGGGCCAAAACCCTGAAGGATATGCAACGAGTAGAAGTGGTGATTGCTCCGTCCTTACTCACTGAAGGTAAAGTCTACCAAAAGGCCCAGCAACTGGGCATGGGCAAATAACATCGTCCCGTCTCCCCTCCCTCGGATTGTAGATCAGGGGAGACACCACGGCTTAGGGTTGCGGCTGGGTCGGACAGGTCAATTTGGTGTAGTCGCAACTATAAATATAGGGTTTTTGCCATGCCAGGGGAATTTCCAACAGATCCCGCGAGCCGGTGAAGCCCTGGCCCAAAAATAGAACCGTGGCAAAGATATTTAAGACCACATGGGCTGTGCGCCACTTTTGAGAACGGTCACGATAAATATCTTGAATAATCGCCAGGGAAAAAATCATTAGTAGGGCGGCGGTCACTCCAAAGTAGTAGTGCGACCAATACCATTCATTGGTGCGACGAAAAACCCCATCCTGACACCCTAAAATAATCAGCCCGATGCCGGTTAGGGTGGCAAAGATGGCTCGCCAATGGACAGCTTGGGCTCGATAGAGCAGAACCAAAGAGGCGATGGTTGCGGCAAACATTAAAACAATAAACACCACCTGAAAGCTATTGCTAGTCCAGGTTTTATTGCTAATGATTTTTTCAAAAATAGGATAAGCCAACCCCAATAGAGCTAAACTCACCACCGAACCGGCAAAAATCTTGCCCGATTGCACGTGCTCTTGTCCCACCACCGGCGGGATTTTACTTTTTTGTTGGTCTGCAACTTCAAGTCGGCGTTCTCTCGTTTTCCAGGCTCGACTCAGGACAATTCCCAAAAAAGGGAAGACAACGGCGATCGCCAGAAATGGATGCAATAAACTAAGCCAATCCGTTAAACCCATACCAAACCTCCATATATTTGCTGGTTGGAGACCTTCATAAATCTCCCCCTACCTTATTACGCTGAATTCACCGATTGGGCCTAATTGTTAGTGAAATTTAATTTTTCTGACTCAACAACAGGACTTTTGTATTGAATTATTAACTGAGGATATAAAGCCGGGCGGAGATTTTGCGGCATTGGATACGATCTTGCTGGTTAAACTTCGTTAGGATAATAACTAATCTTAATAACTTCTTAAGTATTCTTCCCTTGAACTGCACTTATCTATTGGTGGCCCATGGTAGCCGAGACCCCCGTTCCCAAGTGGCCCTAGAGCGTCTGGAGTATTTGGTCGCGCAGACCCTCGAGCAGCTAGAGCCGGCCATCCAACGACGGAACTCATCTCCTTTTTTAGCCGAAACCAGTCACGGCCAGACTATGACCTTGGCCCCCTCCGCCCGGCGTATTCCTCGCCTTTTTACGGCGAGCTTGGAATGTCATCCCCTACCTCTCCATCAACAAATCCAGAAGATCGCCAGGGAAATCAAGGGATATGGCGGCGATCGCCTCAGAATTTTGCCTTTATTTTTATTACCGGGCGTCCATGTCCGTGACGACCTGCCCCAGGAAATTGACCTAGCCCAAGGGTCTTTGAGGAGTTCGATAACCCTGGAGTTACTGCCCCATCTCGGTTCCTTAGCGGGCATCAGCGACCTGTTAAAAAATCAATGCCAGCAATTTCCCTCTGCCAAGCCAGTGCTCGTCGCCCACGGCAGTCGGCGCCCAGGCGGAAATAGTCCCATGGTCGCCATGGCCCAGCACCTAGGAGCCGAGGTTGCCTATTGGAGTATGCCGCCTAGCCTTGAGAGCGTGATTGCTTCCCTCGCCACATCCTCTGCCCATCAGCCCCAAGAACTGGTTGTGATTCCTTATTTTCTCTTTAGTGGAGGTATTAGCGAGGCGATTGCTGCTCAACTTCGAGTCCTCCAGAGCCAATACCCCTCCCTAAGGCTCCACCTGGGCTACCCTCTCGGGGCAACCCCTGACCTTGCCCATTTGATTAGCCATCAATTATTAAGCCCATGACCGCAAATTATCCTCCCCGAGGGAAGGTTTATCTGGTGGGAGCTGGGCCGGGAGACCCCGGTTTATTGACCCTCAAAGGCAAAAGTCTGCTCGAACAGGCTGACGTCGTGGTCTACGATGCCCTGGTCAGCCCCGAAATTTTGGCCATGAGCCATCCCCAAGCCGAACTGATTGATGCTGGCAAACGTCGAGGTCGCCATTCCAAGCCCCAATATGAAACCACCCAACTTTTGATAGAAAAGGCCCAAACCCATGGTTTGATTGTGCGGCTTAAGGGTGGAGACCCTTTTGTTTTTGGTCGCGGCGGCGAGGAAATGTCCGACCTAAAAGCGGCCGGCATTGCAGTGGAAGTCGTACCTGGCATTACCTCCGGCATTGCGGCTCCGGCCTATGCGGGTATTCCTGTCACCCACCGGGACCATGGTTCCTCGGTCACCTTCATCACCGGGCATGAAGTGGTGGGCAAATATCGTCATCAGATTAATTGGGCGGCGATCGCCCAGGGGTCGGAAACCATTGTGATTTATATGGGAGTCCACAATTTACCCCAAATCATTCCAGAACTAGTAGCCGGGGGACTGAGCCAGTCAACCCCCATTGCTCTGATTCGCTGGGGGACTCGTCCCGACCAGGAAGAATTAGTTGGCACCCTGGCTACCATTGTTGAGCAAATTCAAGTCTCGAAGTTCGATGCGCCGGCGATCGCCGTGATTGGCAAAATTGTAAATATTAAGGCTCAGCTAGGGAAGGCAAATCCTGACTGATGCAAGCTAGAAGCGACAATCATTGAGCCAATGCCCATATCACTAAACACCTCTAGCAACAACGCATGGGGAAGACGACCATCAATAATATGGGCCGCACGCACGCCCTGGGCCAGGGAGCGGACACAACAATTTACCTTGGGAATCATGCCACCGGCGACAACTCCCGTGCGGATCAACTCCCGAGCCTGTTGAATATCTAGGTTGGTAATCAGGGTTGAAGGGTCGTGGTAATCCCGCAAAATACCTCGGGTATCGGTCAACAAAATTAATTTTTCCGCCCCGAGGGCCGCTGCAATTTCTCCGGCCACCGTATCGGCATTGATGTTGTGAGCCTGGCCGAATTCATCGGCGGCAACGCTAGAAATAACTGGAATATAGCTGCTTTTGACCAAGGATTCTACCAATTTTGCATTGACCGTACTCACCTCCCCGACAAAGCCCACATCCTTTTGCCCGATCGCCCGTGCGGTAATCAAATTACCATCTTTACCACAGAGACCCACCGCTAAGCCACCGGCCTGATTAATTAAGGACACAATTTCTTTATTAACCCGTCCGACTAAGACCATTTCAACAATGTCCATCGTCGCGGCATCGGTCACTCGGAGTCCGTCTTTAAACTTGGATTCAATGCCCAGTTTATCTAACCAACTATTAATTTCTGGTCCACCGCCGTGGACAACAACGGGATGCAATCCCACCGAGGCCATAAAAACGATATCTCGAATCACCTTATCCTTGAGGGAGCTATCCTTCATGGCGGCTCCCCCGTATTTCACCACCACCGTTCGCCCCGCAAACTGTTGAATATAAGGCAGGGCTTCGCTTAAAATTTTGACGCGTGCGTTGGCATCATCGCCAATGTAGTCCTGGGTGTTCCTCATGGTTTATAGCTCAGCCCCTAACGTAAGGATAATACATACTTTGTTTACTTAGTTTACGGGCCTGATCCCCCTGCTAATCTGTCCATGCTTGACAGTTCTGCGGATTGTTTTTTTAGGCGAAAACAGGCTAAGCGGAGGGAACGAGTCTTTAGGGTTAGTTATTCGGGGAAGTAATCAGAGTCTAGGGTTTGCTCTTGGCTGAAGGGGAAGTCAGCAGGAAACGTGTTTTTGTCCAAACCTGTTTCTTTTTCGGTATCTTCACGGGCATCTTTATAGCAGTCAGCCAGTTTATCTCTAAGGTAGGGTTTTAAGCTCGGGCTATCCTTGAGGATCAATTTAATCTGACGCCGTTGTTCGTTGATGGTGGCGATCCAACTGGAACTGCGTTTTTGGGGTTGATATTTCCATTTGAGCAGGTGCATGATCAGCACGGTTAGGCGGCTGTAGATTTCGCGCTTGTCACTCCTTCCCATGGCTTCTATTTCGTCGATTAAGTTTTCTAGGTCTAAGGCCGGAAAGTTGCCGTCTTTCAAGGCTTGGGCTGTTTTCTCTATCCAAATGTTGAAGTCGCTATCGTAAAGATTCTTGATTAGTGTCGACATCTTAATTTCCTCATGGCTGGTGGTCTGGCTCTATCCCATATTTTATTGGGTTCCGCTAACGCCTGAATAACCCCTGGGGACGGACTAATAAAACCGCAATCATTAGAACTAAGGCAACGGCCATTTTGTAATTGGGGCCAAACCAAGGCACACTCACTTCCTGGGCAATGCCAATTAAAAATCCGCCGGCGATCGCTCCGTAGGGATTGCCAATGCCCCCCAAAATCACCGAAGCAAACATAGGCAAAATCAAAAACCAGCCCATATTCGGCTTAAGCGCCGTAATCAGCCCATACATCGACCCACTCAATGCCACCAATACCGCCGTGATCACCCAGGTCCAGAGCACCACCCACTGCACATTAATCCCTGAAACTCGGGCTAGATCAATGTTGTCGGCCACGGCTCGCATCGCCTTACCAATCTTGGTTTTTTGCAAAAGCCAATGCAAAATCATCATCGCCACCAGGGCCATGCCAATGATAATTAGACGATTGTATTCCACCTTTACCCCCCAGAGGTCTTGGGCCTCCACCAGGGGAATTTGGTAATTTTGATTGCTTCCGCCCCAGAGAAATAAAATACCATTGCGTAAAAATAGGGCTAAACCAATGGAAATAATGATCAACGTCGTTGTGCTAGCCCGGCGATCGCGCATGGGTTTCCAGAGCAACCATTCCGATAACAGCATGGCTCCAATGGTTCCCACCGCTCCTACCCCCATGGAGAGCCAAAGATTCAATCCCTGGGTATTGGCCACCCAGGCCAGATAGGCTCCCAAGGTCATAAAGTCCCCGTGGGCAAAATTCGAGAGCCGGAGGATGCCATAGGTCAAGGTTAGTCCTACGGCGGCTAGGGCCAGGACACTACCAACGGCGATGCCATTAAAAATAAGTTGAGAAATTTCCATGGAGGCTGAATTGATTCAGTCAGCAAATTGCCTTCTCAAATTACACCAAATTGGTTTTTTTGAGTCCAAAAATCTGGAAAGAAAGACACTCTGCCCTCTCAAGTGATAAGCTGATAAGGCTATGGGTAATCAAACAGATACAAAAAGCGTCATTAAACTTATCAGCGACAATCGCCAGGCGCGGCATCTCTACGAGATTCTAGAGACCTTTGAGACGGGCATTGAGCTCAGGGGAACAGAAGTAAAGTCGCTTCGAGCCGGAAAGGTCAATCTCCGGGATGGCTTTGCCATGATTCGTGATGGCGAAGCTTGGCTCTTGAATGTCCACATTTCTCCCTACGATGCCAGCAGTCAATACTTTAACCATGACCCCCGCCGTGCCCGCAAGTTGCTGATGCACAATTGGGAAATTCGCAAACTGATTGGGCAGATCGAACAAAAGGGGTTGACCCTCGTACCGCTGAAAATGTACATGAAGGGGAGTTGGGTCAAGGTATCCCTCGGATTGGGCCGGGGTAAAAAACTCCATGACAAGCGAGAAACCCTAAAACGTCGTCAGGATGAACGGGATATGGCTCGCGCCCTGAAACGATGAAATGCTATGATCATGGGCTTAAATCACCGGACATTGTCTAAAAATATTGCCACCTAGGGGAGGACTTAACGTAAATGGATAACAAGCAAATGCTGATGATTCCGGGGCCCACACCTGTTCCCGAAAAAGTGTTGTTGGCCATGGCCAAACACCCTATTGGTCACCGCAGTGGAAATTTTAGTAAAGTTATTGCAGAATTGACCGCTAACTTGAAGTGGCTACACCAGACTAAAAATGATGTGCTGATGCTTAATGTCAGTGGCACCGGGGCGATGGAAGCCGGCATGATCAATTTTTTGAGTCCTGGTGATCGGATTTTGGTCGGCAATAATGGAAAATTTGGCGATCGGTGGGCCAAGGTCGGCAAAGCTTTTGGATTCGTAGTGGAAGAAATTACCGCCGAATGGGGTCATGCTTTGAACCCGGCAGAGTTTAGTGCCAGATTAGAAGCCGACAGTGCAAAAACGATTAAAGCGGTAGTGCTGACCCATTCTGAAACCTCCACCGGGGTTTTGAATGACCTGGTTGCCATTAATCAAGCGGTGAAAGCCCATGGTGAAGCCCTCATGATTGTGGATGCCGTCACTAGCCTAGGTGCTACCTCAATTCCCATTGATCAATTAGGGCTAGATGTGGTTGCTTCGGGTTCTCAGAAAGGCTATATGGTTCCCCCGGGCCTAGGCTTTGTCTCGGTCAGTGCCAAGGCCTGGAAAGCCTACGAAACGGCAACATCACCCCGCTTTTATATGGATTTGAAAAAATACAAGAAAGCGACGGATGAGGATAGCTCTCCCTTTACGCCGCCGGTTAACCTAATGTATGGTCTGCAAGCGTCGTTGCAAATGATGCAGGCAGAAGGATTAGACAGCATTTTTGCCCGCCATCATCGTCATACCCAAGCCACCCGCGCCGCGATGAAGGCCCTGGGCTTGACCCTCTTTGCCCCCGATGATGCCGCCAGCCCCGCTATTACAGCCGTGGCAACGGACGAAGCCGAAAAAATCCGTAGCACTATGGGCAAAAAATTTGATATTGCCTTAGCCGGTGGACAAGACCATCTCAAAGGAAAAATCTTCCGTATTGGTCATTTAGGCTTTGTCTGTGACCGAGATATTTTGAGTTGTGTGGGGGCTCTAGAAGCTACCCTAATCGAAATTCGCCACAGTGGTGCCACCCCCGGTGCTGGTATTGCCGCTGCCGCGCAGGTTTTGGCAAAGTAATATTCTTTTGTTTGAGTGCATCCCACTTTGGTTTCCCTCACTTGACCCTCTCTCAAGGTGGGAGAGGGTCAAGTGAGGATTTTTTTCAGTGATATTTTTTTACTGAATATTGAAATATTTGAGGCTTACCACATCCCCCGCTTGCCATTGGGCATAATCGTGCGCCAGTTTGTTTTAGCCAAGCTAACTTGTTCCATGGAGATCTGAGTTGAACTCAAATCAACGCCACACAAATTAGCCCCCTGGATGTTGGCATACTTAAAATTAGCCCCCATTAATTGAGCGCCCCGTAGGTCGGCTCCCTCAAGATTGGCATAGCCAAAATAGGCTTCGCTCAAGTCAGCATCTCTGAATACAACATTTTGAAGAATAGCCTTGCCAAAATTAGCATTGGTCAGGTCTGCATCACTAAAATCAGCACCGGTTAATTGAGTGGCATAGAAATTAATCGCCGGTAAAAAACATTTAATTAAGACAATGCGCTTCATCACTTGGTCAGAAAAATCTCGGGTTCCTTCTCCATAGGCAGTCAAGATCCCTTTACTTGTCCAAACAATGGGTTCCTTATCAATGGTGGTATCAATACCCCTACGGTCATACTTGCTCGCTCCGCCTCGGGGAGTCGCACCCTTGGAAGAATTTCCTTTGACTGAGACATTCGCATTGCCCCCCAGGCTGGGATTTCTGGCTGGGCTGGCGGAGGATGATCGTTCAGAACTTTTTGAATTGCCCTTGAGTTGGGTGGGCGGAAAGGGATTGCCCCCGGTTCGAGTCCGGGTTTTAAGGCCGGTATTCATACCACTAGGAGCCGTTGGGGGAGAACGAAAGCCGGTGTTCATGGACGTGTCGGTATCTGTTTGGGGCTCAAATCCACTATTGACACCGTTGCTCGATTTATTGGGATTACGAAATGCCGTTGTTAACACCCCACCCATCATGCCTTCATCGTAGGGCAGGGCATTCATGGCATCGAGGACTTCTTGGGCAGATTTATAACGATGTTTGACCGACAATTCCAGCATTGTCCGTATCACCTTAGACAGCGATTCTCCTACAGTTACGTAGCGTTCCCAATCCATTTCCCCCGTTTGGTGATTGGTTTCGATATCTTTGGGCGTTTTGCCAGTCAAAAGGTATACTGCTGTGACACCAACCGCATAGAGGTCAGATGAATAAACTGGGCGCATCGCCATTTGTTCGGGGGGAGCAAAGCCGGCTGTTCCTACGGCAAAGGCGGTTAAGGCAGTTTGAGCCGATGTGTTGGCCGCTAGCACAGTATTGACTTCATTTTTGACCGCACCAAAATCAATTAGGATCAGCTTTTGATCACTCTGGCGACGAATAATGTTAGCGGGTTTAATATCTCGGTGAATGACTTTTTGGGAATGGATATAGGTCAGGATCGGCAACAGTTCAGTTAAAAATTGCTTAACTGAGCCTTCGCTAAAGGTGCCATTTTTTTTGACTTCTTGATGGAGATTATGACCCTTTACGTATTCTTGCACTAAATAAAATTGTTGATCATCTTCAAAATAGTCGAGCAAGCGGGGCACTTGGGGGTGATTGCCGACTTTGCCGAGGGTTTGGGCCTCTCGCTCAAATAACTCCTTGGCCATACGAAAAATATTGGGGTCGTCGGTGGCAGGACGCAGTTGTTTGACTACACAAATGGGGGTTCCGGGCAGACCCACATCCGCCGCCGCAAACGTTGCGCCAAAGCCTCCTTTCCCCAGAAGCCCTAGGGTTTGGTAGCGACCATTAAGACGAAGTTTTTCACCACAGGCTTGGCAAACCTGGACGTTATTCGGGTTTTTAGGATGAGGACAAGCGGGATTTACACAATAACTCATTCCGTACTACCAAGGAGGGGGGGGCTTAAACGCGACGTTGAAAATTTTTGCAAGTAAGGTCTGAACTAAGGTACAACGATTAACTACTCCCTATAGGATGCCCTAAAAAAGACCGGATTAGACATTACACCGTGTCTTATATTGAGGGACACGATCGCCGGAGTTATTTTGGCTCAAAATCAAGCTATTGACCAGGTAGCAATTACGCAGGGCTCCTCAACTAACGATACAATGGGCTGGCTGAAAATAGATATAGGGACTTAAATCGATGCGAATCTCCGTCAACTGGCTCCAGTCTCTCGTTGACCTGACCCTCACCCCCGAGGCGTTGGCCGAGCTATTAACCATTGCCGGCCTGGAAGTAGAAGAGATGGAAGACCGTCGCCAGTGGGCCAACGGGGTAGTAGTGGGCAAGGTACTGGAGCGTCAACAGCATCCCAATGCCGATAAACTCAGCCTTTGTCGGGTAGATGTGGGCGCGGCGGAGCCGTTGCAGATTGTCTGTGGCGCGAGCAATGTCCGGGCAGATATTTTGGTACCGGTGGCGACCATTGGCACCTACCTCCCTGCCCTTGATTTAAAACTTAAGCCGACTAAATTGCGGGGAGAACGATCCGAGGGCATGATTTGCTCGTTATCGGAATTGGGGCTAGAAAAATCCTCCGAAGGCATTCATATTTTTTCTGAAACGACCCTTTCCCCCGGTAGTGATGTGCGCCCCTTACTCGGTCTTGATGATGTAATCCTTGATATTAGCCCAACGGCCAACCGGGCCGATGCCCTAAGTATGGTGGGAGTGGCGCGGGAAGTGGCGGCTCTCACCGGAGCCCCTCTCTCCTTGCCAACGGTAACGACGATCGCCGCTAATCTTCCCAATAGTTTAACAATTCAGATCCAAGACCCTAAGGCTTGTCCACTTTACCGGGCAACGGCGATCGTCGGGGTGACCATTGCCCCCTCTCCCGAATGGCTCCAGCGGAGGCTTCAGGCGGCAGGGATTCGCCCGATTAATAATGTGGTGGATATTACCAATTATGTTTTGTTGGAATGGGGACAACCCCTCCATGCCTTCGACGGCGATCGCCTGCAACAGTTAGTAGGAAGTTCGGCCCTCAGTATGGGAGTCCGTTTTGCAGAGCCGGGAGAATCCTTGCAGACCCTGGATGATCAAGAGCGTCCCCTTTCTCCCCAAAATTTAGTAATTACGGCCAATAACCAGCCGGTGGCGATTGCCGGGGTGATGGGAGGAGCCGAGACGGAGGTCACCGAGCAGACCCGAAATTTGGTCTTGGAATCGGCGCTCTTTGACGGAGTAACCATTCGGCGATCGAGCAAAGCCCAAAACCTGCGCAGTGAATCCTCCACCCGCTACGAACGGGGAGTAAACTCATCCGAACTAGAAATAGCCCTTGATCGGGCGATCGCCCTACTGCAAGAGATCGCGGGGGGAACTCCCACCCACCAGGGCGTTGCCGATCACCGTCCTGTCCTGACGGAGCAATCCATTTCCCTGCGCCTAGAGCGAGTCAATGCCGTGCTTGGCCCCGTTCATAGTGAAACAGGAACCATTACCCCAAAAGACGTAGAACGCATTCTGACGGATCTGGGTTGTCAGTTAAATCAGGTCTCAACCGAGCCGTTTATCTGGGCGGTTACGGTTCCTTCCTACCGCCAGCGGGATATTGAGCGGGAGATTGATTTGATTGAAGAAGTGGCTCGGCTCTACGGCTATGACCGCTTTTGTGACAATTTGCCGACCAAAACCGCCGCCGGAGGCTTGTCCTTTGAATATCAAGTTCAAGGTCGTTTACGGGAAGCCTTTCGTGCTGTGGGACTCACGGAGACCGTTCATTATTCCCTCGTCAAGCCCCAGGAGCGAGAAGTCCGTCTTGCCAATCCGTTGTTAGCGGAATATTCTTCTCTACGTACCAATTTACTCGATGGGCTGATCGATGCCTGTAGCTACAATTTATCCCAGGGCAATGGAACCCTCAATGGCTTTGAAATCGGTCGAGTCTTTTGGCAAAATAGTGACGGCATCCAAGAAGCTGAGGCGATCGCCGCTATTTTTGGCGGAGATTTTTATCCGGCGGGACGATGGCAACAGGGCGGGAAACCGGCCGCAATGACCTGGTACGAAGCCAAGGGACTACTAGAGAGTATTTTTACTAGCCTAGGGCTTGCCGTGGAATATCAACCCGACAACAAAGACCCCCGCTTTCACCCTGGACGCACCGCATCTCTGTGGCTCAAGGGTCAAACCCTGGGAACCTTTGGGCAACTCCACCCTCAATTGCGTCAAGAACGGGATTTGCTCGACGCAGTTTATTGTGTTGAATGTCGGCTAGCGGTCTTAACGGCGGCTCTGGCCGACCCCGGATTGATGACCCCTCATTTTGCCCCCTATTCCTCCTATCCTTCGGTGGAAAGAGACCTCGCTTTGTTTGCGCCAGTGGAACTCAGTGTGACCGCATTGAGCCGGGTGATGATTAAAGCCGGGGGGCAATTATTGTCGGCGGTGGAACTTTTTGATGATTATCGGGGTGAAACGGTTCCTACTGGCCAACGTAGTCTTGCCTTTAGTCTGGCCTACCAAGTTGGCGATCGAACTCTCACCGATGAAGATGTGGAGCCGGTTCATGACAAAATACGCGAGGCACTGCGGACAGAATTTCCGGTTACTCTCCGCAGTTGAGGTACATTGGCGATGCCAAGGGCACGGCTAAAGCCCCACGCTAGTGGTCATCATCGGTTAATTGTGAACTGATAGACTAAACCCACATTTCGCAGGTTGCCACCATTAATAGAATAATTAATTTGAACTATGTTTGAGGTAGCGTAATAGTTGTTGTATACACTCCATCTACTGCGCATCTATTTATATTGCTACGCTTCCTGTAGCGTGTGCGGAAGGTTGGCTAAAAATAAAATTGAGAGGCTCAGAGGGGGACAAGGGTGTAAAAGATAGATGTGGTCGCCAATTCAAATCTGAAGTGCATCAGTGTCTGATTTAGCTTTCGAGTTAATTCTGCTCAAGCCCCATAAGTCCTCCTTTTTTCAACGAGGCTTTCAGGCTCTTTCCCTTATACAACAGGCTTTTTGACCAGCTTGTCCCCCTTTAAGCAACCAGGCTATTGCTAGATTGGGTAAAGAAATTGATGACCTTAGATATCAATTAATCAACACTCCAGAAAGTCAAAATTTTATCCAATTTTTAAGCGACAAGAATAAATTTACTGCTCTAAAAAAAGCTATGATAACGCCGTCTTTTGGTATCCCAGTATTCAATTATTTTTCCAGTCGATCTTTTTGTTACCCCTGATTGCCATTGGGTTATTAGTTCACAATTTCGCCCAACGCAAAGGCTACGGTCTGGTTTCGCTGATCAGTTGGCACTTGCTAGTTATTTTCTTTATTCCCTTGGTTATCAAGGTTTTTCAGTTCTTACAAATTGGCATTGTTTTCCGGGTCATTTTTGATCTAGTTAGTGTTTTACTGGGAGGGTTACTATTTTTAATTAGCTATGTTTATATCTTCTTGATCCCCTTGATTGGGTTTATTTTGATCAAGATTTTCCAAAAATTTGTTTTTAACCCCAGACGCCAAGCCGCCAATCGAGTCCAGTATTCCCGGTGCCTATGCTGTGCCAAAAAGCTCCAAGCCGGCGATCGCCATTGTCCCCATTGTGGATTTAGTCAATATCATGAATGTGAAAATTGCCACACCTTGACCTACAAGCAATTGCCCTACTGTCGAGCATGTGGCCACTCTCCTGATTCAGCACCTTAAAGCCTACGCATTTACCGGCTACTCCCAAATATCGCAGTTAAGATCCCCAGCTTTTTGGGAAAAACGGATATTTTCGCCGTAATCGATAGGGCAATCAATGACGCTTGGTACGGGTTGTGCCAGAGCTGTTTTTAAGGTCGGAATTAAATCCGCCGCCGAGGTAATGCGATAGCCTTTCAGTCCCATGCTTTCGGCAAACTTGACAAAATCGGGATTGCCAAATTTAACAAAGGTAGATTCCCCAAATTGATTTATCTGTTTCCATTCGATCAAACCATAGCCATTGTCATTAAAAATCAAGGTGACAAAGGGCGTACCAACCCGCAACGCCGTTTCCAATTCTTGGCAGTTCATCATAAAGCCCCCATCTCCGGTCACAGCGACGATCTTGCGCTCTGGATGTACCAATTTAGCGGCGATCGCCCCTGGAATGGCAATGCCCATGGCGGCAAACCCATTGGAGATCAAACAAGTATTGGGGGATTCGGCGTGGTAGTGGCGAGCCATCCACATTTTATGGGCCCCCACATCCGAAATCACAATATCATCGGCTCCCATTACCTGGCGCAGGTCATAGATTAACTTCTGGGGCTTGATCGGAAACCCATCATCCTCGGCATAATATTCATACTCTGCTCTAATTTCGGTTCGTACCGATGCCCCGTAGGACGCGGGTTTACCCTGGCGATCGGCCCGTTTCAATAAATCTAATAGGGAGTCAGAAATATCGCCTACCACTTCAACAATGGGGATATAACTACTATCAATTTCCGCCGGAGTAGCGGCAATGTGAATAATCGGCAAATCGCCCTTGGGATTCCATTTTTTGGGAGAATATTCAATCAAATCATAGCCCACGGCAATCACCAAATCGCTCTGATCAAAGGCGCAGGTGATGTGGTCTCGCTGTTGCAGTCCCACTGTCCAGAGAGCGAGGGGATGGGTATAGGGAATGGTTCCTTTGCCCATGAAGGTGTTGGCAACAGGAATATTAAGACTTGTGGCAAACTCGGTGAGAGCTTCGCTAGCTCCTGCCCGAATCGTGCCATTTCCCACCAAAATCAAGGGATTTTTAGCTTTAGAGATAGCATTTGCCGCTACAGTTAGGGTCTTAAACGCTGCATAGACTTTTTCTTTGCTATCGCGCCGTAGTGGTTTTCCTGTCGCGGGCATCGCGGCGATATTTTCGGGCAAATCAATGTGAGTAGCCCCCGGCTTTTCCGATTGGGCCACCTTAAAAGCTTTACGCACGACTTCCGGGGTGATGCTCGGACGCACAATTTGGCGATTCCATTTAGTGACTGGACTAAACATTGCCACCAAATCTAGGTACTGATGGGATTCGATGTGCATGCGGTCTGTTCCCACTTGCCCTGTAATGGCCACCAAGGGCGCTCCATCTAAATTGGCATCCGCAACGCCGGTCATCAAGTTGGTTGCTCCTGGCCCCAGCGTCGAAAGACAGACTCCGGCCTTACCCGTCAGCCGACCATAAACATCCGCCATAAACGCCGCACCTTGTTCATGGCGGGTGGTGATAAATCTAATGGAAGAGGTTTTGAGGGCTTCAAGAATATGTAGGTTTTCTTCCCCCGGTAGCCCAAAAATATACTCTACACCTTCATTCTCTAGGCACTGAATTAATAGTTCTGCTGTGTTAAGTTCTCCCATAGGGTTCTCCTGAAAAATCCGCTCGATGATGGTATGGTGCAATGGACATTAAACGGCGATGGTAGTTAAAACTAAGTCAGAGGCTAGCAAAAAAAGCATTACTTGGGCGAGATAAAAGGACTTTGGTCACTCATCCATCCATCCTAACCAATTGCAGAGAATTTCAAGGTCATCTTGTGAATCAATGGCTACCTCAATACAAATATAAATGATCGAACTTCGGCGATCGCCATTGTTCATCTTGATCGTTTTCCAACTCATAAAGTGCCTTAAACCAAGCAATAAAAGTCTGAGCATTGGAATGCTTTGGGTCTAAGATTCTTTACTTAACCACGTCATGTAATTGCCTTCCCGGCGAATCTTGCCAAGCCAGGCAGGTGTAGATATTGGCTTTGTCTGTTTGCACATCAGTAAATGGTGCGCCATATTGTTTGGCAGTTTTGGCAGACTCTTGGGCAAAGCACCAAAGGTCATCAGATTCATCTAAAAAAATGTGAGTGGATACCCCGTCCTCGCTTTAGCAGGGAGGGGTAATTGAACGGGAATCAAGTACGTCAGAAAGGTACCGAGGTTTTGCCCCCGATCAGTCAATTGTATAGTTCAACCCCGGATTGTGCTGTCCCAGAAACAGCGATGCTAGAGGCAGGCTTGGCCCAGGCCAGGGAAGCCAAAAATCCGAAACGCCACTTCCGTCAATTTTTAGACCACGTTTGGCAAGCTCGCCCTAGCTTATTCTGTTCAAAATCAGACTAAAGCGACCACGTTCCTTCAGTATCGGGGCTTTCTTATTTGGGCAGATCCATGCTGTAGTTCAAGACTCGGGCGTTGAGATTGTACCTCAGTTCCCCGGTCTCGAGTAGGGGACAACAATATTTAAGGCACATCGAGCAAATTAATTTTTGCAAAGTAAAAACTGTGAGATCATTTTTGATATTAATTTAATGCGACTTGCTGGAGTAGTATGCTGGGGTTGAGACCCTATGAAAACCGATTTACAATGATTACTCGCCAAGATTTAAAGCATTTACAATCCCTAACATCAGTTCCTGCCCTATCAATTCTATTGCCCACCCATCGCACTGCACCGGACAATAAACAAGATCCGATTTTAGTAAAAAACCTAGTCAATGATGCAAAAATGAGGCTCGCAGAAGAATATTCTCAACGGGAGCTAGAGCCTCTACTGAAAAACCTCGATTCTCTAGTAGACAGCATCGACTACGCCCATACCCTCGGTGGTTTGGCTCTGTATATTAGCCACGACTTTGCCAAGCTTTACTATCTGCCCTTCAACGTGCCGGCCCGGGTGATCATTGATAAAACCTTTGCTACCCGAGATTTGGTCTATGGTTTGCACCGAGACCTACGCTATTGGGTATTGCTCTTGAGTCAAGCGTCCACTCGTCTATTGGCTGGCATGGGGGATGTTTTGGAAGAAGTGGAAGATGAAAACTTTGCACGACAAATGACTGGCCCTGGGGCCACAGAGGCGTTACCTCCTGAAACGGATTCTAGTTATCGAGACGATCGCCAACGTCGCTTTTTCCAAGAAGTAGACAGGGTCTTTAATGCCTATACCGCCGGGGAAATATTACCTTTAATTGTGGGTGGTGTAGACCGCCAGGTTTCCTTTTTCCAAGAAGTATCTCAACATTCAGGGGTAATTGCCGGTAGTTTAATCGGTAATTTTGACCGAGCTACTATCCATGAAATCACTCCCCAAGTTTGGGCCATCGTACAAACAGTACGCAATGCCCAGCAAAGTGATGCTTTAAAAACCCTAGACGAAGCAGTTAGTGCCCAGAAATTTGTTTCTACCATTGGCGAGGCCTGGCGTTTGGCCCAAGAAGGTCGAGGCAAATTGTTGGTGGTGGAAAAAAGCTACCACGAGCCGGCCATTCTCTCCGCTAACGGTGGTATTGAATTGGTAGCAGAACCCGGCGGGACAGAGGTAATTGATGATGCGGTGGATGAAATTATCGAGGCAGTCCTGGCCAACGGTGGAGATGTGGTACTCGTCGAAGATGGCTCCCTGAAACAACATCAACGGATTGCGCTAGTGTTGCGCTACTAGAACTCTTTAGGGATTGGATTCTTAGAGTAAAAGCCCGCGACCAAAGCGGGCAAGTTGCCCCTAGCTTATTTTTTTAAATTCCCCATTAAAGCGACCATTTTCCTTCGGTATAGAGGCTTTCTTGCTTGGGCAGACCCATACTATAGTTCAAGACGCGGGCGTTGAGATTGTAGCTCAGTTCCCCGGTCTGGAGTAGGGAACGAATAAAATGTTCTAAATCTGAACCAATGCGGCGCAAATTATATTCACTTAAGTCCTCACCGCTGTAGGACTCAACCAGGTCGTCAAACTGGCGATAAACCCGCTGAAGAGCTTCTTCGCTCCAACTAAATTCGTTATCGGGGTCAATATCCAACGTCAAGACATTATCACTGGGAATCAACTGACTCCCCTGGACTTCGGCGCTAAAAATATGGACGTGACGGGTGGTAGATTTGACTAGCATGGCAAAGCTTCTAAGACTACCTCAGAATTTTGACATATTCTTTGGTCTCTCGCACATTGCCAGAGTTAGTTTTGTCCCATTTAGTTCGGCGATCGCCGCCCCAAATAGTTGTGAAATCATAGACTAAGGGAATCAAACCCATTTCCAGCTCGTTACTAATTTGCGTCCGGTCTGGGTTGACACTCTCCTGGTTAAAGCCAGAAGATTCTTACTTCAACCAACATTGCCTCTAAAAGCAGTGCCTTTAGATGGTCTTACACGTTGTCCACAAGCGGAAGCGGTATGCCCTACCGCCAAAATTCGTAAACCTTCATCCCTGATATTTCGTGCGGCATTTATGTCTCTATCGTGGTCTTGTCCACATTTAGGGCACTGCCAGTTACGAATATCCAAACTTAAACTATCTACACGGTTTAAACAGTTATTACAGATCTTAGAACTAGGAAAGAATCTGTCTACTTCAATGTAGGTCTTTCCTTCCCACTCAGACTTGTATTTCAACATGGTGCAAAATTGACCCCAACCAGCATCACTAATTGATTTTGCTAGTTTACGATTTTTGACCATGTTTCTAACTACCAGATTTTCTACACAGATGACTTAGTTTTCGTCAACTAATTTACGACTTAGCTTGTGCAGAAAGTCTTCCCGGCAACGAGTGATTTTAGCGTGAACCTTAGCAACTTTAATCCTAGCTTTTTTGCGGTTGTTAGACCCTTTAACCTTACGACTTAGTTGCTTCTGTCTTCTCGCTAATCTCTGCTCATACTTCCTATAAAACCTAGGGTTCCCGTGCTTAGTTCCATCAGAGGTTATGGCGTAATGAGTCAGACCAACATCTATCCCAATCGCTTTTCCTTCTGTTGACTTGTCTGGCAAGTCCTTACCATCGTCATAGAGACAAGAAGGGGTGCATCCCAGTTAAGATAGTACTTTGAGACTCAAGACGGGGGATCGATTGAGATAAGCGCAACGGAGACGCAAAATACGAGGAACATTCTCTCGATTCCAACGGGCACCAGAAAGCTTTACCCGAGCTCCAACTTGC
>JBGSZT010000191.1:0-6886 GCA_041750255.1 Synechocystis sp.
GCAAGTTGGAGCTCGGGTAAAGCTTTCTGGTGCCCGTTGGAATCGAGAGAATGTTCCTCGTATTTTGCGTCTCCGTTGCGCTTATCTCAATCGATCCCCCGTCTTGAGTCTCAAAGTACTATCTTAACTGGGATGCACCCCGGTAGTCATAGCTTTATTCCCAAAATTAATAATAGCTTTATTCCCAAAATTAATAAAAATATCTGAGGAAAGGTTCACAAACTTAGCATTTACTTGACGAAAAAGTTAAACAGCCTGCTTGTTTTTTTAGTTCATTAACCCTGATGCCTTAATTATGCCAGTAGACTCAGATCCGATAACCATCGTTAATATTTTGTAATAAATCTGATGTTTTCATGCTTATGTCTCATAAACCAAGCTAGTATTAATCTTCTATTAAATATTCATTGATGATCTCCAAAATGATTTTGTCCATTTCTGGAATATCAGATGGCATAATTTTATTCCCAATGTGTTTATGAGCTGAATAGCCTAAGTCTGGCTTGTGTTTGGCATTATCGTAACGAAAGATTAAATGATTATCTCGGTCTTGATAATGAAATGAATAGGATAATTTTTCCGCAGGATCTTGCAAATCGACATATTCTTTGAAAAATAGCCGTGAACCCTGGAAAAACTCTAAATTACCCTGAATAAATCCAATATAGTTTGATCTAGCATCTACTGAAAAATTGAATGATAAGATATATCCACCATCAACATATTTTTCAATAAGAGAAATAATATTACTTTGGTAAGTATTGAGTAACATATTCTATCCCTTCTAGTTTTTGCAAAGCACTTAGCAATCGCTGTTTAACTTTGATTTCACCTACCCAACTGACATATTCATCATCACGACCTTCCAGATCTTCAGCCGTCCAATTAGATAAAAACAAATCAGATGAAATTTGATATTTTATTTCAAACTCATTCAAAAGTTTGTTGCTTTTCTCAATAGAACGCTTTAAGTTTTTAATTTCGGAATTGATCGCTGACTTAACTAAATTTTGAACATTTTCTAAGTCGGGAGTATCGGATTTAATTTCTAGTTGCAACATGGTGTCTACCTAGGTTATAAAAGTTTACGTTCGCTTAATGGTAACTTGGCTATTCATTAGTATGAATATCGCGTGTATCACCAAGCGACGACCCGTTGAAATGCCTCTTGGTAATACTGCAAAGTTTTCTTGTCAGCACAAACAAAAACCACAGAGCCGATCGCCATATTTGAAAGCAGAAAATTACTAACGGTTTCCAAAGCAATGCGGGCCGCTATTTCCGGGGGAAAACCCATGGCACCACAGGCGATCGCCGGAAAAGCTAGACTACGAATGCTATGGGATGCGGCTAGTTGCAAACAGTTTTGGTAACAGCTAACCAGTAATTCTTCTTCCCCTTGACTACCCCCTTTCCACTTGGGCGCAACGGTGTGAATGACCCAATTTGCCCGGAGATTAAAACCGGGAGTGAGTTTGGCCCCGGCCACCGTACAACCCTGCAAATCTTGGCAAGCCTTCAATAATTCTGGTCCCGCCGCTTGATGAATTGCTTGGGATAAAGCGCTGCTATCGGATAAATTGCTATCTGTAGAATTAACAATGGCTTCCGCTTTTTCCTGGGTAATATCCCCCAAGCGAGGCCCCTTTTGGAACGCATAGCGCAAGTCAGAATGACCAGCAGAACGCTGATAATTGCGCCGATAATTTTGGGCACTGGACATCTTGCGGTAGGACTTATACTCCCGCTGATTCAACTTTTGTTCTAGATCCTCCAGCGCCGCCGCTTCGGGTGCAGACATGGGTAAATTAGCACCGACAATTTGCGCCCGAGCATCCTGCAATACTTGACCGGCTCCCCCGTAGTCTCCGCGATCAACCCGTTGCATCGCTTCTTTTTTTGCCCGGGCTGACATCATCAAAGCTACTTGCTGTTGCACTTCTTGGTTAAACGCTAGGGCTTCAAATTCTGCTTTTGTCAGCACAGAGAGCTGGAAATCTACCGTCAAGGTCTGTTTCTGTCTTTCCCCATCCATCCAACTCAACACCACTGTACCAAGAGGTTGTTCCTCCTTGATTGCTGGGACTTTCAGCCGTACCACCACATCAATGGAGTCGCCATAGATCAAATTAGGAAGCTGGTAACGTCCTTGGTTATCTAACTCAAAATCATTCAACAAATCCAACATCTGTACATCCGCCTGGGAAGTGGCCGTCAAGGTAACGCCATTACCATAGGTGGCGGCAAGGCCCTGTAATTCCCGCTCAAAAATAGTCGGTAACTGTTCCGCATCGGCAACGTAGTAATAATTGCCATCCCCACTACGGGCCATGGCTTCTAACAAATCTTCGTTGTAGTCATCCCCTAGCCCTAGGGTAGTGGTACTGGCTCCCCGTTGGGCTAGGCCATGGACATCGCTGGCAATGACATCGGGGTTCGTTTCCCCTTGATTCGCTAAACCGTCGGACAACAAAATAATCCTATTCAATTCGGCACTCAAATTTTGACTAACTTGAACGCCCCCCTGTAACCAACCGCCGTGTAAATCGGTACATCCCCCAGGATTTATCCCCTCCACTAACCGTTTAAACTGTGGCTTATCTTTGGCGAAGGTGCTGGGAATTAGGGTTTGCACCTGATCATCAAAAATGGTCACACTCAGGCGATCGCCGGGGGATAGCTGATCAATGGCATAGCACACCGCTTGGCGGGCATAGGTAATTTTGTTGTGCCCGTCCATGGAACCGGAACGGTCAATGACAAAGCCTAGATTCAAGCTCGGTCGGGGTTTATTGCTCTCCGGTGGGGGCGGTGGACTAAGGCGGATAATTAAATCCAAAGTAGTGGCCCGCTCGGAACAAACGGCATTTCTGAGGGGAATAAAGCTAATTTGGGGCGTATTCATTGGTTAAACCTCTTTTTCTTAATTGATAAAAGACTCTGTAAAACCCGTTGCAGAAGGTTTTGTTGCTCCTGATGGGTACTCGGTAACAAAAAATCATTACGGACATGAACTTCTAAACCCGGCAGAATCGCTAACCTTGTCCAAACGGAAGGGGTTGGCAATGCCGTTTTTTTTGACGGCGAATCCTCCGCTTTCTCAACCTGCCTGGACGAGGATGGAGCCGGGGCAGATTTAGCTGACCGTTGTTGAATTTCCTGTAAAAAATTAAGGGCAGGATTAGCAGGGGTTAAGGTTAGTACCACCCCTCCCTGGAGTAACGCTTCTAGTTCTTGATTAGTTTTCGATTTGGCTAAGGTGTCGATGGCACTGGCTCCGTAACCCTCTACCAATAAACGCCTTACCAATAGGGTTTGCAAAAGATGGCGGTAGAGATAACGGGCTTCTCGACCTTCCTTGAGAGGCTCATCCAACAATCCCAAGCCGGCGTAATGCCTTACCAACCGAGGAGTTATTTCCTCCCGCACCCTGGTATGGGACTTTTCTTCCGGTAAAAATTGGGGCAATAGTCCGTTGACTATTTCCACAAATTCGTCGAGGGACCAAGGTTTAGGGGCTTGGCTGAATTGTTGCAATGTGCTCATTTCACCATCCTAAACACACACATCAAAAATGTCAATAACAATTTTAACTGTTATAGTGGCGATATGCTTGTCCGCCAAAGGTTAAGCTTAAACTCAGAGCATTAAAACCCCCATAGCCGGCAAGTTATTCCTAAGCTAGGCTTCCATTTTTAGTGGTGATTTAATAAAGTGATTCAATTCACCTTTTTATTTGCTGTTGTGATTAATTTTTATCTTGTGTGAGCCCAAAACCATGACGAAAATCAAGCTTAATCTCGAATTTAGTGACCCCTCTTTGCCGACCCACACCGCCAGCAGTCAGCGTCAACTGCGTCTTTCCCTGGCGGCGCACGCCACGGCAACGGAGCGTACCTTGCCCCTAAATCTTTGTTTGGTCCTCGACCATAGTGGCTCCATGAATGGGCAACCCTTAACGACGGTCAAAAATGCGGCCCTGGGGTTGGTAGATAGTCTTACTCCCAAGGATTCCCTGTCGGTGATTGCCTTTGACCACGAAGCTAAGGTGATCGTCCCCAATCAAGCGGTCAGCGATGGCCCCCGCATCGCCAAGGCGATTCAGGCTCTCCAGCCCTCCGGTGGCACTGCCATTGATGAAGGCATGAAGCTGGGCATCAAAGAAGCGGCCATCGGCAAACAAGACCGCGTCTCTCAAATGTTTTTACTCACCGATGGCGAAAATGAACATGGAGATAATGACCGTTGTTTAAAATTAGCCCAGGTAGCCTCAGACTATGCCATTCCTATCCATACCCTCGGCTTTGGGGCCCATTGGAATCAGGACGTATTAGAGGCGATCGCCGATGCGGCCCAGGGAAGCCTCACCTACATTGAAGAGCCCAGTCAGGCGATCGCCGCCTTTAGTAACCTTTTTGAGCGGATGCAAACCGTCGGGCTCACCAACGCTACTTTACTTTTAGAATTATCAGCCCAAGCGCGTTTGGCGGAACTCAAACCCATCGCCCAAGTGGAGCCCGACACCATCGATCTCACGGTACAAAAAGAAGGAGAGCAATACCTTGTTCGGTTGGGGGACATCATGACCGACCCCGCCAAGGTGCTTTTAATTACCCTTTACCTGGGCGAACTGCCCGCCGGCGAACAAACCATTGGTTCCATTCAAGTCCGCTACGATGACCCGGCCCAGGGCGCAACGGCGGTACTGAGTGAAAAAATCCCCCTGACCCTGACGGTAAAAGAGGCCTATCAGCCCGCCCCGAGTGCAACAGTGCAACGCTCGATCCTAACCTTGGCGAAATATCGACAAACGCAAATTGCTGAAACCAAGCTCAAACAAGGCGATCGCAGTGGTGCGGCGACACTATTACAATCTGCGGCCAAAACCGCTCTCCAACTTGGCGATCAAGGCAGTGCCACCATTCTCCAGAGCAGTGCCACCCGACTCCAATCCGGCGAAGACCTCTCCGAAGCCGACCGCAAGAAAACCCGCATGGTTAGTAAAACGACTCTCCAGCCCCCCTCCCCACCGAGTGAATAGGCCAATGATCGCCGATCAGGGGCTAGGAGTTGTCGATATTCTTAGCCTGCTCCGTTGGCGAGCGATTAACAATGAGATGAAAGCAATATTTGGTACATCGGGTTAAAATAGTAAGGTGCATCCTCAAAAAGAACTATGACACTACACTAACCTTTAACTTAAAACCAGAGTTAGGGCAGTATTTTTTACAGCAAGCCAATCAATGTGGGCTTTCGGTAGAGACATTAATTCTAAAATCCTGGATATATAAACTATGCAACTAGAAGATTATTTTATTTTTCTTGCGAGCAACGACATTCGACTAAAAGATACGAGAATTGGTATTGAAACCATTTTGTATGACTACATTTATCGCGGTCGAACACCAGAAGAAATTGCCAAAACCTACCTATCATTAAGCTTAGAGCAGGTTTATGCCACTGTTCTCTATTATCTTCACAACAAACAAGAGATCGGTGAGTATCTCACTAATTGGCTAGAGTGGGGACACAAAATGCGAGAAGAACAAACACAGAATCCACCGCCAATTTCTGAAAAATTGCGTCAACTTCGATCTGAACGACTAACATTAGGCAAGTCCTATGCAAATCAAGTATTTGATAGATGAAAATCTCGCTCCAATTTATCAAGTACAGCTACGACGCAAAGAGCCTGATTTGGTAGTCTGGGCAATTGGCGATCCCAGCACACCACCAAAAGGCACTTTAGATCCAGACATCTTACTTTGGTGTGAAAAATCGGATTTCATATTTGCCATTGCCATAAGTTCCCCGTCTTAAGTTGCTACTGCAAGAGGTCTAACTTCACCTTAGCCTTGACCCCGATCGCCAGAGTTTAGTCAATGAGTTGGATATTGGGGCGCAAAACAGTTGGATTGGTACCTAAAGGGTGAAATCGGACAAAAAATGGTGTTATTTAACATTAACGCTGATGGCCAAGAGGCGATCGCCGCTCAGGGGACAGGAATTTACGAGCATAAAAATCGCTTTAGGCATTTTATAAATCGTTATTTTTGAGAGATTTGGATTGTCTTGTTTGTTTTTGTTTGTTTACAGCTAGTAGGGGAGCCGCTAATTTTTCGTATTGTTCAAATAAAAATTCAATGCGGTTTAATTCGCTACTAAAAGGTTGGGGACGATAACACAAATCAACAGCTTTATCGAGTTTTTGGTGTGCTTTCATTAGGTCGGGTGGCATCGTTAAGGGATCATATAAATCCGCAAGACTACTATCAGGATATTTAGCACGAGTATCCAGCACTGCTTGGGCTAATGTTTCAACTTTTTGTTTTTGCTTATCGGTGATATTTTCAGGAAAGGGATAATTGTTGTAAACAATTGTATTTGAATAGCGATAATCGCTTTTTAATCTTCCACAAACATATTTTACCCAAGTCATGTGCATTTCTGAGGTTAGCACTCCGAAAATATATAAACTTTCGCTTGCAATGATGAGACATAGATTACTTGTTATAACCTTATGAGAAATAAAGCCTATCGGAATATAACTTCTATTTTCTGAAGAAACACTAGGAATCAATAAGTAGTCACTTGAAGGCATATTTTCAACATGAAATCGAGTTGGTATAGATGCCAATTTTTGTGTCGGAGCACTTTTACTCGATAATCTTACTTGTTTAACTGCTTCTACCCTTTTCATGGCATAAGGCATTTTTTTTAATTCATTAGGTGGGCATTCACCAAGCGGGTGCATCCCACTTGAGGTAATACTTGGGGACTAGTATGGCTGTGAGAGAATGGAAGAGTTCCCTTTAGGTAGAAAGCTATGTTACCGATGCCCCCAGAAGAACAAGCACTGGTTGATGAATATACTACAAAAGTAGCT
>JBGSZT010000192.1:0-24314 GCA_041750255.1 Synechocystis sp.
CCGAACGTCTGGATGTTCATGGAATTTCAACTGTTGCTGAAGTTCTTGCTTTTCTTCCGGTGTTAGATAGTTTTTAATTCCCATGCCTCATCCCGCCATTTTTGATATATTATATGTGATTTAGATGCCTAACAGCTTAGCATCCATTTATTTTCTTGTTCGTTGGGGTATCCAGAATTTTATGCAACGAGAATCTTTGAAATTTGCATTGATCACTTCCCTTGCGATCTATTTAGGGTTTAATTTATTTGTTTTTACTTCTTCCGGGGTCGATATGTTGTCAACTATGAGGTTCTTTGCCTGTATGTTTCCTGCTTTTTGTGTTGGGGGAAAATTACTATCGCTTTATCCAAAATGGATCATCCCAATTATTGTCATTTGTGCAATATTATTGGGGGCATTTTCGGCTTTATTCATTATTGGATTTAATGCTGTTGTTGCCTGAATTATAGTTTTTGGTAGTGATTTTGGCCTTCGGAACGAGGTTTTTCTGCCCACCGCCAGAATGTAAGACTCGCTGTTCTTTGTAACAGAGGGCAGTTCTTTGGGTAGGAAGCTCCTTCCTCGCTTTAGCAGGGAGGGGTAGTTCACAGATGCACTTGGCTGAGAATATAGCGCAATCGGTCGTAATCATCCTTAAGCAAAAGGCTCAAATGTCGGCCCATCGTCACTAGCCAAGGGCGCTCGCCTTTGCGAAGACCATAAATATCCCGAATCGTCGCGGCGAGCAAGGCATCTACGGGGGCATCTTTGACTTCAAATAAAATTCGTAAAAAATCTGGGGCTTGGCTGAAGTGGATCACATCCTCCACGGCACATTGATAGACCGCCTGGTGAATTTGGGGCGGACGGGGTGGCAAATAATGATAAACCGAGCCGCGCTGGTGACCATTTCGAGACTGGGAAGGCGCTTCAAAGCCGACGATCGCCGTGGCAAATTCCGTAGTTAGCATGGCAAAAATCTGGGGCTGTTGCTCCCGCAATTCCGCCAAGGAAAGCCCCAGGGCCCTAGCCCGATGAATCGAATCAATGGGCGCTGTCGTCACATAACTGACAACGCCAAAAATCAAGTTTCCCGTCTCCTCATCCAGGGCCTTGACCCAACTGCCAAAGGGGGGCATCACCGGAAAGGTCAAATCCTCCGGTTCCAGGCACTGGGCCAAAAATCCGGTGGTGGTGGTTTCGATGACCTCGGCGATATGGTGGTCGGGGCGTTGGTCATTGACAAATTGCGGCAAGGGTAGACGCATGGGATACCAGACAAAAGAACTATCTTAACCGGCTATTTTACTTTGATTTGTGCGTCTCAGCCAGGCTTTTCGTAGTTCCTCCGCAACCAAAATTAGCGGCGGGCAAAGAAATAATAGCGCAAATTGTCCAGGGGAGAGGGGAGCCGTGAAGAAAATAGTCTGGAGCGGTGAAATATACATTAATCCCAGCAATAGACCCCATTTTGTGGCAATACCGACCCAAATCAAGGGATTACTAAACCAATTGAGCCTAAAGGCTGATGTCCGTTCAGAGCGGCAAGCAAAGACATTGCCATCCTGACAAAGGGCGATCGCCGCTAGGGTCATGGTGGTGGCTTGGGCATAGATTGCCATCACCATCGGGCTGGCCTGGTGGGTCAAAATAGCGGGGGTTAGGGCTTGTAATTCGCTCAGTCCATAGCCATGGCTCTGCCAAACCACAAAAAAGGCAATCATGGCCAGGGCCGCTTCGAGTATGCCCAAAAACCCATAACTCCGCAGGAGCAAGGAACGGTCTAGTAGGGGGTGATCTTTGTGTCGGGGGGGACGGCTTAAAATGCCATCTTCTGCGCGCTCGACCCCAAGGGCCAGGGCGGGAATCATATCCGTACCGAGGTCCACGGCTAGGATTTGCATGATCACCAAGGCCGGGGGAATTTTGAGTAAAACCATAGCCAGGAAAGGCACTAACTCCGGCACATTGGACGCCAAAATGTAGGTCATAAACCGGCGAATATTTTGGTAGACGGTGCGACCTTCTTCAATGGCACTAACAATGGTGGCAAAGTTGTCATCAATCAAAACAATATCGGCGGCTTCTCTGGCAACATCCGTGCCATTTACCCCCATGGCAATACCGATGTGGGCGGCCCGCAGGGCGGGGGCATCATTGACTCCATCCCCCGTCACGGCGACCACGTGACCGAGGTCTTGGTAGGCTTGGACAAGGCGCAATTTTTGATCCGGGGCCATGCGAGCAAAAATCAGCCCTCTCCGATATTTTAAGACCTGGCGTAATTGGGCATCGGATAAATGTCCTAGCCCATCGCCGGTGATAATGCGTGCTTTTTCAGGGACTAAGCCAATATTTCTGGCGATCGCCTCTGCGGTGAGACCATAATCTCCGGTGACCATGGTGATGGCAATGCCGGCCTGATGGCACCGGGCGATTGCCTCCGCCACCTCCGGGCGGGGAGGGTCTAGCAAAGCAATCAAACCAATAAAAACCAACTGTTGCTCTAGCACCTGGGGCGTATCCGTCAGCAGAGACTCGTCTCCCCAGCGCATCGCCACCCCCAACACCCGAAATCCAGACTGGGCAAATTGGTCATTGGCATCAATAATGTCTTGACGCAGGGGGGCCGTTAAGGGAGTCACCTCTCCGGCTTGCCAACAACTCTGACAACCCCGTAATACTTCCACCGGAGCGCCTTTGGTGATGGCTAGGTATGGACTGGCAGGGGCAAGCCCAAAATTTGACCAATCCTGACTATCTAAGACCACCGTCATCCGTCGTCGGCGCGAATCGAAGGGAACCTCCCGTTGTCGGGGATATTGCTGGAGTAAACTTTCTAACTTCAAATCCGCCTTCATGGCCGCTACCACCAGGGCCGCTTCGGTGGGATCGCCAATTTCTTGCCAGCGACTCGACCCCGGCGCGTGGACTAAATGGGCATTGGAACAAAGCGCCGCTCCGAGCAGGAGTAATTGCCCTTGGGACTGAAGAATCGGGGCCGTTGGCCAGGCGATCGCCCCGGAATTGGGGTCATAGCCTTCACCACTAATTTCTATCCTAGAGTCGCCTGGAATCCACAACGAGCGCACCGTCATTTCATTTTTGGTTAAGGTGCCGGTTTTATCGGTACAAACAACAGTGATGGCGCTGAGGGTTTCCACCGCCGAAAGCCGACGCACCAGGGCCTTTCGTTTTGCCATGCGCTGGACTGCCATGGCCAAGGAGAGGGTCACCGTAGGTAAAAGCCCTTCTGGTATCAGAGCCACAATAATGCCAATGGCAAAGACAAAACTTTCCTTAACCTCCATGCTAATCAAGACCGAAGTCAATAAAAAGACCAAAGCTCCGGTGCCAACCGCAATTAGGGTTAGAACCCGGACAATCTGAGCGATTTCAACTTCCAAGGTACTTGTTTCTGGATGCACGCTAGTGGTCAGGTGGGCGATATGGCCGAATTCGGTTTGTCCCCCCGTGGCATAGACAACGGCTGTCCCGCGCCCGGCGCTAATGGTAGAGCCAGCCAGGACTAAATTGCGAATTTCAGCGGGTTTGACCACTTCCTGGAGGGGCGTTTCGCCGCCGTGGGGAATGACAGTCCCCCCCCGCACCGCCAAAACCTCCCGCACCTGGGCCGGATCGGCAAACCGAGCCACCGGCAAGGATTCCCCCGTCATAACCGAGACATCAACATAAAAATTTTCCGCCGTTACTAGGCGCATATCCGCCGACAGGCGATCGCCTTCTTCAAGTAAGACCACATCTCCCCGCACCAATTCCCGAGCCAAAATGAGTCTTAATTCCCCGTCTCGATAGACTTTTGCTTGCAGGGGCAGGACTTTTTTGAGGGCACTGAGGGCTTTTTCCGCCCGAAATTCTTGACTAAAACTGAATAGCGCATTAATCCAGATCACCGCCCAAATCGCCCATCCCAATTCTGGAGTATTAGAAATAAAGGCTAAACTGCCCGCACACCAGAGCAATAAGGCCATAAAGTGGGTCAATTGGTCGGCGAAGCGTAGCCAGAGAGGGCGATGCTTCGGTTCCGGCAATTCATTCACCCCGTAGCGTTCCAAGCGCTGGGCCGCGTCCCAACTGGATAGTCCCTGGGCAGAGGTTTCTAGATGAGCATAGACATCATCGGCGGATAGAGACCAGATGGGTATCATAGGAATTGTCTCAGCATGATTCGCTTCCATTATGGACTATCAATATTATTTAAAAATAAGATCAAGCTAGCCAAGCTTTGAGTTTAGGAGAAAAAGAATGGTGTCAAAAGCAACCCATGACCTCGATTTTTATCAATGGACGCAAACCACTATTGCCCATATTCAGCAAGGAGAATTAGAGGCGTTGGATTGGAACTACATTGTGGAGGAATTTCAAGATTTGGGAAACGAACAAAAAAATCAACTGGAAAGTCGTTTACTGGTTTTATTCGAGCATTTACTCAAGTTAACCTACTGGTCACAGGAACTAGTTTATAACCAACGGGGATGGCGTGCCACGATTTTGGAGCAACGGAAACAGTTGAAACGTCTATTAAAACGGAGTCCCAGTCTGAAACCCTATTTTCAGGAAGTGATACCGGAAATCTATACCGATGCCAGGGAAATCACGAGTCTGAAAACAGGTTTAGATTTAGACGTATTTCCCGAAAACCCGATCGCCAGTTTAGAGCAATTATTTAATGAGGATTGGTTACCAGAATCCAAGGAGGATTAGTTTCAAAGGATTTTTAAGTCGCGGTGGAATGTTCAAACACATTGCCATAGAAGCCCAAATCTAGACTGACAAATACCGGCAAACATTCAAAACAACGTTGGGCCAGAGTCCAGCGTCCTTCCCGTTGCAACATCGTCAATAATTTTTGCTTAGCGACTAATAAATAGCGCACATCATTAGCGGCGTAGCTCAATTGAGACATGGATAATTGTTCCACATTGCCCCAGTCGGAACTCTGGGCGCTTTTATCGAGTTCGACGCCCACAAGTTCTTGCACCAAACTTTTGAGGCCATGGGATGAGGTATAGGTTCGAGCTAATTTGCTGGCGATTTTAGTACAAAATACGGGATGAGTTTTGATGTCAAAGGTATGTTTGAGTTGGGCCAAATCAAAACGAGCATAGTGAAAAACCTTGAGGACATCAGGGCTTTCCATGAGTTTTTTCAGGTTGGGCGCGTCTTTTTGACCTTGATGAATACGAACCGCCGTTACCATGCCCTCCGGGTCGCAAATTTGGATCAAACACAGGCGATCGCGGTAGGGATTCAAACCCATGGTCTCGGTATCTACGGCAATTTCAGGAACTGTCAGTAGATGGGCAAGAACGTGGGGAGATAAATCCTGGTCAAAGGCTTGAAATTGAGTTAATGATGACATAAAGATACGTTTACTCGTTTCAATGGCGGTGGTTATATTCTCAATGCTAGAACGGTGATCGCCATTTTGCTGACGTGGAGAGGTCAAAGTTTACGAAAATCATTAACCGATGGACCTGGGCCTTTGCCAGGGGATTTAACGTCTGGGGGCACCGGCGACGGGGCAACTGGAGTAGTGGATTGAGGTGGAGTTGTGATCATGGGCGGACTCGGCAGAGCTTCGGGCACCGCCGGAACCTCTAACCCGTCGGGAGGGGGAGGAGTCTGAGGGAAAACCGACGGAGGAATCATGCCAGGAGCCGGACCAACCTCTGGCACCAGGGTAGGGGGCGTGGCAAAAATCGCCGACCGAGTAGTGCTAAAATAAAAATGCCCCAGTTGTTTGCCGTTATAGGTGCGCTTTGTAAATTGCCAGCCAGGGTTGAGTTGAATTTTCATAAATCCTGAGGCGATTCCGCGAGTGCTCCCCACAGTCAATTCCGGTGCCTTCCCGGTGCGAGATGTGGCAACGAGGACTAGTTCATTGCCCTTGGGCACAAGGCGTAATAAATACTCCAAGCCGTAATCTTCACCATCAATGCGAATAGAATAGCCATTGCTATCAGTAGAACGGCGACAAATCCCCGTAAAGTCAAAATTGAGCAGTAGGGGATCGACTAACGTGGGATCTGCTCCATTTTCCTGCCAACATTGGCGCTTATTAGGAATTTGCTCAATTACCAACAGGTCATACTTAGTAGTTTCAACCCCGTAGGGACGAGCGATGGCAATGACTTGAGTTTGATCGAGGGCTGTTTCAGTAAAGGCGCTGGCATTGACAACACGATTAAAGCCATAAATACTACTAAAAGTAACGGTGGTTAACGCCGTTATTTTTAAGAAGAAAGTCCATTTCATCAATTTATTTAACATAACGATAGCAATACTCAACAGGTATTGATTGGGAAACGCATAGCGGTGCTCCAATGCTATCACGACCAATTTTAGTGCCCTAGGGTTCCGGGCCAGCCTTAAAATTGCCCACTCTGCGATGAAATCCTAATCCGCTGTACAAATGAAACGCCGCATCCCATTCGGTTTCTTCCCGCCGCAAAAAAGAAATATGGGGGTTAATTAATGTCAATAATTCAGGGAAATCCATGGCCGTTTCGGCAAAAAGCGTGAAGTCGTCTAAAACCGGACAGCCGGACAAATACTGGGGCAGTAAAGACAAAAGTTGTTGCCATTTTTCATGGCTAGTACTCTCCTGAGAACGGAGGGTGTTGGGAGAGAGGGAAATTCCTTGGGCAAACTCATAGATTTGGTCGCAAAACCGCAGAATAGTGTTTTGTTTAGGCCAATGCAGGTCACAAACCTTAGCATAGTCCAAAATTTCTATTTTACGCTCAACCTTTCCCTGAGGAGTCAGATTGACACACTCTTCAAAGATAGGCAAAAGCCCCTCGACTCGCTGGCAGATCTCCGACCAAGGAATGGATAGGGCCAGGGTCTCTAGCGAGGAGTGACGATACATAATCTGCAAATTTTCATCCGTCATGGCCGAAACATGGCAAACGGATATGACGGATAGGTCTAAAACCTGCTTAAGAGCAACACAAAAACTGGGAATCCCCTGGGCGCGACATTGCTGGTCGTAAAAACTAAGTTCTCCCATTTTGCCGGTGCGATACAAGCGCCAAGAACGACTGGGCAACAGTAAACGGGCGCTGTAGGCGTCAAGATTCATAATTTGAGAAAAATTCACCGCCATGGCTTGTTTTTGCTCCGCCGTCACAATATCCAGAACAAAAATTCCTAGGCTTTGATTGTCTGGAACGAGTTTGGCCTCGGCTAGGGCCGCTTGGCGTTCTAGTTGCGTTTGGGCTTGTTTGTCGTCTTCCTGCTGACGAATACGCTCTAGCCCCTGGCGTATTTTGGCGATGAGTTGGGGGTTATTCACCAACGGTAAAAGCTGACGGTATTGATGGCCGGCCTCCGTGCCATGGCCCTGGGCTTCCGTTAGACGAGCCCGATAAAAGGGCAACCAGAGGTTGTCAGTATGGGTCGGTTCTAGCTCATTGAGAAGGGAATTGGCTTGCTCAAACTGCTCGGTTTTAATCGCATCATTGATGGCTTTTAGCATGGGATTGGGGGGAATTGGCTTCAATGTAAGCACTGACTTGGGCCATGGCAACGGTGGGGGCGGTGATGGCTCTCAAAATTCTTCGTCCTAGGGAAACCGGCTCAAAACCAACGGCGATCGCCTGTTTAATTTCCTTCTCTGTCCAGCCGCCTTCAGGGCCGGTGGCAATCACGATCTGGTCTGGCGGGGAAGACGGTAAAGATGCCATTAAACTTGGACAATCTCGACGGGTCACACAGAGATAACGGGGGTAGGTCGCATTTTTGAGATCCACCAGGGCTTGATCAAGGGGAATCGGCGGACAAACCTGGGGAACCAGTTGGCGCTCCGATTGTTCGGCGGCTTCGGTGGCGATGCGTTGCCAACGATTTAGTTTGAGTAAGCTAGGTTTTAGTAGCGTTCGTTCGCTGAAGATGGGTTGCAGCGTCTGAACACCCAATTCGGTACAGGGACGAATCAGCTCATCAAACCCCTGGGCCTTGGGAAGGGCCACCAGCAGGTTGACCGATACCGTTAGTTCACTAGATTCCTGCAAGGGTTGGAGCAGTTGCACCTGATCCTGCTCTAGTTGCGCCAACCAGACACGCCCTCGACCATCCATCACCAACAGGCGATCGCCCGTGCGGAGTCGTAGAACTCGCTGTAAATAATGCCGCTGGGTCAAGGCCAAGGTCACCCAATTCTGGGTGATTTGTTCAGGGTCGATAACTAGGCGATAAACCACGATTACTCTACAGAAAACAAGAAAAACTGAATCTCACCTCCATTATCAGCGGCAAGGGGAAAAAACGTCGAGGGGGAGTTAATTAGCAGTCGTAGCCCAGACTGATGGCTCCGGGGGGCAAACAAATCCGACTAACGGCACCGGCGGATCTGAGCTCAAGACAGAGTTCTCCCTGGGCGTTGATGCCAGTCACGGTTCCCTGGCCAGAATCTAGAGTAACGACTTGTCCGCCATTGGCAAAATAGTCATCAAAGCCCGCTAAAATTGCGTCAATGCCCTGGTGATAATAGCGTTCATAGCCAAGGGCCAACCCCGAAAAAACTAAATGCAACAAATCCTCTAGACTTGATGGCTCTAGCATCATCTCTCGTTGTAAATAGGCCTGGAGTTGAATTCCCGTCTCGGGAACCGGATTACTCCAATTGATGCCAATACCAATGACGGCTTCGGTAATACGACCCTGATAAATTTTGGTTTCGCATTTAATTCCCCCTAGTTTATGGCGCTCTAAGACAAGATCATTGGGCCACTTTATCCTGACGGGAATCTGAGCCTGATTTAAACCATGGGCAATTCCCCAAACACTCCAAAGGGTGAGATGGGATGCCTCAGGGCTTGCCATATCCACCAGAACTAAAACAGATAGATAAAGTCCTCCCGGCTCCGATCGCCAGGGTCGTCCCCATTGTCCTCGACCGGAATGTTGCTGACGCGATAGAACAGCTAGGGGCGCTAAAGCTCCCGTTTCATAGAGGTTCCAGGCCTGGTCATTGGTGGAAGCTAGTTCTTCAAAACGGTAAAGACTTAGCTTGGGTAAGCTGTCTGAAAATGTAATTTTGGCGATCACCGGTGGATCCCCGTCTCTAGAATCAAACATACTTAATGCTGAGACAATTTAGATGGTTAAAGACAGTGGGCAAAAAATGCCTCGTAGGCCTCATTCCTGAAGAATAGGTGCTGACAGTTAAGGGTAAAATTGCGATAAGATAATCCTAGTCATTGGTTAAACTTACCCTCAATTGCACGCGGCTGTGAACTATTTCTTCCCTCTTTACGTTGGCAACGCCCATCTTGCCCCAGCCTCCGAAACAATAATTTTTTCCAATCCAGGTACTCTTGTGGAGCGACGACGGAATCCGTGCTGTCTAGTCTAAGATTCCCCTACGGTTCCGATTCCCAAGACACATTATTCAAGTTAGGAGACTCCTATGTTACATCGCAAGATTTATCAATTCTGTACAGATGGTCAAGAAGTGTGCCTCTACCTAAGGGATCAACAGCGCTGGATTGAGAATGCTTGTATTTTAGCGTTGGAAGGCGATCTGGTGACGATACGCTATGAAACCGAGGAAGATGACGAAATTTGCTCTTGGGAAGAAATGGTACGTCTAGAAAGTATTGGTGCGGTTAACCGCAAATTGGCCTCCGTCTCAAGGATTAATACTGAAATTTTGGTCTCCGATGATTGTCCTGAATCGGAACAAATCTATGCCCATTATCCCGAGTCCAATCTCGATGATGACGACAACGACCCGGACTAACTCGCCCTCTAATCGGGTAAAGATTTGTCACCTAGACCCTGTAAAATAGGTCGTAGGTAGTTCAGCTTGCCCCGATCGATACGAGCAAAAATAGGTAATACAATGGTTGAACAAAAGCAGTCAATTCAATTTGAGCTTGCTTCCTATCTCCAAGCGAAAAAAGCCTTGATTGAGGAGGCATTAGACCAGTCATTGCCTGTGGCGCGACCCGAAAAAATCTATGAAGCCATGCGTTATTCTCTCTTAGCGGGGGGCAAGCGTCTGCGGCCGATTCTTTGTCTAACCACCTGCGAACTGAGTGGTGGCACCCTAGAGATGGCTCTGCCAACGGCCTGCGCCCTAGAGATGATCCATACGATGTCACTGATCCACGATGACCTACCCGCCATGGACAATGACGACTATCGCCGGGGTAAGCTGACCAATCACAAAGTATTTGGGGATGACATCGCTATTTTGGCGGGGGATGGGCTTTTGGCCTATGCCTTTGAATTTGTAGCAACCCAGACCCGCCAGGTTGAGCCGGTAAATTTATTGAATGTCATTGCTCGTTTAGGGCGGACGGTGGGCGCGGCGGGATTGGTGGGCGGGCAGGTGCTAGACCTGGAATCAGAGGGGAAACCGGATACTACTGCTGAGACCTTGACCTTTATCCATACCCATAAAACCGGAGCCCTTCTAGAAACCTCAGTACTGTCCGGGGCTATTTTGGCCGGGGCTGTAGAGTCGGATCTTGAGCGTTTGTCTACCTATGCCAAAAATATTGGGCTAGCGTTTCAGATTATTGATGATATTCTCGACATTACATCCACCCAAGCGGAATTGGGCAAAACAGCCGGTAAAGATCTACTAGCTCAAAAGGCGACCTATCCTAGTTTATGGGGTCTAGAGGCTTCGCGTCAGCAGGCCCAACGCTTAGTGGATGAGGCGATCGCCGTGTTAGATCATTTTGGAACCGAGGCTCGTCCTCTCCAGGCGATCGCCGAGTTTATTGTTAATCGTACGCATTAGTCAGCCCGAGTGCTGTTGAAATTTTTATGCAGGATTTTGCAGGCATTTTGCACAATCAGGTTCTTATTGTTTCTCTCATCGCCTGTTTTACAGCCCAAGGACTCAAGGCGATTGCCGAGTTAATCCGTAACGGTAAAATCAACCTGCGGGCGATGATTTCCACCGGCGGGATGCCCAGTGCCCACTCGGCCCTTGTTGGCGCCCTGGCTACGGGAGTAGGGCTACAACGGGGCTGGAGCAGTAATGAATTTGCCATTGCTTGTCTATTTGCCGTCATTGTCATGTACGATGCGGCGGGGGTGAGACAGGCGGCGGGCAAACAAGCTCGTATTCTCAATCAGATGATTGATGAATTGTTTCAGGACGGACATACCCTCAATGAAGAACGGCTGAAGGAGCTTTTGGGGCATACTCCTATTCAGGTCTTTGTGGGTCTGGCCCTAGGCATTACCATTGCTTTATTCGTGTTGCCGGCTCTCTAGGCATCCTCATCGGATAGGCCCCAACTGGCTTGCCAAGCTCGTTCCGCTTCTACTACCCGCAACTCTCGCTGGAGGGAGTAGTAGTGACGGTGAAGCTTTTTGAGGCGTTCTGAGAGCTGACTCAATTGTTTCCGCATCAAGCCAAGCTGAGGGTCAGTAAATTCTAGATCCATCAGTCGCAGGTGAACTCCCACGAGCTTGGTCACCGGAGGTGATTCCTGGTTTTCATTTTCATCATCGTCGGCCGATGAATCATCCAATTCTGACCTGGGATTGGTTTCCACTAAAACACTGAGGATATGAGGACTATTATCTCGACTAATGCCCATGCCCTGGGAGTCAGACTGCATAGCTATTTCCAAAATTTCTGACGGCAAATGACTCGATAAAATATGGGAGTCTTGTAATAATTGATTCGTTGCCCGAGAGAGTTCATCTAAAACCCGATGAATACTTTGTTCCATCTGATGACACCAGACTCGTAGTTCTTCGGGTTGTGTTATCGGCGCTGAGTCCTCAATCAAACTAGTCATTTCGAGGGAATCTGGAGACAACCAGGAAAAATTGCTCTCTTGACCTAAGCTTTCCGGTAATGCCCTGGGTTCGTTGGGCTCAACCTGCCAGGGAATGCCGCTACTGTAAAGAGACGAGATAAATTTAGTTTGGAATTGACTGGATAATTGGCGTAGTTGAGATTGAAATGATGACCGAGCCGTTAAACTTAACGCTAAAAATTCATCGGGGTAGAGTTTCGTACAAATTTGATGAACAGCTAAGGTTAATTGGTGCTTGAGGGCCAGATCAAGGAACTGGATATAGTGACGATAGCTCTGGTGAAAATGCTGAAATAGCTCCTTCGTTTGCGATTCTACGGTGGTTAATCGCTCATTAATATTCGCTAGGGATTTCGTCATGGGCAGGAAAATATTTTGTTAGGGCGGCTTCTAGGTCAATATGATACAGTGTTTTTCATTAGTACTTGTTTGTGGAGAGTGCGTCAACGTTACTCCATGTTAGGCGCACCGCGTAGCGGATCTCTGCGAGATCGCCAACGCTTATCAGCCAAGACCGCCTTGGCAAAGCGCACAAAACCAGCGAAAATAAGGGCTGATGTTGATCATTACTATGTAGGGGTTGTGACTAAAATTCGCACTGTATCAGACGCTAAACGAGAGTTCTACAGCCACCATAATCGTCCGATTAGCTCGATCTATCGCCGGTTTGTCGAAGAATTACTTGTCGAAATGCATTTACTCGTCGTGAATGCTGATTTCCACTACGATCCCATTTTTGCCCTAGGAGTGGTAACGTCCTTTGACCGCTTCATGCAGGGCTACCAACCCGATTCAGACCTTGCGTCCTTGTTTTACGCCCTTTGTCGTGCGGCCGGTGGAGACTCCGGTCAATATCACCAAGATTCTCAATCCCTGCGGGACAGTTGTCAAAATGTTATTTGGACTGATCTGCTGGCTCAGGTCACCAATGGCTCAGAATCGTCTCATTCTTTACTACTACAGACTCTCCAGGGCATTCACCAGAACTCTAATTTTAAATATAGTCGTCTTTTTGCCATTGGTTTGTACACGCTTTTACTCGAGTCTCAGCCGGCTCTGATGGAAAAAGAAGAGTCCCGTCAAGCTGTCTTTAGTCAATTAGCAGAGACTCTAGGGTTTTCTGAAGACAAGTTGCACAAGGATCTTGACCTCTACCGCAGTAATCTTGATAAGGTAGAGCAACTGCTCAAGGTTCTAGAGGAAACAGCGGAAGCCGAGCGCAAAAAGCGTGAAAAGAAAGCCGCTAAAGCGTTAGAAGAAGCTCAACCAGATCTAGAGCAAACTGCTTAGTCTTAACCTGCTGGGTAGTCTCGATGATTATTCACTTTGACAACCTGTCTTTTGACAAGCGTCTTTTTTTTGTCGATGATCGATGCAACTTGACTAAAGACATTTAAATGGAGTTGCTATGGTTAAATTTTTAGTGATGATGATCCTCAGCCTGGCGATCGCCGTCGGGGGCATGACCCCACGGGCGTTAGCATCAGACCTCGCCAATGGGGCCAAGGTTTTTAGCGCTAACTGTGCCGCCTGCCATACCGGAGGACTCAATGTCGTCATGCCGATGAAGAGCTTAAAAAAAGAGGCCCTCGAGAAATATGGCATGAATTCCGCCGAGGCGATTATTTCTCAGGTCATCAATGGTAAAGGCGCCATGCCTAAATTTAGCGGACGCTTAACCGAGGCTCAATGGGCTGATGTTGCCGATTACGTTCTAGCGCAAGCTGAAAAAGGTTGGTAAAAACTCGCCTACAGCGGCAGTAAACAATGGTCAATCTAAGTACATAAGATTTAATTAAACCCATGGTCAAAGCCTTTACGATGGAAGGGTCGGCCATCGCCTAAATTGTATCTCTATGACTTTTTTGCTTATTTCTGACCTAGACCACACCTGGGTGGGTGATGCCGTTGCCCTCGATACCCTCCATCGTCAGCTAGACACTCACCGTCACCGGGTCTGTCTGATCTATGCTACCGGGCGCTCCCGAGCCTCGGCCCTCGATCTCCAGTCTGAGGTCGGACTGATGGAGCCCGATTATTGGATTACCGCCGTTGGTAGTGAAATTTATAGCCCCCAGGGGCTAGACCAAGCCTGGTCCGAGCATCTTTCCCGAGATTGGCACCGGGAGACCGTCGCGGTGATCGCCGAAGAATTTCAGGACTTGATCCCTCAATCGGAGCGGGAACAAAACCCCTGGAAGATTAGTTTTTGTCTCGCTCCCGAGGGCAGTCCTAGCGTCATTGAACAACTCCAAGCCAAACTTAGACAAGCGGGGGTAATGGCCCAACTCATTTTTAGTAGTGGCCGTGATCTTGACCTCCTGCCCGTCGCCAGTAATAAAGGCAACGCTAGTCGATACCTTGCCCAACGCTTGGGCTTTGCCCCAGAACAAACCTTGGTCTGCGGCGACTCCGGTAATGACATTAGTCTGTTTGAAACCGAGGCACGGGGGGTCATCGTCAATAATGCCCAACCAGAACTCTTGGCTTGGTATCATGCCCAGGGACAACCCTATCATTACCATGCACAATCGGGTTACGCGGCGGGAATTTTAGAGGCGATCGCCTATTTTGGTTTTTTAGAAGATTAAGGGAGTAGAGAGCAAAGTAAGCTACAATAATTCCCTGTCTTATTCAAATTACCTTATTAAAGAGGAAAGGAGGCTATTATTGTTGAGCCACTAAGCCTAACCGTGAGTTTACGTGGAACTCGCGACGTTAAGGATTCCCATCAAATTTTTCGCTTAACGGGTCTTTTAGATGCGTTCTCCGAACCCACCTTCCGTAAAGTTGTCAGTGATTGTATTATCGCAGGACCAAGTCATGTGATTCTAGACCTATCTAAAATTGATTTTTTAGATAGTTCTGGTCTAGGTGCTTTGGTTCAATTGGCAAAATTATCTAAAAATTATGAGGGGAGCCTCAATATTGTCACCAATTCTCGGGTTACTCAAACCGTTAAACTGGTGAGATTAGAAAAATTCTTGCCCCTCCATGGCACCCTCGATGAGGCGATCGCCGCTGTCAGTGTCAGTGAATCATAATTCCGCCGGAAACCACGATGTTACCCCGTGATCCGGCGTGGATGAATCTTGCCTCAGTCGATAACTCCATTCCCCTAGGGCGGCTTTCCCCTGGAGCCTTGGCCTATCTAGGGGATGCTGTTTTTGAGCTTTATATTCGTTCCCGTCTTCTGTTGCCCCCACGACGCTTGGCCGACTACCATCAGCGGGTTGTATCGGTGGTGTGTGCCGAAAGTCAAGCCCTGCTTTTGCAATGTTTAGAATCTGAATTAACTGAATCAGAGCGAGACCTCGTCCGGCGGGGTCGTAATGCCGCTAATAACGGCCCCCGGCGTTTAGCCCCGGAACTGTATCAACAGGCGACGGGCCTGGAAACCTTGATTGGCTACCTCTATCTGCATAATCCAGAGCGTCTATATCAACTCTTGGCCCGTCTGACCTTTCCTGAATAGTAAGTGGGTAGATGTAATCAAACTAATCATACGTTTTATGCTCTATCCCCCCAGCCCTCCTCACTAAAGCTCCGGTTATCAAGGGGGGAGTCCGTAGGACGGGAGGATTTTATAAATATTTACTCCCATCTACTTATTTTTCAAATCCTTTCATGTTATGTCCATCTCTATCAAAAAACCCGCGCCCCTCACCCCAGGAGATATGGTGATGGTTGTCTCGAGCAGTGGTACTCTGCGAGAAACAAGCGATTTTGAACAGGGCATAGCAATTTGGCAAGAACGGGGTTATCGGGTAACCTTTAGCCCCCACTGGCATCAGCAGAATGGGTACCTCGCAGGGAGCGATCGCCAGCGACGAGAGGCGTTGGCCATTGCTTGGTCTAACCCCGACTGTAAAGCAATTTTATGCACCAGGGGCGGCTATGGCAGTATGCGGTTATTAGAAAAGTGGCATTGGGCCCCTATCCCTGAGCCCAAATGGTTGATTGGGTTTTCTGATGTGACCGCTCTACTCTGGAGCCTACTCCAGGGAGGAATCATGGGACTCCATGCTCCCGTGCTCACCACCCTAGGGGCGGAACCAACCTATTCCCAGGATCATTTATTTGATGTGCTAGAAGGTCGTGCCGTTGCGCCGTTAACCGGCATTGGCGGGGGAGATGGCACCGTCGTAGGCAGACTAATTCCGGCTAATTTGACCGTGGCGACCCACCTTTTGGGGACTCCGCTACAACCTGACCTCACTGGGGCGATTTTGGCAATCGAAGATGTCACCGAAGCCCCCTACCGCATTGATCGGATGTTGACCCAATGGCGCTTGTCAGGTGCCCTAAATTCCCTCGGGGGGATTGCGCTGGGTCGGTTTAGTCGCTGTTGCGCCCCGGCGGGGATTCCTAGTTGGACCGTGGAAGACGTTCTTGGCGATCGCCTAAAAGACCTAAATATTCCGACGATTTTCGATCTGCCCTTTGGTCACGATGGCGTTAATTTGGCGCTTCCCGTCGGTGCCATGGTGGAGCTAAATGCCAAGACGGGTCAATTAACATGGATGGATTGAAAATTGACAATAAAAAAGAAAGAGATCAAGGAGTCTTGCCGTGTTTCGACCCTTTTACTCTTTCTTATCACTCTTACTCCTCACACACAAATAAATAATAGGCAATAAAGTGAAAATAGGGGATTTTGGTTGTGACACTTGAAAAATTGGCATATAAAGTGAGGCGAGGGGGATGCCAATGCCTTTTTGTCCTTGCGATATTTGAAATAAATAGTTGATAGTTGACTAGGATTTTGATCCGCAGACTTGTGAGGAGATAATACTCTTGCCCTAAAAACTAAGGAGGGGATAGATTATGACGATCTCTGATACTGAGAAGTTGTTTGACCAGTCAAAGGCTGATGCCTTTGCGGAGCAATTACTGAGCATTATCAATCATGGTGCATTGTCATTGATGATCTCCATCGGACACCGTACCCAGCTATTCGATGTGTTAGAAGGCCTAACGCCTGCCACCAGCCAACAGATTGCAGATGCCGCTGGTTTGAATGAACGCTATGTACGAGAATGGCTTAATGCGATGGCCGTCGCTCGGATTGTGACCTATGACCCCAGTCATCAAGCCTATTACTTACCGCCTGAACATGCCGCCTTTTTGACAAGGAGTGCGGCTCCCAACAACATGGCTATTTACGCGCAGTATATTCCAGTCTTGGCGGGGGTAGAGGAGCAAGTTATTCATTGTTTCCAGCAGGGAGGCGGAGTGCCCTATGCAGAGTTTAAGCGGTTTCATCAGGTAATGGCAGAAGAAAGCAGTCAAACGGTTTTGGTGGCGTTAGAGGAGCAAATTTTGCCCTTGGTGCCGGGTTTACGGGAACGACTAGAGCAGGGAATTGAGGTGTTGGATGTAGGGTGTGGCAGTGGTAAGGCCCTAAATATGCTGGCTCGGCTTTTTCCTCGGAGTCGGTTTACGGGATATGATTTGTCCCCAGAGGCGATCGCCATTGCTAGCGAAGAAGCCCAACAACGTCAGCTTACGAACCTCTGGCTTGAGGTCAAGGACACCACTCAACTCAATGAAGCAGAGAAATACGATTGGATTGTCACCTTTGATGCAGTTCATGATCAAGCACGACCCGATTGGGTTTTACAGAATATCTACAGAGCACTCCGGCCAGACGGAATTTATTTAATGCAAGATATTCATGCTTCCACCGATGTGGCGGGAAATTTTGAGCATCTGATCGCCCCGTTTCTGTACACTATTTCTTGTATGCACTGCATGACGGTCTCGCTAGCGGCGGGGGGATTAGGTCTAGGGACAATGTGGGGTCAAGAAAAAGCACTAGAACTGCTTCGAGCGGCGGGGTTTACTGACATCGAGGTGACCCAACTGCCCCACGATGCCATGAACGATTACTACATCATTCGTAAACATTAGCCATGTGCCAATTTTGCTCGCTTTCCCTTCGCCTTAGCAAACCCGTCTCGACTACCACGATGCCAGGTGAAAGATTAAGCTCTGCGTTTCCGGTCGGTTCGAGGTCGAGGCAATACATTCCCAAGAAGCGTCGGCAACTGCCCTTAACGGATAAACCAGTACACAATCCATACCTAGCAGACGGACAAAATAGTTGATTAAGCTTAATCCAGGGCTGGCCTTAGAGAAAAAATTGCTTCGTCAAAAATTCACCCAAGCCCGGCTCTCCTTGCCCCCCGAAGAGTGGCAAGCTAGAAGCCAGGAGATTTGTCAACGCCTAGCCCAATGGCGGGAATTTCAGTCAGCTCGTACAGTGCTGGCTTACTGGGGCATTCGTCAAGAAGTGGATCTATCCTCACTTTTTACGCGGTCTAAAATTTGGGGATTTCCCCGCTGTGTCGGCGATCGCCTGCGGTGGCATCAATGGCAACCCGGCGACCCGCTAGAGCGAGGAAGCTACGGTATTCAAGAACCCTTGCCCGAATCTCGCTTTTTAGACCCCAAAGACGTGAATTTACTCCTAATTCCCACCCTAGCTGGCGATCATCAAGGTATCCGTTTAGGCTACGGTGGGGGCTACTACGACCGGCTCCTGGGTGATCCGGCCTGGGCAGGGGTGAAAACCATGGGTATTTTATTTGAGCTTGCCTATATGCCAACCCTACCCCGTGACCCGTGGGATATTCCTTTAGGCGGGATCTGTACAGAGACTAGATTAGAGTTATTTTTTGAGAATAAAGCACCACGCAAAAATTAAGTTTTATCACTATTCAAAATAGGCTCAAATCCCTTTGCTACGATCTCGAAAAGAGATAAAACGAAAGGCTTTATAAAGCCCCTAGTGATTGCAAACATTCCGTAGACTGCTGAAATGAGACATTTTTGTGACGATTGGATTCAGGAATGGTGCGACAACAACGGTTGGACCGATTTATTTATGGAACGGCTAAATCATTACTGGGCCTTTCCGCCGGGGGCTGTCATGCCAGAACCAATCCCTTTCAAAATTTTGCGCTGTATCAAGATGGAAAAAGGATTGTGTCCCGAAGAACGAACTTGGCTAGGCGCCGCCCTATCGGTTTCGGTCACTGGAGTCCTTTCTTCTTATTTTTTGTCATCCCCATTGCCAATTCTCGCCGCCTTCGCCTTTAGTGCGGTGACGGTAGGACGCTTGGAAGTTGAAGAAATTTAAACCCCAAACACGAATTTACCAACGGTTAGGTCTCCTACTCGCTGCCCTTGGATTAACTCTATTGGGAGCTTGTTTTGACGATCGCCTCCCCCGTCCGGGGGAATTGACGGGAGGCCTTTTGGTTTGGCATTCCTTTGGTAATAACACCGGCAAAGTGATCCAAACGAGTTTAGAGGAGTTTCAACAACTCAATCCCCACGTTGCGCTTAATAGCGAATATCTTCCCACCCCAGAGTTACTGCCTCGCTTTATTGAACAATCCCAGAAGGGACTCGGTGCCAGTACTATTGTGGATTTTTCGAGAGCTATTTCTGAACTGGTGAAGATTGGACGTATTCAGCCTATTGAGTCGCAAAAACTTGATCTGACGAGCTATTACCCGCGAAATCTTCATCAGGTGAGCTATAAAGACAAACTCTATGGCGTTCCCCTGGGGTCTAGAACCAAAGTCCTTTGCTACAACAAATCAAAACTACAAGCGAGTCCTGATCCCATTTTTCGTCAACCTCCCACCAGCCTAGAGGGGCTTATTGCCAGGGCCCAAAAAGGCTATTCCGTCGGCATGATCTCGTCCTTCGAAGACACATTTTGGGGCATGGGAATTTTTGGGGGTTCCCTTTTTGATGAGCACGGGCGAGTGAATCCTCAGCTTGAGGGATGGGCTAAATGGCTAGAGTGGCTGAAGCAAGCGATGAATCAACCTAATTTTATTTTGATGCGAGCGGAACGGACAATTTTGCATGATGCCTTTGCCCAAGGGCAATTAGCATACTATGTCTGTAACTCTGAAGAAATTACTAGCCTCACAAATGTCCTGAAAGATGATTTACAAGTGGCAGTTTTGCCCCACGAAGCGGCATCGAAGGCAAAACCGATTTTATACACCATGGCCCTGATGATCAACGCCAGTGCGACTCCGGCAGAAGCTAGTTTAGCCCTTGCGCTGGCCAAATTTATAACCAATCCAGAACAACAGCTCCAGGGGATTGTCCAGACCCAAAGCTTTATTCCCTCGAATCAACGAGTCCTCGCAGATCCAACCCTATTACCCCTAGAATCGGTGTTATTAGAACAAGCAAAAACCGCCGTTGTCATTCCCCAGGATGATTTTGATACTATTTTCCCTTTGTTTGAACAAGGAGAAATTCTCTATCAAAAGGCGATCACCGGAGACATTTCCCCCGCCGCCGCGGCCCAGCAACTCGGACTGCTTGTCCCTCGTTCTTCATCCTAGTGTGCGGAGACTGACTACAAAATGCTTGATAACGAGGGCCTGCCAACGCTGTCGGAAATCTTAATACGACAGAGACTCTTTTTTAGCCGGTCTGATGTTCAACATCAATCGGCCATCATTTTACTTTGCCTCATGGTGAGTTGGCTTTTGTCCAATCTCCTATGGCGTTGGCTCCATCACCGCTTTCCTCAATCCACCACCTTTGCCTGGGGTGATAGCCGGCTTCCTGTGCGCCAATATGGGGCGGTGTTGTTGCAGACTCTCGATTTTCCTATCATTAGTCTAGTTTCACTGAATATTTTTGATCAGATTTTTCGTTATCAAGATTGGACGAGGGGATTGATTGGTGTCGCCTTGCAGTTGATGAGGGTTTATCTCGGATATCGTTTCTTTTTAGCAACTCTTTACAGTATATTTTCTCCTAAAAAAGTTCGTAATTATCAATCTCGTTTACTCACTCCTCTATTAATTTTATTTATTCTCCGAACTATTATTGGTCTTTATAATGATATTGAACAATTAGCTAAAACCTCTCCGTTTAATTTATTTAATAGCCCGGTTTCGATCGGCAGTATTTTTTGGCTGATTGCGGGCATTTACTTTTGGACTGTGATCGTGTTTCTTCTAGAAGATATTTGGTTCACTATTTTTCGGGCTAAAACTCAAGTAGAGCTAGGAACTATGGAGGCAACATTGATTTTGCTTCGCTATTTTTTAATTGCCTTGGGGATTGTTATAGTATTAGGTTATATCGGGGTCGATGGTAAGGCGATCGCCGCCATTACCGGAGGACTTTCCATCGGCATTGGTTTTGGGTTACAACAAGTAGTAAGTAATTTTGTTTGTGGTATTTTGTTGCTGTTTGAAGGTGCTCTAAAACCCGGCGATATGATTAGTGTAGAAGGGGATACTTGCCAAGTTAAAAAATTGGGAGTTCGAGCAACGCGAGTCCTAAAATTAATTGATAACTCTGAAAAAATTATTCCCAATCAGACGTTTTTTACCTCAAATGTGACAACCTATACCGGGAGCGATCACCTTGTTAATTGCTCAATCAAAATAGGGGTTGGCTACGATTCATCCGCCCAACAAGTCATTGAGCTTTTGCTAGAGACAGCCCAGCAACATGTCTGTGTCCTAAAGGAGCCCGAGCCCCTCGCATTTTTTCTGGATTTTGGCGATTCTAGCCTGAATTTTGAGCTTAAGTTTTGGCTAAATGATATTAATATCAAAAAACGAGTTACGAGCGACTTGAATTGTTTAATTTTAGAATGCTTTAATAACCACAATATAGAAATTCCGTTTCCCCAACAAGATCTACACATTCGTACCAAGACGACTTTGCCGGGTTAAGACTCGGATGTGCTTGGCGATCGCCTGAGTCTAGGAAATAGGAAATAATCTACCCTTGGCACACTATCATTCTTTACTTGGTCAAGCCCGTCGTTGGTAATACCGAAGCTTTCTAGCTCTTGGACGTGTTCACTGGCGATCGCCAAATTATGGGGAGCTAAAAGCCGACGTACACCATTTTCGTCTTCTTTATGTACTATTCAATCAGTGGTTCAGTGCGATCAAGAATTGCGATCAAAAACATAGATCTCAAGAAATAATTTTGGTATCTTTAATACCAACATACAATTTCTCCTGGCTGATGGGGGCCATAAAAGGGGCTAACACGATGACTCTTATCGCTCAAAATTCTGCAAAACCGACAATTAACGAGCAAATTAAAGAAAAAGCAGATAAAATCAACCAAGATTTGGAGAATCGCTATGATGGGGGGATTGACGAATCGGAACTCAAAGACAAAATCGATGCTTTTGAATCAAAAAAAACAATTCAAGGATTTGAGCAAACTGGTGAGCTAAAACGCGATGGGACAGCGGATTCTCCGGCTTCCTCGCTCCTCAATAAAATTCTGGGGTCTGGCTCCCAGGTCGGTTTGACCAGTTCTGCCAGTTCTGAGTCCCCCTTTTGGTCTCCCCTGATTCCCTATTCTCCGGCGATCGCCTGGACGGGTCTGGCTGGATTTCTCTGGTGGTTGTACAAGGCCGGCGTTTACGAAAAACTCGCGCAAAACCTTTGGGGTGAGGACGGGCTATACTACACCATTCTAGAAAAACTAGGAAAAGCAAAACCAAAAGTCTCTGAAAGTAGCCTATTTTTATACGAAAAAGCGTTTAAAGACGTCCGAAAAATTGCTCGTTCCATCATTACTTTAGACAATGATCGCTTTGGGCAAGAAGAATTTTTGCTATTTGCCAAACTGCAACTGAGCTTCAAAAGTGGAGAGGGTGATTATCAAGGTTTAGAGTACTTTAGGCAATTATTTGTATTAGCTTTAGCTGCTCAACGTAGTTACATCAGTCTGCACCAAATTGAAATGTCTTGCCAAGGCACAAAACAACAAACCTACTATGATTATGTTCATCAATCGCTGGTTAAGGGATTAGACCCTGAAATATTTCTATTAGACAGTAGCCAAAAATTGGCAGAGTTGCTCCCGCAGGTGAAGACGATCGCCGGTCAAGAACGACTAGAAGCCTACGCCCACGAAGTTGAACGCCTAGTGAACAGTGGGGAAGCCGTGGATATTTTTCACAAATTAGATCGAAATAACTCTACGGGCTTTCAGGCCCTAAGACATATCACAGACTTGATTGCCCGCTTGGACGACCATAGCATTCATGACTTAGTACTACTTACTCGCCAGGTAATGGCAAGCTACGATCATTTTGAAGTCCTAGGAGATATCATCGAGTTACCCGAAGCCCAACGCAGTCCCGATGTTTACGCCCGAATCCTCCAATCGGTCACCCTCGAAAATCACTACGAAGGAGCCTTTGAGCAATTTCAACGATTGCTCCAGTTACTCAAAGATTGGTACAAGCCCTTCCGCGTTTTGGTTGCTATCCGCGAAGAACATCCGGCGGAGCAGTATCGACAACCCCAGGCCTTTGAGCGAGAAATACCGGGACTGACTCTATTCCAAAAATATAAAAAATCCCTGACCGATGAGAAAACAGGGCATAGCTACATCAGCTTTGAAGAGTTTACGGAGACTAACCGAACAGACCCCTCGACCCGTATCCAAAACGTAATAACTCTTGACGTTATCAACTAAAATTATATAGTTTTCAAAGCTATTAATTGCCTCAGAATCCCTCATTTGGAAAAAACAATGAAGAGCAGTAAATCCGACTCGAGCGTAAAATCTGAATCAAAAAAACCCTGGTGGAAAAAAGGAATTTTTAGTGAGACCAGTCCGCTAGGAAAATGGCTCCATCGTTTTTTTGCTCTTTTTAGTAAACGAGAGGATGTTTCTGAGAGTAAGGTTTTTCTCCACAATTGGGCCATGTCCGAGATTCGCATACTCGGCAAAAGCGCGGAGTTGATTGATAATGAAAAATTTGGCAAAGAAGAGTTTTTGATCTTTGTCAAAATCAAATATAAACTCTCTAAAAATATGGGGGAGTGTGCCGGGTTAGATGAAAGTGTCAAACTCCTTCAACTGGCGATCGACGCCAAGGATAGTTTTATTACCATTGACCAAACTGAATTTAGATACCGGGGTGGCAAACAGCAAGATTTTTATCTTTTTACCGATCAACTTTTACTGGATTACGGTGACACAACCAATTTTCGTCAGACGATTCAAGTCAAGCTCGCTGATACCATACCCACCGTCAAAACCGAAGAAGGACGAACAGCTCTACAAAACTACTCTCAACACCTTGATCGCCTATCAGAGCACCAATTAGGTCTGCGCTTATTGTCTTTATTCAAAGCCTACCACTTGGCTGACTATTCAATTCTGCGGCGTATTTCAGACTTAATTCAAGGCTTAGATAAATATGATCTTTGTACCTATACTCCGATTATTAACTTGGTGAAAGCCAATTATAGTGACTTTGAAAAATTGCAAAAAATTATTAATTTGCCCTCGTCTAAAAGTAATCCTGAGACCTATGCCTTAATGTCTCAAGTGATTGCCCTTGGGTACATCCCACTTGAGGTAATACCTGGGGACTAGTATGGCTGTGAGAGAATGGAAGAGTTCCCTTTAGGTAGAAAGCTATGTTACCGATGCCCCCAGAAGAACAAGCACTGGTTGATGAATATACTACAAAAGTAG
>JBGSZT010000193.1:0-5266 GCA_041750255.1 Synechocystis sp.
GTCATGCTATGGAATTATGGTCTGATTTAGCTTTCGAGTTAATTCTGCTCAAGCCCCATAAGTCCTCCTTTTTTCAACGAGGCTTTCAGGCTCTTTCCCTTATACAACAGGCTTTTTGACCAGCTTGTCCCCCTTTAAGAAACTTTTCAACAAGGTTAATAAACTAGATCGCTTAAAATATTTGGTGAATTCATGGGACGTATTTTGTTATTCTTGGCTCTTCTGCCTAGACTGATGAAAGATGAGTAACTGTGGGAGAGGTATGGGAGAAGACTTGCAAAATCAAGAGATGTCTATAAAATACTGGGTAGATTCTAAACGGCAACAAACGAACTCTGTCTGAAACTTATGCAAAAAAACCAGACCCTGATCTACTCAAGTGCCCTTTGCCTAATCCTATTCGTATTCGTATTCGCGGCATTTCCCAGCCCGGCGATCGCCGATAAAGCCATCTTTGCTGGGGGCTGTTTTTGGTGCATGGAGGAGGCCTACGAATCCCTACCGGGGGTTGAGGGGGTGATATCTGGCTTTAGTGGTGGAACGTTAGCAAACCCTACCTATCAAGGCAATCATCGGGGTCACTACGAAGCGGTAGAAGTGACCTACAACCCAAAAAAAACGACGTATCAAAAATTATTAGATCATTACTGGATTAATATCGACCCCTTTGATGCGGCGGGTCAATTTTGTGACAAGGGTGAAAGCTACCGAGCGGCGATTTTTGCGGCCAACAGCAATGAAAAAACGTTAGCTCTTGATTCCCTCAAAAAAGTTCAAGCGCGATTTCCATCCCAAACAGTTGTGACGGAGATTCTTCCAGCCAAAAAGTTCTGGCCCGTAGAAGCCTATCACCAGGATTACTACAAAAAGAATCCTATCCGCTACAAATTCTACAAAACCGCCTGTGGTCGTCCCCGTCGTCTGGCGGAACTCTGGGGCAAGAAAAAATAGTCAAAAACGCAAACTCTAAGTTTTCACAAAATGCAATATCGCCTCTGCGGTGGCCGGTGCCTTTTCTAGATGGGGAACGTGGCCACACTGATCAATCCAAACTAATTGACTATGAGGCAGATGGTCAGCAAATTGGGTCGCGGCCTTTGTACCGAGAATTTTGTCTTGTTTTCCCCAAATAATCAGACTGGGATGCTCGATCTGAGCTAATACTGAAACGTAGGAACCATAGCCACCACCCTTGGTAAAGGCGATGAGACTTTGACTCCAACCGTCACACTGGAGATGGAGTGCCGCACAGGCTTGGGCATCTAGACTGGCAAAGGATTTATCATAATAGGCGGCTTTACTGATGCTTTGCCGTACATTGGCATTGGCCAAAAAATTAGTAGCCCAGCGGTCTAGGGGCGGGAACATCCAGCGACTGGCAAAGGGCGGATCGGTCAAACCAGCACTATCAATCAAGATGAGCTTCGTGACGGCTTCGGGATAGGTGCGGATAAAATCGAGGGCGACCGCTCCTCCCATGGACACTCCGACTAAAATCACCGGCTCTTGGATCACGGCTTGATAAAACTGCCAGAGATGAGCCTTGATGGCGTCTGGATTCATAACAAGATGCTGAATTCGTTGGCTAAAGCCAAAGCCGAGCAGGTCGGGGGCCATAGTTCGGTGATCTACGGATAGCAGGGGCAGTAAACGCCGGAATTCTAGCAGGGAACTGTCAAATCCATGGAGCAGAAGAATGGGCGGAGATCTGTCGCCGTTTTGGATATAGGTAGTCTCGATGGGGTGAAAGCAAAAACCGGGAACGGCGATCGCCGTTTGTTGAATTTGGGCTAGACAAGCCAGGGACGTAGCTTCGGTAATGGTGCTGGGCGGAGTCAACCACGGCTGGGGAGTGGGGCAAAAACTATCATTCATAAGCCCCAGACTAAAGGAAAATGACGGCTGATTCAACGACTTTTAAGAAAAAACCCCAACCACTCGGGCTGAGATTCTTTCTGTATTAAATTATCAGAAACTGAGGTTACTGAACAATAATTTTGCCAACCATGCCAGCACCCCGGTGGGGCTCACAGTAGTAGCTATATTCACCAGGCTCGGTGAAGGTAGACTCGTAGGATTCACCGGGAGAAAACACTAGATTTTTGTGGGATAGTTTGGCACTATTGGGGACTGCACTGTCGAATACGACGTTGTGGGGAGCGAGCTTGTTATTTACCCATTGAACGGTATCACCGGCTTTGATGGTAACGGTGGCGGGCTCAAATTGGAGTGTGCCGGCATCGCCGCCCATTTTAACTTTGACGGTATCGGCGGCGGCAGGACTGACCGAAAGGAAAAAGCTGGTTACGACGAGGAGGAGGCTAGCCAGTAATAATCCGAGTTTTTTAGACATCTGTGTTACTTCCAATTCAAAATTCTAATTGTTAAGGCGTTGGCTTGTCAAAATACCCAAGGTTAACAACGACGATGGGTTTGACTGCTTGTCAGACTTAAATATAACACCCAAGTTTGACACTTTGTCGTAGATTCTAAGACTGATCCGGTAATCCACACCAAATTAGACCGAATTGATCTGAGAGAATAGGAGTGTTGTTGGAGGTATCCATGATGAACTTTTCTCTACAGTCTTTTTATGCCTTTTATCGGGGCGCTATTCGCAATAGCAAGTACCGCTGGTGGATTATTTTAGGGACGTTGGTCTATCTTTTGAGCCCTTTGGATATTTCTCCGGACATGATTCCGATCATTGGCCAACTAGATGATGTCGTACTGGTGACGCTTCTATTAACCGAAGTTTCTCAACTCGTGATGGAGCGCATTAAACCTCGATCCACGACCACGGCGGCATCCTCAGCCTCTAGTGAGTCAAGCTCCGGGCCGACCGTAGAGGTAGATGCCGTGACCCTTGAGTAGTTTCACCCTTTTTTCTTCTGTTCTTGTTAACCTTCATTCAACCGGGTACCACCATGGCTAATCCTACGCCTTTATTACTTGTTGACGATGAACCCGGCGTGCGGGAATCGTTGCAGGCTTATTTAGAAGATAGTGGCGAATTTCAAGTGCATGTGGCCAGTAATGCCCTCGATGCCTGGGAATATCTTCAGTACAATTTGCCAGAATTAGTTATTTCTGATGTCATGATGCCCCAGGTGGATGGCTATCAATTTTTAGCTCAACTACGGGCGGATCCCCGTTTCAAAAGTTTGCCGGTGGTATTTCTGACGGCCAGGGGCATGACCTGTGACCGCATTCAGGGCTATCAGTCCGGCTGTGATGCTTATTTGTCTAAACCCTTTGACCCCGATGAATTAGAAGCGATCATCAAAAATTTGTTGATTCGCCGCGAAGCCAATGTCGTCGCCAATAGTGAATCGAGCAAATTACAGGAAATCTACCAGGAAATTCGAGACCTCAAACAACAAATTGGTCACCCGCCGGGGCTGGTTACAACCCCATCTCCTATTAAGATTGACCTTACTCCCAGGGAACAAAGTGTTTTAGACCTTGTTGCCCAAGGATTTATGAATAAAGAAATTGCCTCTCAGCTTAAAACCAGCGTCCGCAATGTCGAAAAATACGTGAGTCGGTTGTTTGGAAAGACCGCAACCAATAGCCGCACGGAACTAGTCCGTTTTGCGCTCCAGCATGGGTTGACCCACTAGACCGCTGTGATTTCTGTCGAATCGGCGATCACCTGGATACGCGAAATTTTGGGATTCCAGGGTTGGTCATGCATGATCGAGCGGGCCAAAATATAGCGGTAGAGGTCGCTGAGTTGCATGGCGGAATTTTTCCAACTAAAACGGGGATTGTCGGGGTGACTGGTTTGTTTGCGGAGTTTTTTGGCCCAGAGTTCATTCTGCAACACTCGCGCGATCGCCACGGCCAACTCATCCACATCGCGGGGGGGCACCAACAATCCGGTTTCTTCGGGAATCACGCTAAAGCGCAGACCGCCTACCTTGGAGGCAATCACGGGCGTTCCACAGGCGATCGCCTCAATGGCCACTAAGCCAAAGGGCTCATAGTAACTGGGAATCACACAAACATCGGCGGCGCTGTAGTACCAAGGAAGCCAGTTATGGTCAACCCGCCCAGCAAAAAGTGTTTGCTGAGTCAGATCCAAATTATGAACTAAGGTTTCAATGCGATGGCGCTCAGGGCCATCGAGTCGGTCTACACTACTCCCTCCCACAATCACCAGCTTTAGATTACGAGTCCCCATTTCTTTGAGGTGAGCACAGGCCCGGACGAGGGTTTCAATGCCTTTGCGGGGGTCAAAACGACCAACGTATAAAATGACTTTATCCTTGGCATTCCAACCCAGGGTGGTGCGGGAATCGGTCTTGGGGAGGCAATGAAAATTGGGGGTTGTGCCACAGGGAATCACTTCGACTTGACCCTTATCTGAGAGCAGGGCGCGGAGGGTTTCTTTTTCCTGGGGGCTAGTGGCAACTACACAATTAGCCTGGGCAAGGATCTCTTGTTCGACGGCTAGGCGGGTATCGGCGATCGCCGGTCGAGACTGCATGGTCTCGTACTTAACCACCCCCAGGGAATGGTAGGTGTGAATGAGTTGAATATTTTGTTGTTGTTGTAACTGAAGACCAAGCCAAGCAGAGAGCCAATAGTTGGTGTGGATTAAGGGATAATGAATAGCCTGCTTGGCCTGAAAAGTTTGTAGGTTTTCGAGGAAGGCCGGCATGTATTCAAATAATTGATCCCGAGGAATAAAGCTGGTGGGCCCGGCCTCAATGCGAATGGTTCGGCAATGGGGCGAATGTTGAACAATGACCGGGTCATCGGGGTTACTTTTGCGCGTGAAAATATCAACCTGCCAGCCCAGTTCCGCCAGACCTTCACCTATTTGGCGGACATAGACATTTTGTCCTCCGGCTTCTTCCATGCCGATTTCTGCGGCGGGGTCTGCATGGTCAGAAATAAAGGCGATCGCTTGGCGACTAGACTCTACCATAGGGTTTCCTCACAATTAATGGCGACAATTCCAATTGAGAACTGGTCAATCTTATCAAAAAAAAGAGTCCAGCGCCCTGTTTCTGAGCGCGCCCTTGCCACGATTAACAAAGAGTTTGATTTCAGTTCAAACTAGTGAATTTATCAGGTTCGATGGCTATGTTAGTTCAAAAGATTCGATTTGCGATGATTCTAGTTCCAACTGAGTTTGTGTTAAGTATAAATGCGGGGTCTACGACCGTTAAGGGAGGAAGCAATCATCAGATTTTTGAGCCAGTTATCGTGGTAACGAAAGCCATTGAGTTCTTCAAAGGGACAGAGGACTCCTGCC
>JBGSZT010000194.1:0-2352 GCA_041750255.1 Synechocystis sp.
CGGTAACGACGCCAACCACTCCTCTAGTTCTGCCCGTTCGACGCTGTCGCACTCTTGTTGCCATTGCTCTAACAAACTGGCGGGCAAACCTTTCCGAAGATAAGGTAGCATCTCATGGATGTAGTTCCACACCGTTGATTCGGCGCATCCAATCGTTTCCGCTAAAGCTTGCATCGTCCAATGTTGCCTTAGATATAGCAGTGCCACCAGCAGTCGACATAATATTTCCGCGTCTTTTTTGCGCCCTCCTCCTGCCTGGCGTTTTCGGACTGAGTCGTTCATCCGCTGTTGATGCTCCTCTCGAACCATTTCACTGACTCGTTGCCATAACTCCCATAGAGCTGTTCTACCCAAGCCAATCATTCTTTTGCCCTCTTTTGGACGAGCATCTACCAGATGCAGAATTCGGTTGAAAAAGCTCTGATCCATTATGTGTACTGGTAACTCGGGCTTCTTCATTCTCTCATGTCTGCTTATTCTTGAAGAACTCTAATAGCTCAACCAGTGACTCAGACAGCCGCTTTCGGCTTGATGGGATGGCGGCAACATTTTCTGCAAATCCGATGAGGTGACGTTTATCTTTTGGGGTAATCCATTGACTCAGTTGAGCGTACAGTTGACTATGAAGGAGGGGAGTTGACATGAGCTTGCTCTGATTTAGGCACTTGAGCATCTCATACAATCCCCACCTTTTGCCACTATTTCTCTCCTATCAAGGCTTTCAGGACTTTTCTGCACCACCAAGTGTCACCCCTACGATTTTACTCCATGACCCAAACTAAAATTATTGTCCTAGACGATGACCCCACCGGCTCTCAAACCGTCCACAGTTGCTTGTTGTTAATGCAATGGGACGTAGAAACTCTCCGTCTGGGCCTCCAAGATAATACCTCAATTTTCTTTATTCTCACTAATACCAGAGCCCTAACCCCCAGTGCTGCCGAACAGGTCACCCGCGAGGTTTGTCACAATCTCAAGTTGGCCCTTGCCGCCGAAAATTGCCAGGATTTCCTAATCGTGAGTCGCTCAGACTCGACTCTTCGGGGGCACTATCCCCTAGAAACCGACATTATTGCCGAAGAATTAGGCGGATTTGATGCCCATTTCCTCATTCCAGCCTTTTTTGAAGGCGGACGCATCACTCGCCATAGCATTCATTATCTAATCATTAATGGCGTTCCCACTCCTGTCCACGAAACGGAATTCGCCCAAGATTCAGTCTTTGGCTACCATCACAGCTACCTGCCCGACTATGTTGCCGAAAAAACCCAAGGACAGATTGCCGCCGATGCCGTTGAACGTTTTTGTTTAGACGATATCCGCTCAGATTGTTTAGACCGTCTCTTAACTCTCGGTCATAATCAATGCGCTGTGGTGGATGGTGAAATTCAAACCGATTTAGACCAATTCGCCCAGACAATTTTGCAAGCCACCGCCCAAGGAAAGCGCTTTCTCTTTCGCAGTGCCGCCAGTATTTTGACCTCATTAGCTGACCTGGGGCCACAACCAATTCCTGCCTCCGCCATGGCTCAATATCGAGTCGGCGATCGCCCAGGCGTGATTCTCGTTGGCTCCCATGTCAAAAAAACCACCGAACAATTGGAGCAACTTTTGCAAGACCCCCAGATAGTGGGACTAGAAATCAACGTGAGTCGCCTTCAAGCCGATCCCGAAAGCAAAACTCTCCTGTGCCAAGACGCTTTAACAGCGGTTCATCAGATCCGAGAAAAAGGCCTCACCCCCGTTATCTATACCAGTCGCAAAGAGCTCACCTTTGCCAGTGTTCAAGAGCGATTAGCTTTTGGTGCCCTGGTTTCATCTTTACTCATGGCGATCGTTCAAGAACTCCCCCAAGACATTGGCTTTCTCCTGAGCAAAGGCGGCATTACCTCTAATGATGTCTTAAGTTCTGGCTTAGGTCTGCGCTCCGTCCGGCTACTGGGACAAATTCTTCCAGGCTGTTCCCTCGTGCAAACCTCCTCCCATCATCTTCGCTTCCCCCGGCTCCCCGTCGTACTTTTTCCAGGAAATGTAGGTGATGACCAGGGACTATTAACGGTTTATAAGCGGCTCAAGGTCACTAGCACCGAAGGCATTAAAAAATAGAGAAAAACTTTTTTCTTAAAAGGGGGTTGACAATCGAGGTGGGAGTCCCTATATTGGTAAATGCGCGGTTGAGAGCGAGAGCGAAACGAAGCGCCCCGAACCTAAAAAAATCAATAGTTTGAAAGAAGAAACCAACCCTTGTTAATTCAAGAAACTAGAAAAAGTTAGATGCTTTGGCAAGAGTATAACTTAAGCCGAGGTAAATAACAAGAGAAGAAGCCAAGAAAGACTCATAAATTTTGGTTA
>JBGSZT010000195.1:0-27151 GCA_041750255.1 Synechocystis sp.
TAGAGCTCCATAATAGTCCTGGCTGAAGTGATTTATATCAGCCAGTTTCGGACATCTTGGGCCGCTTCGGTCACGGCATGTCCGTTTTCCTTCTCTTCATCCCGCTAGTCCACCGAGAACTTCCCACTGTCCAGTTTTGTAGAAAGGTTGGTCTGAGGGACCTCAACTCAAGCTAAACTACTTAATCATATGAAATTTTTGTTGATATCATGAGCGTAGTTAGTCAAGTTATTCTCCAAGCAGACGATGAACTCCGGTATCCCAGTAGTGGTGAGCTACGGGGCATCCAAGAGTTTTTAAAAACCGGTCAACAGCGCATTCGTATTGCTGAAACCCTAGCAGAAAACGAAAAGAAAATTGTTGACCAAGCCCAAAAGCAACTATTTAAGAAACGTCCAGACTACCGCGCCCCCGGAGGCAATGCCTACGGTCAACGCGAATACAACCAGTGCATCAGGGACTATGGTTGGTACTTGCGGCTCGTCACCTACGGCATCCTCGCCGGAGACAAAGACCCCATCGAAAAAATCGGTCTAGTGGGTGTCAAAGAAATGTATAACTCCCTTAACGTCCCGGTTCCTGGCATGATTGATGCCATCCAATGCCTCAAGGAAGCTTCCCTGGGTCTACTAAGTGCGGAAGATGTTAACGAAGCAGGCCCCTACTTCGACTTTATTATTCAGTCTATGTCTTGAACACCTCGATGAGGATGGGGATATCAACGCCAAACAGCTCACTATCCTGTTTTAGCACCATAGTCGAGACGGGGTAACTATAATGGTATGGCTAAAATATATCCCCTTTTTTTCCATCACCCTAGTGATGATTACCTATGGCGTTTTGGGCTGGAACATTAGTTCGGCAAGCCCTGGCTGGAGTCAACAACTGCTAGAACAATCTCAAAATTGGAGTCTGGGACTGGAGCAAAACGCGATTATTATTGCCATCCATGCTCTTGTGATAGTAGTAATCGTTTTGACATCCCTGGCTTTGACGGCTCCCATTACTCTGGTGACCTACTTTGTGGGGGGATGGGTTCACTCCAGCCTCCAATCCATTGCCACAATGTTGGTTTGGTCGTTTATATTTGTCATTACTTTGCGTTGGTTCAACTATTTTGTTGATTTTTTAGTAATTCTCTGCTCTGCCATGTTAGGGCGTATTGAGTTACGCTACGCTGGTCTAAATCAAATTCAATCCATATTAATTTTAATGACTCTCTGTATTAGTAGTTTTTTAGGGGGAGTTTTTTCTTATTTTCATTTTAATGCCCAAATTTAACTAAGTTTCGCTAGAATTTCAACACTAAGTAGGTAGATGTAATTAAACTAAGCATAAGTTTTATGCTCTATCCCCCCCAGCCCCCCTTGATAAGGGGGGGAGTCCGTAGGACGGGGGGATTTCATAAATATTCACGCTCACCTACTTATAAACCCTAAGCTTAAATACAACTCAAGCAAGAATGATAATGGCAAAATTAAGTACTAAACAAATTATTCAGAAAGTATTTATCTTGGGCTCAGGTTTCGCCTTTTTGGGCATGATGGTGATTCCCTTGATGCCTCTTTTTCAATCTGCTCCTCCGACAGCTCAAAGCTCATCCCCGACCAGCAAAGAACAACTCGAAAATCTAGCCAAGGGTTACGAAAAAGTCTTGGAGCGCGAACCCAAAAACCCTAGTGCCTTACAGGGTCTGGCTGAAACTCGCCTACAAATGAATGACTTACCTGGCGCCATTCCCCCCATGGAAATGCTAGTCAAACTTTATCCAGAACAATCTCAATTGGCGCAACTTTTAACCGCGATTAAGCAACAGGTAAACGCTGATGCTAAACTAAGTCCCAATACAACTGCCGCTCCTAAAACCGGTAAAGAATAGGCTATAGTGGTTGGGTTGTAACCTCTGGTGTAGGTTTCTTGACACCGAACGTTCTATTTCGATCATGACGCAACTACATCAAGCGTTTACAATTTTTCTGAGCTTATTAGTTGAAGCTTTTCCTTTTTTGAGTATTGGCATTTTATTATCCAGTGCCCTACTGATTTTTACGGATGATAAAAAGTTAATTGAGCGACTGCCTCGTCACCCGTTTTTAGGAGCCTTAGCTGGTAGTGTGATGGGGTTTTTGTTTCCGGTGTGTGAATGCGGTAATGTGCCGGTGGCTCGACGTTTTTTAATGCAGGGTTTGCCCACTTCCGTCGGGGTTTCCTTTCTCCTCGCCGCTCCGACCATCAATCCCATTGTGATTTGGTCAACCTGGGTCGCCTTTCGGGACCAGCCCAACATTGTCGTTGCTAGAGTTGTTTTTTCGCTAATTATTACCATTACCATTAGTTGCCTATTCAGTTTGCAAAAAGACCCCCAGGCGTTGCTCAATCCTCTGCTCTTGAAACGGATGCGCCCCGTCTTGACTACGGTAAGCGAACCGAGCCTCATTTCGACCTCTGTCCCTAGTTTGCTGCAATCAGGAACTTATTTATTAGGTCAGTCGGGAGACCCCCTACGGTTGGATGAATCCTTACTCGCCAAATCCTTGACTCCCCCACGCTGGCAAATGTTTTTAGACAATATTATTCAAGAAATGCGGGAACTGGGGGGAATGCTTATCCTGGGGAGTGCGATCGCCGCTTCTATTCAAGTCTTTGTGCCAAGGGAATTTATTTTGCTCCTCGGACAAGATACGATTACCTCGATTCTTGCCATGATGCTCTTGGCGGCCATTGTCTCGGTGTGTTCCACAGTGGATTCGTTTTTTGCGCTGTCCTTTGCATCCACCTTTACTACTAGCTCGTTGCTCGCTTTTTTGGTCTTTGGACCGATGATTGATATCAAAAGCATTAGTTTACTCCTATCAATTTTTCGGGGTCGGATTTTAGTCTATTTATTAGTGCTTGCCGCCCAACTGACCTTTATTTTGAGTCTTAGTTATAGTTACATTTTTTAAATAATTTTTACCATGACTGTTCAACCTTTACCCAAACGTTTTTCCTGGAATACGATCCTACCGGGCTTGGATGGTCTAGGGATTTTTGCCTGGGGCGTTTTATTGCTCAAATATTCTCTCACTGGGGAATTACAATTGCTGATCCACCCCAATTATTTTGGGCTTGTCACCGCCACGGGGATTATTTTGTTGGTCTTGGGCGGACTGCGGTTGGGGTTTAGCCTCCAGCAATGGCTCAGCTATCCGGCTAAGGCGGCCTTTCCCGATAGCGTGACCCACTTAACTCTTTTTCCCAAGGGAGTCAGCACAACATTGCTTTGTCTTACGGCATTGCTGGGATTGATCATTCCCCCGACGGTGTTTACCAGCCAAATGGCATTGCAACGGGGCATTAGCAATACTTTGCCGGCGACTCAACTAGAAGCCGCTAGTTTTGCCACTAAAACCAAGCCAGAAGAACGAAGTTTGGTGGATTGGATTCGGACTATTAATGCCTATCCAGAACCCGATGCCTACAGCGGACAACGGGCCAATGTCAGTGGATTTGTGGTCTATTCTCCCCAGTTGCCCGACGATTATTTATTGATCAGTCGATTTGTTTTGACCTGTTGCGCGGTGGATGTTTATCCTGTTGGTTTACCTGTTAAGTTAGACGGTGATGCTCAAGCTCTGCGCGAGAAGTATCCCCAGGACAGTTGGCTTGAGATCCAAGGAGCGATGGCAACGGAAACCCTCGCTTTTAACCAACAATCGTCGGATACAAACCCGGAGGGAAAACGACAATTAATTTTGGTGGCGGAGGCAGTAAAGCCGATTCCCACTCCCTCTGATCCCTATAGTTACTAAGTTTGCCATGGCTGTTATTCCTCCAGAAAGAACCAAACATTATTTTCGTCCGGTCTTTATTTCTACCTTTTTAACCATTTTTTTGGCGGAAATGGGAGATAAAACCCAACTCACAACCCTGCTAATGAGTGCGGAATCGGGCTCCCCCTGGGTAGTCTTTGCCGGGTCGGCGATCGCCTTAATTTGTACGAGTTTGCTGGGGGTCTTAATTGGCTATTGGATTGCTCGGCGGTTGGCGCCCCGAGTCTTGGATCTTGCCGTCGGGATATTATTGTTACTGATTGCCGGGTTATTGATGGGTGATGTCATTAGCGGCTAAAAGGCGATCGCCGTGATATCGTTGGCCGCAAGCCCATAGGCACTGCCATCAAAGAATAAAGCGTTGCTATAGGAACCGGCGACGATGTTGCCATTGTCAGAGAGCGAAGAAGGAGTAAAACGGAAAATATCTTCATCGGCCCCGGAGACTCCCGCAACAGCAAAATTGCCAAGCGTAGATAAATAAATATCCCCATCTTTAACGGCAACAGCATCCACATCCTCGGCATTGGTATCTGCCAAGCCAAAATTACTGCCATCAAAGTACATCGACCAGCTTCCCGCGGTAGTAGGACCCAGGGAAGTCGGCTTAAAGCGAAGGATATCTTCATCTTGACCCGATAAAGTCGGCACTGAGAACGCTCCCAGGGTAGAAACTAATAAAGTGCCATCATCTAGCAGATGGATCGCATCAACATCTTCATCATTAGTGCTCAAGCCCACATCACTGCCATCAAAGTACATTGACCAGCTTCCAGCGGTAGTAGAACCAAGGGCAGTCGCTGTAAAGCGCAGAATATCAGAGTCATCAGCGGAAATTCCGCCAATGGTCGCGGCTGTTGTGAAAGAGAAGAGAATCTCATTCGGCGCAATAATATCAAAGGCATTAATGGTCAAACTACCTAACTCCACGTCTGAGCCATCGAAGTAGACCTCGAACTTGGTGCCATCAAAACTGACAATATCTTCGTTAGCAATGGCTACTCCGCCCACGGTTTGATCACTTAGCAAGGAAAAATAGAACTGAGGAGAAGAAGAGGCTAAATCATCATTTTGGATAGTTCCGTTGGCTGAACTGGTGGAAATTGTGGCCCCATTGGTCGGATTAGAAAGCGTTACGGCAAAGGTCTCATCGGCTTCAACCATTGTGTCACCCAGGACATTGACGCTGATAACTTGGCTAGTTTCACCAACTGCGAAGCTTATACTTCCTGACATACTTGCAAAATCAGTTGCATTTGCTGGGTTATTACCCGTTCCCGCCACTGTCCAACTCACCGCATTACTGCCGGCAATATCTCCTGTGCGGCTGACGGTGAAGGTAAATGCTGTCGTTCCACTATTACCTTCGTTTTGAACTGCATTCGTCGCGGCGATCGCCAGGGTAATGGTGGGCTGATTATTATCATCATTTTGGATAGTGCCGCTGGCCGAACTGGTGGAAATCGTTGCCCCATTGGTCGGATTAGAGATGGTTACGGCAAAGCTCTCATTTGGTTCAACTGTAGTGTCGCCGGAAACTAAAATACTGATTGTCTTAGAGGAGTCGCCAGTTGCAAAATTGACTGTACCAGTTGGGAGTGCTCCACCAAAGTCAACCCCATCAACTGCTGAGCCCGAAACCGCATAGTTAACTGCGGTCGCTCCACTAGTATCTCCTGTTCGGCTGACAGTGAAGGTAAACGCTGTCGTTCCACTATTCCCTTCGGCTTGAACCGCATCTGTCGCGGCGATCGCCAATGAGGGGGAGGAGGCAACAGGATTAACCGTGGACAATAAATTGGCAATGTCTAAGCGTCCGACGGTCACGCTTTTACCATTCAAGGAAGAGGTTGAAGTGGTGCTATTCAATAGCGCCTCTCGGATGTCTTGCCCCGTTGCATCAGGGTTGACCGATGCGTAGAGTACTCCGGCTCCTGCCACATGGGGAGTCGCCATTGATGTACCATTAAAATTGGCATAGCCACCATTGTTGACGGTAGACCAGATACCAGACCCCGGCGCGCCCAAATCAACGGTTTGATTGCCATAGCTAGAAAAACTAGACAAGGCTCCCGAACTCGTAATCGAAGCAACCGCTACTACCGCATCCCAGCCAGCTTTGATTAAAGTATTGTAATTGGAAGGATAGGAAGCCGTGCTGTCATTATTGGCACCGGAATTCCCCGCCGCCACGAAAAATAAGTTGCCGGCCTTGGCACCATTGACAATGGCAGTCTCTAGGGTACTAGAGTAACCGCCTCCGCCCCAGGAATTATTCGTCCCGACGTAGGAAGCATTGGAAGCCAGATTATAATCTTTATCGTAGGCCTTGGTTGCAGCGGTGTAGTAGTCGATCGCCTTAACCGCGTTGCTCAAAGAACCCGAACCAGTACCGCTCAAGAATTTTAACGCGACCATTTGGGTTTGCCAGTTCACCCCAGCTACCCCGGTGGCATTACCTCCGCTAGCGCCGATGGTTCCGGCTACGTGGGTGCCGTGGTTATTATCGTCGTAGGGGTCGTTGTCATTATTATGAAAATCCCAGCCGATGAGGTCGTCTCGATAACTATTGCCATCGTCATCAATGCCATTTTCCCAGCGCGAATCATTGAGAAGATCGCCGGCGTCTATATAGGTGTTGCCATTTTTATCTGAGACAAAACTAGCATTAGAGGCATCATTAAGGTCATAAAAGGTGATCAGCCCGTCATTATCCGTATCGGTAAGGGAGGTGAAGAAGTTAAGACCCTTAATTTCGCCCGGATTCAGCCAAATATTCAGATACAGATCAGGATGAGTATAGTCGATGCCCGAATCGATGACACCGACCACGGTTTTTGTACTGCCGGTATAACCCAACTCCCAGGCTTGCTCCGCTTGGCTACCATAACTATTCGTCGTGCCGCTTGTCCCTACGGCGGTGGGGTTATCGCTAGAGTACATCCCCCAGAGATTTTCGCCATTGATATTGGCAACGGCTTTGGTATAAAAAGGGTCGTTAGAAATTGCCTCAACGGCCAGCACAAAATTTTCTTCTACAGACACCACCCCCGGACGCTGAGCGTAGATCTGCTTAGCTTGCTCAATACTCATTCCCGCTGGCAGATCAATAACCTCAAAAGGGCCTTGCCCCATTGCCTGCATGGTTGCGGTGTAGATCTCGTCCATTAGCGTCCCACCGAAGGCAGCTCTAACATTGGCGCGGTCTTGGTGGGTTGCGGAGGCGTTCCACTGGACTAAAATTTGACGAAAAATAGCTTGGCTTTGCTCCGATACGCCACTATCATTGGCTTCTTCATTAACAGTAGTCTCCACTCTAATTCCTTTTCCTTTGCCGGGAAAAGTGGCAAACTGCTCGCTTAAAACCGTTAAGGTCGGGAAAATCTGAAAAGGAGTACGGCTAAAACTTGCATTCTCTGAATTTATATTTATAAAAGACGTTGAAAAAGAGTCTTGTAAATTTTGTGGTGGGGCTTGATTTTCCCACGCTTGTAATAAATACTGCTTGACTTCCGAGGTTGTAGCGATGCGGTCAATTGAATTATCAAGCGAGAGGCAAGCGAGTTCAAGGTTAAGATTAAAAAGCAGGTTTTGCGAGGTCATGGCCGTAAGCTCCATTAGGGTCTAATTAGAGAGAAAATAAGACAAATGCCGTCCTAGGCGAGAATTTTTCTCCCTACACAAGAGTGTATAAAATATAACGAAGTCGAACCATCGCATAACTACCTGTGTTGAAACTGTAGTTTGTAACCAAGACCATCATTTATACTGAGCTTTTTGAGGTGCTATGGGTGCCATCATTTCCCCCCGTGTTCTCTGTTTAGGAGAAATTTTATTTGACTGCTTGGCCGACCAAATCGGTGTTGAGTTAGCGCAGGTGCAGTCCTGGACTCGTTACCCTGGGGGAGCTCCGGCGAATGTGGCCTGTGGTTTGGTCAAGCTCGGGATCCCGGCGGGGTTTATCGGCTGTGTTGGTTTTGATCACGCTGGAGATGAATTAGTGCAATTATTGCTAACCCAAGGTGTGAATTACCTGGGACTTCAACGAGATGTGTCTTTACCCACCCGTGAGGTTTATGTGACTCGCACAACCGACGGTGATCGCCAGTTTGCAGGCTTTGGCTCCTATCAGACCACAAACTTTGCTGATACACATTTACGGGCTGGGGGGATTCCAGTATCTCTGTTTGAGCGGGTGGACTATTTAGTTATGGGAACGATCGCCATGGCCTATCCCCAGAGTCGTCAGGCCAGTGAGCGGGCCATCGAATTAGCCAAAGCCCAAAACACGAGGATTTTTTTAGACATTAATTGGCGGCCCGTATTTTGGACCGAGCCAGCATTGGCCATTGCGGCGATTCAGTCCTTATTACCGCAAGCCAATCTTTTGAAATGCACCGATGAAGAAGCGGATTGGCTCTTCCAAACCCAAGACCCCGGCCAAATTCAAGCGGTCTATCCCCATCTCCAGGGCGTTCTCGTAACCGCCGGTGAAAAAGGCTGTCATTATCGCCTCGGCCATACCCAAGGCTTCATTCCTGCGTTTAAGGTTGCGGTGCAAGATACGACAGGGGCCGGAGATGCCTTTGTAGCCGGTTTTCTTGAGCAAGCTTGTCACCTTGGCGATCGCCTTTTTACGGAGGATAACCTCGCCCATCAAGCGGTTCGGTACGCCAGTGCAGTGGGAGCCCTAACGACTTTAAACCCAGGGGCGATCGCCGCGCAACCGACCCCAGAGCAAGTACAAAAATTTCTAGCAGAGCATCCCCTCTAGAGCTTGCTAATAATCCGCTGAACAATATCCATTCCCGTCACCGCTTGCCAACCAAACAAACTCACCAGGACAATATTGAGGATAATGTGGGAGTATCGTGCCAGGTTATTGCCCTTTTGCATCAAAGGAACCAAGGCCGCTGACATTGCAATTAATCCGGTCATACCTAAGCCCACTAGCAAATGAGGCCCGACAAAAAGCTTGCCATTATTGATATAGGTGACGGCCATGCCACCAATGGTGCCCAGAACCATAAGCGCTAACAATAACGAGCCAAAAAGATGATGTTTAGTCCTAACCTGAGTTTTGATCAGTTTTTGACGCAGTTCTTTATCGGCGGTGCGAATTTTTCGGGACTTAAAGCCCAAGACCATGGCATAGATCGAGATTCCGAACAAGACCCACATCATCAGGGGGTGGGCAAATTGACTATAAATTTTGATGGATTCTGGCATTGTAAAAATTCCTAGGCTTTCTCTCAAGGGGGTAATCAATAAAAATTAACATACGCTTGTAACGAGACGCCATCACGGTTTCAGCATTTTGCCCGATGCTTGGGGCACTTCTTCAACATCCGGTAAGCTAGCCAGGCTCAGGGGAGAGGTCACATTGCCCCCAGCTAAGCGTTTGAGTAACGCAGGACGGGGATCGTAGGATAAATAAAAAATTTCATCCCCCGCCGACCAGGTTTCATCTGTTTTGACCAATTGTAGATTGCCATTGCGTCGCATTATGAGAGGTAAAAAATCTCCCGAGTCAATGCGTCCTTGGATATAGAATTGTTGTTGGGATAGGCCAATATCTTGAAAACGGGTCCGTCCTAATTTGACCTGATCATTTTCAATATACTGATTCCAGGTTTTAAACGCGGATTGATCGATAAAAGTTTGTACTCCCTTAGTTTTGAGGGGAGGTTTAGCATCCCCATTAGCTGCTGGCATTACGACCATAATCCGAGGCGGAGAAAATTCTTCTTGGGTGTACTGGGCAAGGACGAGGTTGACTTCCCCATTGCTGGTTAGGGCCAAAAATGCCCCCATGGAGTTGATGCCAGCTTCTTCTAGGACGGTTGGATCGAGCCCACTGCTATGGAATACCGAGAGGTCTTCATCCTTGGCGGCTTGGCAGGCTTCCAAATCTGTGTCGATTAAAACTACGGATTCCCCTTGGGATTGAAATAACCGGGCAATGAGTCGCCCCAGGGGAGTACAACCGATGATCACGGCTCCGGTATCTCGCGCAGAGGTAATGCCCAAGGCGATCGCCAACGGCTTAGCCGTTAAGCCCTGGATAAACACCGTCATCATAATCGTCAAAAAAACCAACGCTTTAATGGCATCGCCCCCGCTGATGCCCTGGTCAGTTAATAAAATCGAGAAAAGGGAGGCGATGGAGGCCGAAACAATGCCCCGGGGTGCAATCCAAGCGACAAAAAACTTTTGTTGCCAACTGAGACTACTGGATAGAGTACAAAGCCCAACACTAATGGGGCGAATCACAAACATTAGGGTTAACACCGTCAGTACACTACCCCAGCCCAAGGCGACAATACTGGCCAGGGACAGATCCGCTGCCAGCAAAATAAAAAGAACAGAAACGCACAAAATCGTCAGTTTGCCCTTAAAACGCCGCAAAAGCCGCTCTTCTGGGATAGCAGAGGAATTCAAGACAATCCCCATGGCCACCATGGCCATCAGTCCCGATTCCCCAATCAGCAGTTGAGAGCCTTCATAAACCCCCCAAACACAAGCCAGTACTAATAGATTGCTGACTTCTTCTGACAAAAAATCGGCTTTCTTTAAAAAAAGACCGAGGAGCCAGCCCCCCAGAACCCCTGCTCCCAAACCAATGCTGAGCCGAAGGGCCAGCCCAATAAATATCTCTAAAATATCGGCTTCAACGCTGACATTAGTTTTGAAAATGGTTTCCAGCACCACCACGGCCAAAATTGCCCCCACCGGGTCAATTAGAACACCTTCGCCTTCGAGGAGTGTGGCCACAGGACGATTGACTTGGACTTGTTTGATCAGCGGCCCGACGACGGTAGGGCCAGTGACAACGACTAAGGCACCATACAAAAAGGCGATCGTCCAGGGAAATTCGGAAAGCCAGTGGGCCGCCATCCCTGCTCCGGCAAAGGTAATCAATGTTCCCACGGTCACCAGATTGCGGAGACTACCGGAGACCTGACTCAATTTGCTGAGACTTAGGTTTAATCCCCCCTCAAATAAAATAATGGCAACCGAGAGGGAAACAATCACCTCTAACCCTTCCCCTAATTCTTGGGGATGAAGGATTTGTAAGCCACTAATCCCCAAAATGATGCCAAATAAAAGTAAAAAAACAATACTGGGAACCTTGAGGTAGGCCGCCACAACCTGAGCACTGATGCCCCCTAGCACAGTAAGTACAATTTCTAATGTTAGGTTGATGTCGCCTTCCATGGTGTTCTAGAGGCTAGGCCAGATTTGAGTGAGTAGAGGAGTCTGGATTTTTAGCTTGATACTGAGCTTGAGCCTTCAAGGCTGTCCGGAGTTGCTCGGCAGGAACTTCCGTGCCTGTTTTTAAATTTCCTTTCTGGAGAAAAAAAACGCCCGCATCAAGTTCAGCAAAGCATATCAGATCAAGCAGAAAAACAATAACACCTCGCTGGACGATCTGCATTTCGCTCGGATCATAGTCAGGGTGACGGGCGGCGTCGGAACGGGATTTGAATCCGAGTAAAAGCTCTTTAGAAAGTTCTGGATTGTGGCGATTTTTATAGGAAATACTGACAGGGCGGCGATCAGACTCTACGTAAGCATAGAAGTGTGACGCTCTCAGTCGCTTGGCGAAGGGAAGCAGAGCGGGGATTACGACATTTTCCAATGTATCCCGCGACATGACCTCCGAGTTACCGTATTCTAAAAGCATTTGCAGTTGCGGTTTGAGATTCATGGTTTCATCTCCATTAAAAAAGTTAGGGGCGTTTGTAATCATTGGCGATCGCCTGGAGCCAACGATTGGTTATTTCCGTAAATTGAGTAAGCTCCTGAACTAAGCGGGTCTTGTCTGTTTCCGACAGGTGCATGATCATACCCAAAATTTGTTGCACACGATCCACGGAAGGCAAAGTATCTTTGACTCTATCACGTAACTTTTGATCATCGAGTTCTTCGCCTGCTGTACTGAAGGGATCGAGGAAGTTTTGAAAAAAACCGGCGGCGGGGGCATCGGAGTCTGGAGTGACATTAGACAAAAAAACATCTTCTAAGCTGAAATCCAAGGGGTCTAGGGGGTCTAGAGGAGCCGGTGAGGCGGGGGGAATAATAGAAATAGGGCTCGTCTCATCATCCATATCGGCTAAAAATATCGGCTCAAGCGTAGCATCAAAAATATCTCCCGTCTCTATCTGCATCGAGACTTCTTCGCGCAACTGTCCCTCCCAGGGCAACTTGGTTATCAGAACTCCTGGGTTTGATGTGCGCTCACTCACCACTTTGCCGATCGCCAGATTAGGCGGCAAACCCCGCAGATACCAGCGATACATTTGGGTGAGTTCTGTTTCATCCCCATTCCATTGCAATGCCATCAGGTCTTGTACCGCCAGGGGCACCTTTGGGCGCAGTTTATCAAGGGAGAGCTGGGCTAGATCATCCTCCACGGAACCCAGGACCAAATAATCTTCCTTTTTCGCCTGATCGCCTAATTGAATTAAATTTAAAATTTCCGCTGTTAGGGATTTGCGGGGGTGAGTGGCAGAGGTTGCAGAGTGCCCCAGAACCTCAGCAAAACAACGGTATAAAGCTTTGCGTGCCGGTCGATTTTGTTCCGCAGAGATCAATTCCACCGTCGCTCGGTCAAAGGTCCGTAGGAGTCGTTTTGCTTCACGCATCAAGAGCTGGAGTGATTCTGATCGCACCTCCACTAAGCCATTGATCTGATTAAACACCACTTCACTATGACCTTTAATTTCTATGCCTTGGAGACCCAGTTTGCGGGCCTTGCGGAGTCCAATGATCAGAGCTTGATAGTCCGCTTCTGTGGTAGTTGCCACCGTCAGAAGTTGGCTGATGGTCAAACGCCGACCATTGGGAAGTAAGATAATTGCCGCCGCGGCCGCCAGTTTTTCTTTCTCTCGGGATTCTCCGGCGTAAAGCATCATCGGAGACGTGTATCCTTTGATCGATTGGCTGGTAGGATGAGTCATCGGGAATGTAAATACAATAGAGCAAACTCAAGAGGGGCTGACCGATGGAACGCAAGCTCGAACCCGAGGTAATGGATACGACGGCCGAGGCAATAGACTATGATGCAATGGAATTTACGGCGGTCAATACAGCCTTTATGCAACGAGCTATCCAGTTGGGGCCAATCGTGGCCAGTGTCTTAGACGCAGGAACAGGAACAGCTCGTATCCCCATTTTAATCGCTCAGCAACGCCCTGAGTGGCAGATTGTCGCCGTTGATTTGGCTCAATCCATGCTGGCGATCGCCGAAGAAAATGTAGTGGAAGCCGGATGCCAGGCACAGATTCGACTAGAGTATGTCGATGCCAAATTCTTGCCCTATGCCGATTGTTCCTTTGATGGAGTCATTGCCAATAGTTTACTGCACCATTTACCCGATCCTTTGTATTTTTTACGGGAAATGAAACGAGTCTTAAAGCCGGGGGGCTTTGTCCTTCTACGAGACTTAATTCGACCCGAAAGCGAGGCACAGCTCACGCAATGGGTATCGACGCTAACCCAGGGCTACAGCGACCATCAAATCCAGCTTTTTCGAGATTCTCTGCAAGCCGCCTTTACCCTGCGGGAGATCGAGGCATTCCTCAAAAAAATTGACATTCCTCGACTCCACCTCTATCAGTCTTCGGAGTACCACTGGACAGTGGAAAAATGATTAAAAAAGCAAAACGCTGACCTTTGCTAATCCCAGTCATCGCTTCCCGTGCAATGGCTCAATTTGACTGGTCGAGCAAGCCTAACAATCAAATTGATGGCTTAGCTTCGCCATGCGCTTTTTTTTTGACATCTATACATCTATCAACGGTTTCAATACCGGCAAGAACGAGTTTTTGCCTACGCCGAAGACCGGAGCACAGCATTGACCGCTCAAGTATTGATAAGTAAAAATTATTTTTTGGTTTAGCTATTTAGTCTTTACACCTAATATATCTTTTCATACAATTACTTTAGTCAATGCAAATTTAAAAAACATTGATTTAAGTCAATGATTAGTGCTTTATTTTATCCCTACTTTCATTGAGTCATAATTCTGGCTTATGTTTATCGGGTTTGGGTATTGGCGACAAATCTTTATCAATGGCAACCTATGACTTACATTAATCGGCGTAAATTTTTAATCAATGCAGGCATGGCAACGACCGGAGCGTTTCTGCTCAAGGGCTGTCTGGGCAATCCACCGGAGCCAACAACGGGTTCCAATTCAGGGGCCACTACTCCCCAAGCGGCTAACCTAACGCCCGAAACCACACCGGAAACGCCCAAGGTGAAGCTTGGTTTCACCCCTATTTTTGAAGCGGCTCCTTTGATTATTGCGAAGGAAAAAGGCTTCTTTGCCAAATACGGGATGACTGAGGCGGACGTTTCCAAACAGGCCAACTGGGGTTCTGCACGGGACAACGTGGAAATTGGTTCCGCGGGTGGGGGCATTGATGGGGGCCAATGGCAAATGCCTATGCCCTACCTCATCTCTGAGGGATTGATTACTAAAAATAATCAAAAAGTCCCCATGTATGTTCTCGCAATGCTCAATACCCAGGGCAACGGTCTGGCGATCGCCAAAAGCCAAGCGGGGAAAAATATTGCTCTAGATGTATCTAAAGCCAAGGACTATATCCAGGGTCTGAAAAAAACCGGCACACCCTTTCGAGCCGCCTATACCTTTCCTAAGGTGAATCAGGACTTTTGGATTCGTTACTGGTTAGCGGCCGGAGGTATTGATCCTGACCAAGATGTGAATCTATTAACCGTTCCAGCCGCCCAAACCGTGGCCAACATGAAAACCGGTTCCATGGAAGGTTTTAGCACCGGCGACCCCTGGCCAGCCCGTATTGTAAAAGATGATATTGGCTTTATGGCAGCCCTAACCGCCCAAATTTGGCCCTATCACCCGGAAGAATATCTAGGTATGCGAGCCGATTGGGTAGACCAACATCCCAAAGCGACCAAAGCGATTTTAAAAGCCGTCATGGAAGCCCAGCAATGGTGTGACAAGCCCGAAAATCGCAAAGAATTAGCGCAAATAGTTGCCAAAGCTAAGTATTTCAACATACCGGCCGATCTGCTCGAACCGATGTTTATGGGCAAGTATTCTATGGGTGACGGTCAGCCAGATATTGATGACTTCAAGAAGGCTGTACTGTACTGGAAAACCGAAAAAGGCAGTGTGTCCTATCCCTACAAGAGTCTTGATCTTTGGTTCTTGGTGGAAAGTGTACGCTGGGGCTTCTTGCCCAAAACCTACTTGGAGACAGCTCAAACCCTAATCAATAAGGTTAATCGTTCTGATCTCTGGAAAGAAGCCGCTCAAGAAGCCGGCATTTCGGCGGCGGATATTCCGACGAGTGATTCTCGGGGGATCGAGAAATTCTTTGATGGCAAGATTTTCGATCCCGCTAATCCCCAAGCCTACCTCAATAGCTTAGCTATCAAAAAACTAGCCTAGGGTTTTCATTAATAACCCCACAACGGCACTTGTTTCTGCTTTCTATTAACAATCCTAAATCTATTTTTTGAGGAGGATTTTCTCCATGGCAACGAACCTAAGAACCCAACGTCCAGCAACCAATCCCATGGCCAAATTCTGGAAAAAGAATAGTCAGAATATTATTCCCCCCATTATTGGCATTATCGGCTTTTTGGCGGTGTGGCAACTCTGCTCTATGACCGGCCTGATTAAATTGCCGCCGCCAACGGATTTAATTACCAATGAAAGAACTCGTATCTATTTGCTTTATCCCTTTTTTGATCGGGGTGGTACAGACGTTGGTTTATTCTGGCAGGCCATGGCAAGTTTGCAACGGGTGCTGATTGGTTATACCTTCGCCGCTGTTGTAGGTATTGGTGTGGGTATTATTATTGGCCTCAATTCTTTTTGGAATAAGGCTCTCGATCCTCTCTTCCAATTCCTGCGAACCGTGCCGCCCTTGGCTTGGGTACCCTTGGCGTTAGCCGCTTTACAGCAGAACCAACCAGCCGCCTTGTTCGTTATTTTTATCACGGCAGTTTGGCCAATTTTGATAAATACGGCGGTTGGAGTCCAACAAATTCCCCAGGATTATATCAATGTAAAACGAGTCCTACAGTTGGCCCCTAGCAAGTTTTTCTTCAAAATTCTCATTCCTTCGGCTCTCCCTTATATTTTTACGGGCTTAAGAATTGCCATTGGCTTGGCTTGGTTAGCCATTATTGCCGCAGAAATTGTCATGTCTGGCATTGTTGGTATTGGCTTCTTTATTTGGGATTCCTACCAAAATAACTACATCAGCGATATTATCCTCGCCCTAGTTTATATCGGCAGTATTGGTTTGATTTTAGATAAATTAATGGCTTGGCTACAGACTTTGATCGCCCAGGACTAAACAATAATCAATCTCAAATAAAAACTCGATCTGACCCCTTTATTTCTCAATATCCTATACCCTATAATCTGGAGATTTTTGATGAGTGTTTTTGTTGCGATTGACAGTATTGATAAGGTCTTTCCCCTGCCCAACGGTGGAGAATATTTGGCCCTCAAGGGAATTAACCTAGAAATTCAAAAGGGAGAGTTTATTTCCCTCATTGGCCACTCCGGCTGTGGCAAATCGACTCTTCTAAATATGATTGCCGGTCTAGACCTCCCCAGTGAAGGCATTGTGACCTTAGCCGGCCAGCAGGTAAAAAACCCCGGCCCCGACAAGATGGTAATTTTCCAGAACTACTCCCTCCTGCCTTGGTTGAGTGTGCGGCAGAATATCGCCCTGGCCGTGGAAGAAGTAATGAAAGGAGTGTCCCGGACAGAAAAAGAACAACTGATCGAAGAGCACATTGACCTTGTTGGCCTGCGCCCTGCGGTGGATAAATTACCCAGGGAATTATCGGGGGGGATGAAGCAACGAGTCGCCATTGCCCGGGCCCTAGCGATTCGTCCGAAATTGCTACTGCTCGATGAGCCCTTTGGGGCATTGGATGCCTTGACGAGGGGCAACTTACAAGAGCAATTAATGCGGATTTGTGAGCAGTATCAGATCACCTCAATTATGGTTACCCATGACGTAGATGAAGCCGTGTTGCTATCTGACCGGATTGTGATGCTGACGAATGGGCCTGGTTCGGTGATTGGTGGCATTTTAGAGGTTGATATTCCCCGCCCCCGCAAGCGTATGGAAGTAGTCAAGCATCCCAGCTACTACAGCCTACGCAGTGAGATTATTTATTTTTTAAACCAGCAAAAACGCATTAAAAAACTCCGGGCCAAAAAAGTAACGGCGATCGCCCGCCACGGGCTTGAAAAAATCAATCTTGAATTGGGGTATGTGCCCCTGACCGCCTGTGCGCCCCTAGTCATTGCCAAAGAAAAAGGCTTTTTTAGCAAGCATGGCCTAGACGAAGTTAACTTAGTCCGGGAAACCAGTTGGCGAGGGATTGTAGATGGTATTGCTGGAGGCTATCTCGATGCGGCTCAAATGCCAGCAGGGATGCCCACTTGGTTAACTGCCGGGGGCCATCAAGAACACCCCCTCCCGGTAGTATCGGCTCTGACCATGACCCGTAATGGTAACGGAATTACCCTTAGTCGTAAGCTCTACGAGCAGGGAATTTATAGCGCCGCTGACTTTAAGCAATTGTTACTGACCTCCAAAGGGGAAAGACACACCCTCGCCATGGTACACCCTTCCTCCATGCACAACCTACTCCTGCGCTACTGGTTAGCAAGCCATGGCATCGACCCCGACCGGGATGTCAACCTTAAAACCATTCCTCCCGCCCAGATGGTAGCCGATCTCAAAGCAGGAACCATTGATGGTTATTGCGTCGGCGAACCCTGGAACCTCCGCGCCGCTATGGAAGAAGTGGGCTTTACTATTGCCACCGACTTGGAAATTTGTCCGGGCCATCCAGGCAAAGTGTTGGGAGTCCGGGAAGACTGGGCTTTGACCCATCCCAATACCCATGTTGCCCTAGTCAAAGCCCTACTTGAAGCCTGTGCCTACTGTGCTGATCCAAGCCACGAGCTAGAAATTCGGGAAATCCTCGCACAACGGGAATACCTCAGCACCAGCATTGACTATATTCACCTCGGTGATCCCAATGACCAGACCTGTAGCCTAGATCGCCCAGTGGAATATGCCCACCATCTCTTTGCCGGGGCTAATGTCAATCGTCCTAGCCGCACCGAACACCTGTGGATGATGACCCAGATGGCCCGTTGGGGGGAAATTCCCTTCCCGCGTAATTGGGTAGAAATTTTAGAACGGGTTTGTCGAGTCGGTGTTTTTAGTACAGCAGCTAGGGAACTGGGTTTAGAGGTGAATTACCAACGGCAACCGATTGTTCTCTTTGATGGTGTCCCCTTCAATGCCGACGATCCCATTGCCTATCTGACCCACCTAGATATTCATCGTAATTTCACCATGGCTGAGGTGCATTTAGAAGCCCCGCGTCTGATTGCCGCCTGAACAAGCTTTCGGTTCACTCCCTTTTTAAGGGAGGATGTTTGCAAAGCCCCCCTAGCCCCCCAATCCCTGGGGGGACAAGGCTCAAAGTTCCTCAAATTTGGGGGATTTAGGCGGCGGAGCGACCCTTATTAACCATCATCTAAATAGTCAGCAACATTATTTTGGAGTACAAATAATGCAAACCTTTAATCATCCTGCCAACCACTCTGCGTCTTCTGCCACAGAACCCTTTTTAGTCATTGAGAATGTCTCGAAGGTCTATCAAACACCCCGAGGTCCCTACACCGTTTTGGAAGATGTTAACCTCCAGGTCAATGCCGGAGAATTCATCTGTGTGATTGGTCACTCGGGTTGCGGTAAGTCGACTCTGCTCAATATGGTGTCAGGTTTTGCCACTCCCAGTGATGGTTCTGTTCGTGTTCAGGGCCAAGAAATTACCCAACCCGGCCCAGACCGCATGGTTGTCTTTCAAAACTATGCCCTCCTGCCTTGGTTAACCGCCTTAGAAAATGTTTATCTAGCAGTAGATTCTGTCCATTCTGATAAATCAGAGGCACAGAAAAAGGCGATCGCCAAAGACCACCTAGCCATGGTAGGGCTAACGGAAGCCATGGATAAAAAGCCGACTCAAATTTCCGGGGGCATGAAACAACGAGTTTCCATTGCGCGAGCTTTGGCAATTCGTCCCCAGGTTTTAATTTTGGATGAACCCTTCGGGGCCTTGGATGCCATCACCAAAGAGGAATTACAGGAAGAACTACTCAAAATTTGGAACGATCATCGCTGTACGGTGTTAATGATTACCCATGACATTGATGAAGCCTTATTTATGGCGGATCGCCTGATCATGATGACCAATGGCCCCCATGCCAAAATTGGCGAAATTATGACCATACCCTTCCCTCGTCCCCGGGATCGTGACCGTATCATGGAAGACCCTGAGTATTACAAGCTTCGCAATTCCGCACTAGATTTTCTCTACAATCGTTTTGCCCACGACGATGCCGCTTAATCAAGATGGCGCTCAGCTCAAATGTAATCCTTATCCCTTAACTCATCCTCGCTAAACCCATGTTATCCCGCGTCTCCGAGAAAACCTTGCACCAAGTACGTTGGGTTTTAACCTGCGGTTGGTTGCTCCTGATCGCCTCCCTATTCTATGACCCCCTTTCTCCGTGGCTGACGGCTCCAGAGCAGACTTGGAGTCCCTTTAGGATTCGACCTGAGGAATGTATTGCGGTACAGAATCAATGTCTAGAGCTAGAGACCTACGGCCTTGGTGCCCCTATTTTTTGGGGGGCAATCGTCCCCAGCGGTATTTTTATCCTATTAATTTTTGGTCATGAATTTTGGCGACGTATTTGTCCTCTATCTTTCTTGTCCCAAATTCCTAGAGCGTTAGGATGGCAACGAAAGATTCCCCGCACCGATGCTAAATCTGGCAAAGTTCGCTACGAAATTCCCAGAATTAAACCTAATTCTTGGTTAGGTCGTAATTATTTGTACTTACAGTTTGGATTGCTGTTTTTAGGGCTATGTTGTCGCATTCTTTTCATCAATGGCGATCGCCTTGCTCTGGCCCTTTGGTTAATTACCACTATCTTAGCGGCAATTTTTGTGGGCTATTTTTACGGAGGAAAAAGTTGGTGTAATTATTTTTGCCCCATGGCACCGGTACAAAAAATTTATGCCGAACCTGGAGGTTTATTGACGAGCCGTGCCCACATGGATGATAACTCCATTACCCAATCCATGTGCCGAACCGTGGAGGGAGGGAAAGAAAAAAGCGCCTGTGTTGCCTGTCAAACCCCCTGTATTGATATCGATGCAGAAGGATCCTATTGGGAAGGTATTGATAAAGAACCCACTCGCTTTCTTTACTACTGTTATTTTGGTTTAGTGGTTGGTTATTTCTTCTATTACTATCTTTATGCCGGTAATTGGAATTATTATTTTTCCGGTGCCTGGGCTATGGAAGGAAATAATTTAGCAAAGCTTCTTTCTCCGGGTTGGTATGTCTACGGTCAGTTAATCGCCATTCCCAAGCTAGTAGCCGTTCCCATTACCCTTGCTATTTTTACTCTTTGGGGTTACGGTCTTGGACTAGTTATTGAGCGTCTTTACCGTACCTATTTAAATTTCAAAAAACAAAAGACTCGCTTAGACCTAATTCGCCATCATATTTTTAGTATTTCAACTTTCTTGATTTTCAACTTCTTTTTTGAATTTGGTGGTCGTCCTTTTATTCGTCTTTTACCTGAATTTTTGCAAGAAATTTTTGGTATTGTCTTAGTTTTGCTCAGCTCTCTCTGGTTATCCCAAGCGCTTAAACGCGAACCAGAACTTTACGCTAGGGAAGGGTTAGCGGGACGGTTTCGCAAACAGTTAATAAAAATGAAATTCCCCATAGAACGTTATTTTGCTGGACGTGAAATTGATGAACTTAATCCCCATGAAGTTTATGTCGTAGCCAAAATCCTACCGGGTTTTACCCAGGAAAAACGCCAGGAAGCCTATAAAGGTGTTTTACGAGAGGCCCTAGCAGAAGGGTATGTCAACTCTGCCAGTAGCCTGGAAGTACTCCAACAGATGCGGACTGAACTCGGCATTGGCGAAGCAGAGCACGGACAATTATTAGCGGACTTGGGAGTTGAAGACCCAACACTCCTAGACCCTGGTCACCAACGAACTATCGAAAATTTAGTTCGCATTTCTGGATATCGTCACTCCCTAGAGCGCCTAATGAATCTACAAAAATTGACGACTCAGGCACTACACCTAGGGTCTCTACATTCAAGTTCTTTCTCAGATAATGAGCCGGTTAGCGACCCTGAAACTTTAAGAATGCAAGGACAGTCTTACTTGGAACGTTTGGAATCTTTACTTCAGGCTTACCATAGTCTCAATCAACCTTTTCTTCTAGCAGATCGACCCGTAATCAATCTTCTTTTGGGTGTTATTCGCCAAAAAAAACAGAGGTTAGTGATAGCTCTACTAGATCGCTTCCAAAAAATGGATATCAGCGATGCTCTACCGCTAGCTACCCAATTAGGACGCTTATCCCCTACTGTTTTGCTAGAAATTCTAAGTCAACCTAATGCTAACTGGACTCAACGTTTGAATCCCACTTTAATAAATGCCCTGCAAAAACCCTATGAGCAGACAGCTTGTTCCCTTGAATTACCTTTGAGTAATGCCTTGGATACGTTGAAGATTTTACTCAAAGAAAAGAACCCTTTAATTCAATCTATTTGTCTTTTTTTACTATACCAATTTTTTCCAGATCAGTTCCAATTTTTACAACAAGACATTGAGATTGACAATAATTTTCTTTTACAAGAATTCCGGGAAAATATAAACAAAAATTCAGGAGTAATTTCTCTAGATAATTTACCTAACTTAGAAAAGATTGTTTATCTTTATAATAGTGATTTTTTCCAATCCTTAGATAGTGAAACCTTAATAAATTTGTCTCGACGAGCTCAAATTAAAACCTTTCGTCTTGATGAGCAGATCACTGAAGCAGGTGATACCTGCCGAGAGCTATTAATTTTAATGAGTGGTACGGCAGAAATTCAAATCCAGCGTCAAGATGGAACCTCACAAACAGCAAGTTTATTACCGGGTAAAATGCTCGATGAATTAGAGGTGCTTACCCACACCCAATCCCTAGGAACGATTGTAGCCAAGACTTCTATTACCAGGGTGTTAGCCATTCCAGTTGTCGCTTTTGACGATCTTCTAGAACATGATCATCAGTTGGCGACGAAGGTACTTGAACTAGAAAGCCTAAGATTGAAAAACCTCCTAGAGAAAGGTGGCACAGGCTTACTGTAGCCACTGAAAGTTATTTTAGACAGCGGAAAAAATGCCCTTGATCTAAGCAAACTTGAACGCTTGGGAGAGTGGCACTGCCGCTTTCAGAGCGATCCCCTAATTTTTGGTAAGATAAAGGTAATAAGTCCGTTGATACCTATTATGTTACAAGATACTCAAACCATTCGTTATTACCAACGGCTAACCGATGCCATCGTCGATCTTTGGAATCGGGGACGTTCCCATGAAGAAGTTCGGGTCTATACCGATGGCTATCTGGCTTGTTTGCGCCATAGTAATACCCTAGAGCCTTATCTAATCCACCGTTTAGAAGAAGAGGTTTACGCCTTCATTCGTGACCCGTCAAATTTTGCTCTGCCAGCCCTAGAGACTCAATTAGATTACGACTATCGCTGAATATTCCCCTCCTACCAGTTCTAGGTAAGCTTTTGTTTGAGTTTCTGGGGCATGGGCGACTCCGTCCAATAGACCTCTTCAAGAATAAGGACAACACTCTATCCGTAGAGTCATCGATTGCGCTTTTTGCCGTTTTAGACACTTCTGGTAGCGTAGTCATTTTATTTATGAAGAAGCCTAATGGTTCGATTTCAAATTAGGCTATTTAGCCAATCCACAATGTACTGATTAACGGCTTGAGGTTGCTCATCGTGGGGACAATGTCCTGCTCCGGGCAAGGGATAAAAGGCACTGTGGTGATCAGCCTGCGCCCGTTGTTGATATAGCCCCGACGCACTGATCGGCGTCCAAGGATCTTTTTCTCCCCACAACACCAATAACGGCTGTTGCACTTGGTCTAATAAAATCTGGGGCGACAAACCGGCGGGAGCCGTCAAAATTGAGGCAAAGACCCGGGGCGCATTAGGATGGCAAGAGGGTTGATAAAGCATCTCCACCAACTCGTCGGTGACCGCTTGGCGATCGCCATAGACTTGGTACAAGGTTTGACGAATACGCGATTTCCGGCGCACTTGGTTGAATAAAATGGGGCCAACGGTAGGAGACGCCACCAAACGGGTAAAACTGCCCATGATCCAATTGAGGGGAAACGGCATTTCCTCGGGACGATGGTTAAGGCCGCCGGCGGCATTCAATAGCACTCCAGCCCTCGACATTTCCGGGTGCTGAGCCAACATCATTAAGGCCAATAATGCCCCGATGGAATTACCGACCCAAACCGTCGGTTCTTGAATTTTTTCCTGCCAAAAAGCAGTTAATTGCTCTAACCAAAGGTCAAGGCTGTAGTCTAGAGTTGGCTTGTCTGAGGCGCCAAACCCCAATAAATCTATGGCATAGACCCGATGCCCCGCCGCCGCTAAGGGAGCAATATTTTTACGCCAATGGCCGATGGATGCACCAAACCCGTGGATTAACAGTAGGGGATTTCCTTCTCCCTGGACGGTGTAGCAAATTTGGTACTCTCCCCATTGCCAGTGATGGGCTTCAAGGGGGTATTCCAAGGCGATCGACGGCGGGGTAGAAGTAGGGGTCGTCATAAATACTGAAGCGGGTTAGACAGGAGCCTAAATTTTATCGCCTAAAGCGGAATTTGTGATGGCCCTGAATTTGACGGCGAATAAAACCATCCACGAACGAGAAGGAAGTGTCGGCGATCGCCTTGGCAAAATTAGAGTTCAACAAAAAGGAACGGATTAAAAACGAAAACACCTGATTTTTCAAAGTCACTAACATTGCGAGTGACGACACATAGATCGTAAATATAGGCGATCGCCGCGATAAACAAATCTGGCTGGCTGAAGGTATAACCCTGTTTGCGCCCCTTTTCTACCATCCGTCGCCAGACTAGAATGACTTCCTCATCAATACCCAATAGTCGGCTACTGAACCAAGGACGGAGTGTATGTTCCAGCCATTGGTTTAATTCCTGGCGAAACCCTTCATTTTTTACTTGCTCAATACCAAAGCGGATTTCAGCCAGAGTTACAGTACTAAGAAAAAAAGACTGGGGAGGTTGATGCTCGCTCCAGGCTTTGACCCCAGGATGACAGTTTTCCTTGCGGAGTTCTGAAACGATATTCGTGTCTAGTAGCCAACCCTTCATAGTTCCACTTGTCTGACTGGACTTTCAATACTGGATGATTCAAAATCCAGACGGCTAAGCGGAGACAGAGAAAGCAACTGATGTAAATTAGGCTGTTGCATCAATGGGAGAAGCTTGGCAAACTCCTGAGTCGAGAGGACAACAACGGCATCCTGACCGCGTACCGTAATGAGCTGAGGATGGTGCTCACGGGCTAGGCGTACAACTTCGCTAAAACGAGCTTTGGCTTCTTCTAGTTTCCAGGCTTGAAGCTCACTAAGACTGCTAACTTCAGGATTCTGGGACTGAGTGGCACCGGAGGACATGGAATCACCTGACTATAACTAGTCATATGATAACAAACTAAGGTCTTGTCTAGATTCCGCCCTGACAAATCACTGTATTTTTGATTGAACCAACTCAAGGTAAATATGCTCTAGTTGAATCGCCTGTCGACTAATGGACTCCACCGGAATCGGGTCAAGCAGGGCTAAAATCTCGCGTAATTCCAGGGACTCGGGTAACCAAAAGACTAATTCTTGCCCGTAGCGGCGATGTTGCCAACCTAAACGGGTCGCCTGGGCGATCGCCTGGTCTTCGGCGGGGGTTTTCAGCAATAAAATTTCCTGGGCGGGGATGACCTGACGGAGCTCTGCTAGGCTTCCTTGTTGCAATAGCACTCCTTCTTTGAGAATGCCGATGCGGTCACAGAGGCGTTGGGCTTCATCCAATAAATGGGTCGTGAGTAGAATGGTCATGCCCTCGGCCCGCAGGGTTTCGATCAATTGCCACAGGTCATGGCGGGTTTCGAGATCCAGCCCCGTTGTCGGCTCATCTAGGATCAAAAGTTTGGGCTGATGGATTAAGGCGATCGCCAAATTGAGTCGGCGTTGCATACCACCACTGAGGGTATCAACGGCAGAGTGGGCCCGATTCGTCAGATTGACTACGTCTAAACACCAGTCAATGCGTTCACGGCATTTTTTTCGCCCCAGTCCGTAGATTTTGCCAAAAAAGTCTAAATTTTCCTGACAACTCAAACTCCGATAGAGCAAATTTTCCTGGGGAGCAACGCCCAGCCAAACCTTTGTTTTGTCCGATAGGGGTTGATTCATCAGGGTGATACTGCCCTGATCCGCTTCTAGGAGGTGACAAATGAGGTTAATGGTGGTGGTTTTGCCCGAGCCATTGGGCCCCAGGAGCCCGTAAATTTCCCCCGCTTGAATATCGAAGGTCAGGTTATCCAGGGCCCGACGGGAGCCGTAATCTTTACAAACCGAGGTGAAATTAAGCATCTAGAGCTACTATAAACGGCGTTCTCGGGACAACATTTGTTGATAGGCAATCCAGCCCCCCCCGATCATCGCCACGGTAAAAAGACTTAAAAATAGCAGGTGGTCTTGAATCGCCACCGCCGTATCGCCATTGGCCCAGACTTGGCCGAGGGCCTCTGTCATGTGATAGACCGGATTATAGACGGCGATCGCCTTGAGGGATTTAGGAAAAATAGTCGTGGGAAAAAAGGCTCCTCCCAAGATCAATAAGGGTAACCCCAGGGTTGCGACCAAAGCGTTTACGTCCTCGGTGCGTCGGGCCAGATGGGTACCCAAAATCAAGCCAGCCCCGACGTAGGCGGCCACACTCAGGATCAAAATCCCCAATCCCAAAAGCCAAGAGCCTTGATAGGAGGATTCTAGGCTATAGACCAAGACCAATACGGCCAGGGTTTGACCTAGGGCAATCCAAGCCAGAGCCAGAAAAATGCCACAAAAATAAGCAAGACCCGATAATGGAGAAATAAACAAACGTTTGAGCGTATTTTGCTCCCGCTCTGCCACGATAATGGCGACGGTTCCGCCAAAACAACTAAAAAAGAAGGCGGCTCCCACCAAGCTCGGCGGCGCGGCAAATTGCAGAGCTTCCTTGAGTTCGAGTCCGCCCCGGTCCGCAAAAATCAGACCACTCAAGAGCAAAATAATTAGGGGAAATACCAGCCAGAAAATTAGGCTCCGTTTACGACGCAGTAATTCCCACAAAATTCGTTGGGCAACCCCGATCGCCGATCGCCAAAACCCCGCCACCTCATTTAACATCCAATAATCCCTGTTCCTTAAGTTTGGGATTAAAGCGAATGTCTAGGGTTGCACCCCGCTCCCGTAGCTCCGCCAGGCGTTGGGCTTCGATGCGGCGAGCAATGGTTTTCAGCAATTTAGCTTGACCGAGACTGTCACTTTTGGCAAAGGTTAACTGTTCCTCTTGGCTCATGGCCGGTTGAACGGCGATCGCCTGACACCACAGGGGTTCATCCTGGGCATTACCGGGGGGAATGGTTCCATTTTCGGCGATCCAGGCCTGACGAGTATCTTCGAGCAGACTACGGCTAGGGCGGTCAATCATGGATAACTTGAGCCAATGACAACTCTGGACTTGGCGCACCAAATGTTGGACTAGGCTGGCACGAATATCCCGCGAATAGCCAATGTATTGTAGGGTCTGGGCTTGGTCAAAAATGGCATAGACACCAATTTTTCCCTGCCAATTGGGGTTGATATCGCCGCTTTCGTCGAGGTAAGCAAAAAAAGGAAGGTCGGCTAAGGGGGGAATCAAAAAAGTCATAGTCTCAATTTAAACCCAAGGTCGCCAGAAGTCACTATTTTTAACCCAGGTCTAACCCTAGCCAAAAAACGCCGCCATAGTATCATGACGACGCCAATCCTTAGACGGACTTTTTTTAGTTTCAGAATCATCATCAATCAGAAATAGCGATTTTGATCTCGGAAACTAAATCAAAAAAGTGGGTTAGATAATGGACTATTCTCCCCATTAACCCTAATTGCTTTCACGAATCATACCCTGGATTTGAGAGTTAACCATATCAATATATCCTGGGTGCATCCCACTTGAGGTAATACTTGGGGACTAGTATGGCTGTGAGAGAATGGAAGAGTTCCCTTTAGGTAGAAAGCTATGTTACCGATGCCCCCAGAAGAACAAGCACTGGTTGATGAATATACTACAAAAGTAGC
>JBGSZT010000196.1:0-7703 GCA_041750255.1 Synechocystis sp.
GCTACTTGTGTCGTAAATTCATCAAGCAGTGCTTCTTCTTCTGGGGGCATCGGTAACATAACTTTCTACCTAAAGGGAACTCTTCCATTCTCTCATAGCCACGCTAGTCTTTGCGTATTATCTCAAGTGGGATGCACCCAATGTAGAGCTTAAGGTGTCGGCATAACAGAAAATCCTCTTTCCTTTGTTGCCGCGCTTGACTGTATTACTTTAAATGTGATTTTTTCGTCAATCTTACGAGTTTCTACGCTTAAAGTCCAGTCCCCTGGCTCTAATGTCCAAAAAAAGTGATTTTCAGAGCCCTGGTAGATAATCTTGCCGTTTATGCGCCAGGTGGCGGAGCCAGATAGTCCAGTGATGGTCAATGCCAATTTAGGAGCCTTGCCATCCTTGGGCATTAAAAACCGATCGCCATCTTGGGGGAAGAGAATTTTTAACGACGTTGATAGCGGTGGCTCCGGTTGCTGAGCTAGCCAAGTATTGTAGTGGGCGGGCAAATTTAGACGGGTTTGACCATTAAGCGTCTGATACAGAGAATCGAGTTTATTGTGATACTCGGCTAGTTTGGTTTGCTGAATATATTCCTGCACAACCGTCGGGCAGGCCGGCGTGGGTTTTAGACCCGACAGGGCACAAATCGGATGTTTGCTATAGCCTTGGGGCGGGTCAAAGTCCAGGGGAGTATCGGTTTCATGGAGTTTACGAAAAATCCTCTGCCAGAGGGGAGCAGACCCCGTGACTCCGGAGACAGCCTGCATCGGGGAGCCATCAAAATTACCAACCCAGGTGGCGACGGTATACTTTCGGCTAAAGCCCACTGTCCAAGTATCTCGATAGTCGGAGGATGTCCCCGTTTTGACGGCAACAGGGAAGGGCAAATTTAAGACGGAATCCACCCCAAAACTCCTGGCTCTGGCATGGCGATCGCCAAGCATATCGGTAATGATAGACCAGGTGTCCGGATCTCCAATCTGTTCCAGGTTGGTGGAGATAGAGGACGGCAAAGACGTGACCAAGGGTGTTTTTTGGCCCCCTTGGGCCATGGTTCGATAGGCCTGGGCTAATTGCCAAAGACTGACTTCTCCACTGCCCAGGGTAAGCCCCAAGCCGTAATCCTCTGGCGATCCCCGTAGATCGGTGAAGCCCAACTGCTGTAAACGCGCTAAAAAGACCGGAACTCCCACTTTTTCTAGCACTCGCACCGCCGGCACATTGAGGGAATTGGCCAAAGCTACTCTCACCCGCACCGGCCCTGCAAAGGTTCCGCTGTAGTCGCTGGGACTGTAGACCTTGGCGGCGGGGAGAGCATAATGGGTGGGAATATCCGCCAAAATCGTAGTCGGATCTAGCCGTTGTTTTTCAAGGGCTAACTGATACAAAAATGGTTTAAGGGTTGACCCCGGTTGCCGCAGGGCCTGCACGCCATCATTACTGCCAAAATGAGTCGGGTCAAAATAATCTTGGGAGCCGACATAGGCCAAAACTTCGCCAGTGGCGTTATCCAACACCAGGGCCGCCCCTTGGCTGACTCGCTGGGATTTGAGCCCTGTCACAACCGATCGTACTTGGGTTTCGACCATGGTTTGCAGAGAGCGGTCTAGGCTGGTTTGGATTTGGGGCTGATCGGGCCATTGGCGGGCTAACCAAAAGAGGAAATGGGGCGCGGCGAGGATACTTTGATTCCGGGGTTGAAGGGTGATGGTTTCCTGGGATGCTCGTTGGGCTTGGTCGGGACTGATTCTTTTGAGATGTACCAACCGTTGAAGGATATGGGCTTGGCGGGGTTTGTAGGCCCTGGGGTGATGGTAGGGATTAAACCCATTGGGATTATTGGGCAAGGCGGCGAGGACAGTGGCTTGACTCAGGCTCAAATTTTTAGCCGGAATGCCAAAATAGGTTCTGGCTCCTGCTTCGACGCCATAGATATTCCCTCCCATGGGAAGGCGGTTGACATAGGCCGTCAGGATTTCGCGGTGGGTCATGCCCGCTCTAATACGCCAGGCCGTCCAGACTTCAGCCAATTTAGACGGCAGGGTACGGGGTCGATCGCCTTTCATGCGGGCCAGTTGCAGGGTAATGGTGGAGGCTCCACTCTGTACTTTGCCTGTTTCTAGTTTTTGCTGGATGGCTCTGACGATCGCCATTAGGTCTAAAGGGCCATGGGCAAAAAAATCGTCATCCTCCGCCGCTAAAATGGCATCGAGGAAGTAGGGGGAAACCGCGTCCAACTCCACCGCCATGGTCTGATTTTGATCGCGGCTGAGAATCGTACCTAATTCCAAACCCCGGCGATCGGTGAAGGAAATGGCTTGACTACGGGGGAGAAAATCCTGGGCCCGTAGCGGAAAAGCAGAGGGCAATAAGCGCAATGTTCCCAGTACTAAGGCAATTCCGAAAAGACTCCGCCACCAAAGCGGTCTATTTTGCCAAAAATATCGATACAGTTGGAAAAGAGTCACTTTTTCCCAGCCCGTTTATGCATGAAGTTAGTTTAATGGAGCAAACTCTGGCGATCGCCATAGATCATGCCCGCCACCACCATGCTAGCCGCATTCATCATTTCAAGCTCAGGGTGGGCGACCTCTCTGGAGTCGTGCCAGACGCCCTCTCCTTTGCCTTTGAGATTGTCACCCAAGACACGATCGCCGAGGGTGCGAGTCTAGAGATCCAAAAAATTCCGGTGACGTGTTTTTGCCATGGCTGTCAGCAGTCCTTTCAGCCCCCATCCTGGGTTTATACGTGTCCGCTGTGTCAGGAGCTCAGTAGCGATATTATTGATGGTCAGCAAATGGAACTGACCTCCCTGGAAATATCTTAATTGCCATGGTTTTGGATGCAGTTACGCTGACTTGATTAACTCTCAATTTAATTGGGTTCTTAAAAAAGGAGCCGCCTTCAATAACTTCTGAGTATAGACATTCTGAGGATGCTTGAAAATAGTCTCCGTTTCTCCTAGTTCTACGATTTTGCCTTGGTTCATGACAGCAATGCGGTCACAGAAAAAACGCGCTACCCAAAGGTCATGGGTAATAAAAAGATAGGTTAAATTGAGCAGTGATTTTAATTCACGCATCAGCTCTAGCACCTCACTCTGGACACTGGCATCTAGCATACTCACCGGCTCATCACAAATAACCAATTTGGGATGGGTAATCAAGGCTCTGGCGATCGCCACCCGTTGCTGTTGTCCGCCGGAAAGTTGGCTAGGGTAACGATGGAGATAATCTTGCACGGGCGTTAATTGCACCCGCTCCAGCATTGCTTTGACCTGGTCTTTCGCTTCATCGGTTGTAGCTAAGCGATGGATTAGTAAAGGTTCGCTCAGGGCTTGTTCTACGGTCATTTTTGGGTTAAGGCAGGCCCGGGGGTCTTGGAAAATCATTTGCATTTGCCGCCGTTTGACCTGTAATTGCGCCTCAGATAGTTGGGTTAACTCTTCGCCATCGAATTCAACCTGGCCGGAGGTGGGTTTTAATAATTGCAAAATAGTCCGAGATAGGGTGCTTTTGCCACAGCCGGATTCCCCCACCAGTCCCAGGGTTTCGCCGGGATAAAGGTCAAAATTAATATCATCAACAGCTTTAATCCAGGTTTTTTCTCGGTTGAACCATTGTTGGATTAAATTTCCTTCTAAACTAAAGTATTGTTTCAGTTGGCTGACCTTGAGCAGGGGCGGTTGGTCAGGGGCGAGAATGTGTTTCGGAGTCAGGTCGTGGATGTGGAGAGCGGCATTGAGGAGAGATTGGGTGTAGGGATGTTGGGGCGTCTCAAATAAAGGCTTAATGGGCCCCGTTTCCACAATCTCCCCTTGATTCATCACCGCCAGTCGCTGACAATATTCCCCCACCAGGGCAAGGTCATGGGAAATCAAGAGTAGCCCCAGGTCGTCCTCGGCGCAAAGGCGCGTCAGTTCCTGCAAAATTTCCGCCGCCACGGTGACATCCAAAGCCGTGGTGGGTTCATCGGCGATGATCATTTTTGGCTTCAGTAACAGAGCCAAGGCCAGCGCCACTCGTTGTCGCATACCCCCACTAAATTCGTGGGGATACTGACCCCAGCGGCTGGCCGGAATTCTGACACGGCCTAGGGTTTCTAAGGCGATCGCCTTCGCCTGGTGGCGTGATAATTGGGGCTGATGGGCTTGGAGCGTTTCGAGACAATGATCGCCAATGGTCATTAGGGGGTCTAGACGCGTCATCGGGTCTTGAAAGACTAACGCTACTACTTCTCCGCGAAAACGGCGTAATTGGCTCGGATTCAGTTCCCAGAGTGAACGTCCTTCAAACCGAATCTGGCCGCTATGGCGAGAGCCGGAGGGGAGAAGTCGCATAATGGCTCGCCCCAGGGTGGATTTTCCACAGCCGGACTCCCCCACCAAGCCTAGTTTTTCGCCCCGCTCTAGGCGCAACGAGATATTATTCACCGCCCATTGCTCGCTCTGGGGATAGGCAATGGAGAGGTCTTCAACGACAAAAAGGCTCGACGAGGGGGGCATGGGCTAAAATCCAGGGTTGAGTTAGGACATGTTCAATTTGGGGGTTTCTGCTAAAAGATAGTCCAAAAAGGCCTGGGCAATCACTGATAATTGCTTACCTCCCAACCTGCCTACGTACCAACGGCGCTTAATCGGGAAATGCTCCACATCTAAAATCGTGAGGTCAGTCCGAAAACTTTCGGCAACAAGGGTATGTTTCGATAACACCGAAATTCCCAACCCACCGGCGATCGCCTGTTTTATGGCTTCATTACTGCCCAATTCTAGACGAACCCGCACCGTAACTCCATGCTCATTAAACAGTTTTTGAACGGCCCGTCGGGTGCCGGATCCCTGTTCCCGCATGATAAATGCTTGATCCGTAAGCCTCGAAATGGGAATGGGACTGATCTCGGCCAGAGGATGATCCTTGCGGCCAATCACCACCAAGGGATTATCCAAAAAGGGTTGGGCAGACAAATCCAGGTCGGCGGGTAATTCACTGACCACGTAGAGGTCATCCTCATTGTTCTGCATCCGCTCTTGAATTTGTTGGTGATTTCTGACCTTGAGAGAAACCTCAATGCCCGGATATTGCTGACAAAACGCTCCCAAGAGTCGGGGAATAAAATACTTAGCCGTTGTAATCACCGCCAACTTTAAGCGCCCCTGTTTCGTTCCCTTAAAATCCGCCACCTTCATTTCAAAGTAATCCAGTCGCTGAAAAATATCTTGACAGGTAATGAGCAGTTCTTGCCCCGCATCGGTCAGAAAAAGACGCTTACCAATTTGTTCAAATAAAGGCAAGCCCACGGCCTTGGACAGTTGTTTGATTTGGCTCGAAACCGTTGGCTGAGTGATAAAGAGTTCTTCGGCGGCGCGGGTAAAACTGCCATGGCGGGCCGTTGCTTCAAAGACCTTAAGTTGATGTAACGTCGCTTGCATTAGTTCGAATAGTCGTTCCCTGAGACAGCAAAGGAACCCCGACACATTGTGTATAGTTATTGCTACTCGAAACAATCATAGACTAGGGTCAATGTTTTTGGCAAACGGGCTATGAGCCTAGGGGGTCGAGGCGGGCTCAGTCAAAATGATTTTGCGTTGATGGGGATCGAGGCGTGGGGTCAGTTCCTGCATCAAGCGCCGGCTTTGGCTCGGGTCAAAGCTACGGTTAAATTCCCGACGTTGCTCCCGCACTCGGGTTTCGGTTTCTTGGACTTGCATCTCAATTTGGTGGAGTTTGGCCTGTTGTTCTTGGTGAAAGGGAACTAGGCGAATTAAGGTGGCGATCGCCCCTAGGCTGAGGATGGTATTGAGACTGAGCTTAAAAATTGTTTCCCAGACTACCCATTGATGTTGAGGATGAAGGACAACCGTGGGACGAGTACGACGACGACGGGAGCGGGCTGTCTGGGGATTCAAAAATTCGGCAGTCATGGTGGGGTCAAGGATAGAAAATAGTTGGTACTCCCAAGACAAGTAGGGCGCAAGTATTACGCCCTAGGGCTTGAACTATCTTCGCAGAGACGAATTTCTACTTATAAAGTTCCGTAGAAAGACGGAATGCCATGAAAGCGGGCAATAGGGCGATCACCAATGCAACCAGAACTTGGGTATCTGATAAAGACATAGGGGCTTAACTCCTGAAAATTATAGGGTTTTAATTACCATCACTTTGCAATATCAGTGACCATTTGGGAAACTATTTGTAACAAGTCTTCAAAGTTGTCCCGTCCCCCCATGATTTATCGTTTACTCCAACCCTTATTTATTATCTTTTTGGCGATCGCCTTGGTGCTCCTCATGGCTCGGCCGGGGTTAGCTCAGGACAGTGCCGTGAACTACACCTACGCTGACCTGGCCCGTCAGGATTTTTCCCACCGCAACCTCGTCCGGGGAGTCTTTGCCGCCGCCGATCTGCGGGAAGCAAATTTTGAGCAATCTGACCTTTCCTATGGCATTTTGACCGAAGCTATTTTACTGCACGCCAATCTTCAAGGGACGAATCTGACCGGCTCCCTTCTAGACCGAGTCACCCTCGATTTTGCCGATTTACGAGATGCTATCCTAGTCGAGGCGATCGCCACCCGGAGTCGATTTTATGACGCCAATATTTCCGGGGCCGACTTTAGCGATGCCCTCCTGGATACCTATCAAGTCAAATTGCTCTGTGAAAGGGCCGAAGGCGTGAATCCCAGCACCGGGGTTGCCACGCGGGATAGCCTGAGTTGTCGCTAAACCTACATCCCGATCACATACTTGCGCCATTCTTGGTTATTGTCGTTGCGGGTATGTTTGGTGATCTCAAAAATCAAACTGCTGTAGGGGCGGCGGGGCGTATAGTTGAGGGGCATATTGGCTTCCTTGGGGGTACGGTTGCCCTTTTTGATATTACAACGGACACAGGCCGCCACCAGGTTTTCCCAGGTATCGCCCCCACCGCGGGAGCGAGGAAAAACATGATCGATGGTTAATTGTTCACCTTTATAGTTGCAGTATTGACAAGTATGGCGATCGCGCTCTAAAAGATTACGACGAGTTAGGGGGATTTCCTTATAGGGAACCTTGACATACTGACGCAGGCGAATCACCGTGGGAATCGGGAAATCGGTGTAAACAAAATGGCCATTATGTTCTAATTGCTCAGCTTTGCCCTTAAGCAACAAGACCACCGCCCTTCGCCAACTAGTAATGTTGAGCGGTTCGTAGGACGCATTTAGCACCAGAACCTTGCCCATAACTCTGAATAAGGAAGATAAAAATTTACCCTCGATGGTAACATAGGTTTCTAATTTAGCATATTTCTCTGATTAGACTAATTTGAGGCGTTTCTAGCCAAGTTTGTCACTAGTGCTCACTGCATCGTGCTCCCCTAGCCGAAGGAGACGCAATTTATGACTCTCTTCACTTCCAGAGATCCATACCGGCAAGGAGTACAAAGGGATTAAAAGGCAATATAAATAATAGGTTTTTTGAGCACGTTGTCTAGTTTGAGTATCTAGTACTCTAGGGCATAAATAAAGCGACTATTTATGAGGTCAGGGGCTTGCCAGTGTAAGTCCACTTAAAGGGCTTGGCCATGGTGCGATTGAAGTATTCGATGAAGGCAAGTATCTTAGCTTTGAGCTCAGTTTGACTGGTGAAGCTAGCCCGGCGAAGCAATTTTCGTACGAGGAGACTGAACCAGAGCTCAATTTGATTGAGCCAGGAGCAATGCTTGGGGGTGAAG
>JBGSZT010000197.1:0-20853 GCA_041750255.1 Synechocystis sp.
GCTACTTGTGTCGTAAATTCATCAAGCAGTGCTTCTTCTTCTGGGGGCATCGGTAACATAACTTTCTACCTAAAGGGAACTCTTCCATTCTCTCATAGCCACGCTAGTCTTTGCGTATTATCTCAAGTGGGATGCACCCAAAAACCTTCTTAGTCACTCGGCAAACATTTCCGCTAAAACGGTTAACAATTTGCTTTGGGTGCCAGTATCAACCGTCCCTAACTTCTTGACCAGACGAGTTTTATCAACTGTGCGGATTTGGTCTAAAACAATTTGACCTGTTTTCCCGTCAAATTCGCAACTAACCCGAGTGGGGTAAGCCCTCCCCTTGGTGGTCATAGGGGCAACAATCACCGTGGCAATATAGCGATTCATTTCATCGGGGGAAATCACCACGCAGGGACGAGTTTTTTGAATTTCACTGCCCACCGTTGGCTCCAGATTGACCAAAAACACCTCAAATCGGCCTACGACCAGTCCCATTCAACCTCATCCCAGTCCGTTACCGTTGGAGCATCCATTAATGGATCATCCCCCTGCTCCGTCATTCTCTGAAACGCCATCCCCCAATTTTCCCTTGGAGACCGGGCATTACGGATGATGAGTCCATTCCCTTTTACTTCAATTTCCACATCGGTTTTAATGCCGCTTTGTTCGAGTAACGGTTTGGGAATGCGAATGCCTTGGGAATTTCCTACTTTGATAATGCGAGTCTTAACCACAGCAATTATTCCTGAGAATAAATAAAATTTAGTCGTAATTACATTGTAGACACTATGGAGACTAACGTCAGTAGAACGAGCAATTAGGTCAGATTACCCACGGCGGCCTTAATTTATTAGTAGCGGTGGGCGAGGAAAATTATCATCAGGCCCTGGATGCTTGTTATTACGCCGTAACAACCTGAGAAACCCAGGCTTAGTTGAAGGGGAGGGAGTCTAGACTAATTCCCCCCCCTCTTTGTCCTTGAGGGAGCCAACCAAAATCAGAATAAAATCGATCAATGCCCAAATGCCACAACCACCCAACGTCAATAGTTGTATGACACCGATGGTGATGTAGCCCAGATAAAACCGATGAATCCCTAGGGCTCCCAGGAAGAAACAAAGCAAAGCGGCAACGACTTGAGATTTGGGGGAATTACTGGCCATGACAATAACAAAATGTGAATTTTGTCTGAAATTATACTCAATTTTGGTTAAGGACAATCAAAACTGTGATTTGGGATACGCCCAGATTTCAAGGGTGAGGGGCCAGATCGCCATCATCTCAGAGCGCACCGATCGGAAAAAACTATTTTGCCATCAAGACTACCGAGGAACGGGCTTGAATGGAGTAATGACTGCCGTCAATTTTAGGGGCGATCGCCAATTCACAAAAATCCTCTGGGCTGGGGAGATAGGTGTCTAAAATCCGATGCCAGGCTAAACCCAGCGGAAGCGGGGGCAATTCAAACTCTAAACATTCCCAGTAGGCATTCAGCATAATATGCAATCGTTCTTTCGCCGTTGGTTCATGGAGGGTAAAGGCTAAAACATGGGAATGTTGGGACCAATCTGGCTGAAGCAACTTCACACCATGCCAGGTGATGTGGGGAGAAGGGTAGCGATGGGTTATGTCAAGGTAAATCCGACGGGCCGCGACCTCATCCACCGGGAGCAAAATGTTCTCTTCTTCTTCCTGGTCGAGATCGGGTTTGGCGATGCCATCGGCACGCTTCGCGCACGCCAGGCGGGGCAACTCAAACCAGAGTACATCTAAAACCTTTTCTTCTTGAAAAATTTGCAAAGACTGAGTTAGGCGAATAACACCGCGCAAAAAGTGGGTTTCATCGGTGTGATTTTCTTCCCCTTGCCAATCAAACCAACTCAAGTCATTATCTTGGCAATAGGCATTATTATTTCCCTTTTGGGTACGACGCACAGGATCGCCCATCAAAAGCATTGGTGTACCTTGGGAAAAGAACAGAATCGTCAAAAAATTCTTAATTTGTCGCAACCGTAAGCGGTTAATCTCCGGGTCATTCGTCTCGCCTTCGATGCCACAATTCCAACTAAAATTATCATTGGAACCGTCTCGATTCTTTTCGCCATTAGCCTCATTATGTTTCTTGTTGTAGGAAACTAAGTCATTTAAGGTAAAGCCATCATGACAGGTGACAAAATTAATACTGCGGTTGATATCAATGTCCTGACGATGGTAAATATCGGGACTGCCCAATAGCCGATAGGATAAGCTAACGACTGTATTTTCGTCGCCTTTGACAAAACGCCGCACATCATCTCGAAAGGGGCCATTCCACTCGGCAAACCAATCTGCCAATTCAACAAATTTACCTACACTATAAAGCCCCGCCGCATCCCAGGCTTCCGCAATTAACTTAGTTCCGGCCAAAATCGGGTCAGACTCGATCGCCCAAATAATATTAGCCGTTGCCATCTCGGTACCGTGAATCGGCGTGCCATTGATATCCCGGGCCAAGACCGATGCCAAATCGAAACGGAAGCCATCGATGTGCATCACCGAAACCCAGTAGCGCAGACAGTCGAGGATGAGTCCTCCCACCACCGGATGATTGGCTTTGACAGTATTACCGCAACCGCTATAGTTGCTGTACTCAGACTTATCTCCATCCAAAATATAGTAAATACTATTATCGATGCCACGGAAGGAGAGCGTCGGCCCATTTTCGTTACCCTCAGCGGTATGGTTGAAGACCACATCCAGGATCACTTCAATTTTTGCTTTGTGGAGAGCTTTGACCATATCTCGAAACTCCTGCACCGAACCCAGGGCATCCTTGCGGGAACTAAAGGCGCGGTGGGGGGCAAAAAAGCCAATGGTGCTATAGCCCCAATAATTGGTTAGCCCCGGCTGGGCATCTTCGGGGTCAAAATAATGGACGGGTAATAATTCCACCGCCGTAATGCCTAATTCTTTGAGGTAGGGGATTTTTTCGATCAGCCCGGCAAAGGTGCCTCGTTTCTCTGGGGGCAGACCCGAATTGGGGTTTTTGGTAAATCCGGCCACGTGCAATTCGTAAATCACGCTGGCGGCGTAGGGAGTGCGGAGGGGGGTATCTCCTTCCCAATCGTAGCTATAGGGCCCCGTATCCACCACCACATTTCGCAACGCCTGGGCGCAATTATCTCCGGGCATCATCGCCGCTTTGCGATTATAAATTTCGTCGCCGACAATGGCTTTTCCGTAGGGGTCTAGTAAAAGTTTACTGCCATCAAAACGATGTCCCGACTCGGGCTCAAAGGGCCCCTGGACTCGGTAGCCATAGACTTGACCGGCTTGCAATCCTTCCACAAAAACATGCCAGTAGTAGAAGGTACGATTCCATTGGAGATCGAAGGCAATGACTTGGTTGGGCCAGGGGTCGTTATCGTGGGCAAACAATAGCAACTCTACGCCGGTGGCGTGCTTGGAAAAAAGGCAAAAATTGACACCATCAGCATAGACCGTCGCTCCCAAGGGTGAGGTTTGGCCAGGACGAGTATTCGATAACATAGTTCGCGTTGAGGAAGAATTTATTGTTCCAACTAACCCCTAGGGTACTGCAACCCCGGCAAGCAAGATGGGGAAAACCATCATTATCGTTAAATTTTGGTAACTAAATTCGACAGTCTTTCCGGCTAAAGCAATCCCCTCGTTAAACTAGAAATAGCGAACCACCACTAGGGTTAGTCAAAAAATCAGGGGGGAATCATGGTCAGTACGAGCTTAACAAGACCGGCCACGGACGCAAAAGATACTGCCTTCATTCTTTGGTTTGAGGAGGTCGATAGTCATGATGTAGGACTCGTGGGAGGAAAAAATTCGTCCCTCGGCGAGATGATTCAACAACTCCAACCCCAGGGGGTCAATGTTCCCTCCGGTTTTGCTACTACGGCCTATGCCTACCGTTATTTTGTGCAATCGGCGGGGTTAGAGCAGAAATTGCGGGATTTATTCGCGGATTTGGATGTGGATAGTGTCGCTAATCTTCAAGAACGGGGCAGTTTGGCTCGGTCGTTAATTTTGGATACGCCCTTTCCCCTTGACCTACAAGCGGCGATCGCCACTGCCTACCAGGAGATGTGTCGGCGCTACGGCCATCGTTTCGATGGTACAGGAGTTGATGTCGCGGTACGTTCTAGCGCCACCGCCGAGGATTTGCCGGAGGCTAGCTTTGCGGGGCAACAGGAAACCTATCTCAATGTCCATAGCCTCAAAAGTGTCCTAGAGTCCTGTCACAAATGCTTTGCCTCGCTATTCACCGACCGCGCCATTTCCTACCGCCACCACAATGGCTTTGATCATTTTGCCGTTGCCCTCTCGGTGGGAGTGCAAAAAATGGTGCGTTCTGACCTGGCGACCTCGGGGGTGATGTTTTCCATCGATACAGAAACGGGCTTTCAGAATGCCGCCCTGATTACCGCCGCCTATGGCTTGGGGGAAAATGTAGTCCAAGGAGCGGTCAACCCCGACGAATATTTTGTCTTTAAACCAACCCTAAAGCAGGGCTTTAAACCGATTCTCGAAAAACGTTTGGGCAGTAAGGCGATCAAAATGGTCTATGACGTTGGTGGTTCCAAACTAACCAAAAATGTGGAAGTGCCAGAGCCCGATCGCCAAAAATACTGCATTAGCGACGAGGAAATTTTACAACTTGCCCGCTGGGCCTGCATCATCGAAGACCATTATTCCCAAGTTCGGGGCATTTATACCCCCATGGATATGGAATGGGCCAAAGATGGCGAAACCGGCGAATTATTTATTGTCCAGGCTCGCCCAGAAACGGTGCAGTCCCAAAAAGCCGCCAATATCATCAAGACCTATGAACTAAAAGAACGAAGCCCTATTTTAGCCATTGGGCGTAGTATCGGAGAGGCGATCGGGCAAGGGAAAGCTCAGGTCATTCACAATGCGTCCCAGATTGGCCAATTCCATCCCGGGGAAGTGCTGATCACCAATCGTACTGATCCCGATTGGGAACCGATTATGAAACAGGCCTCGGCGATCGTCACCAACCAAGGGGGCAGAACCTGTCACGCCGCGATTATTGCCAGGGAAATGGGTATTCCGGCGATCGTGGGCTGTGGGGATGCCACAGAAACCATTGCGACGGGCCAGGAGGTGACGATCTGTTGTGCAGAAGGGGATGAAGGTCACATTTATAGCGGTATTTTGAACTATAAAATCCAGGAAACCGCCTTAGATCAGTTACCCCGAACCAAAACCCAAATTTTGATGAATGTGGGTAATCCCGAACAAGCCTTTGGTTTTGCCAATTATCCGGCGGATGGGGTCGGTCTCGCCCGATTGGAATTCATTATTGCCAATCATATTAAAACCCACCCCTTAGCTCTACTGAAATTCGATCAGTTAGAAGACCTGGAAGCCAAGGTGGAAATTGCCGAGTTAACCAAACTCTACGATGGTGATCGCCCTCAATTTTTTGTGGATAAGTTGGCCCATGGCATCGCTATGATTGCGGCGGCATTTTATCCTAAACCCGTTGTGGTACGGATGTCGGACTTTAAGTCCAATGAGTATGCAAATCTCCTCGGTGGTCGTCAGTTTGAACCCCAGGAAGAAAACCCGATGATCGGCTGGCGCGGGGCGTCGCGTTACTATGACCCCAATTACCGCGAAGCCTATGCCTTGGAATGCCAGGCCTTAAAAACGGTTCGAGATGAGATGGGCTTAACCAACGTGATTCCCATGATTCCCTTCTGTCGTACTCCCGATGAGGGACGCAAGGTATTGGCGGAAATGGCACGCCATGGCCTCCGTCGGGGTGAAAATGGCTTAGAAGTCTATGTCATGTGTGAGTTACCCAGCAATGTCATCTTGGCCGATGAATTCGCCCAGGTCTTTGATGGCTTCTCCATTGGTTCCAATGATTTGACCCAATTAACCCTTGGTCTTGACCGAGATTCTTCCCTTGTGGCTCATTTATTTGATGAACGCAATCAAGGGGTGAAACGGATGGTTAAAATGGCGATCGCCTCTGCCAAACAGCATGGGCGTAAAATTGGAATTTGTGGTCAGGCTCCGTCGGATTATCCCGAATTTGCCGAGTTTTTAGTAGGGCTAGGAATTGATTCCATTAGTTTAAATCCTGATTCAGTGCTGAAGACTATTTTGCGAATTGCTGAAGTTGAAAAAGCCATAAAAAAAGAGGATGAGGGAAAAAATCCGCAATCGTAGCGAACGTTTCCTGCCATCGCACCGATTATTTCCAGCGACCTAGGACATCAACAGCAAAGAGAGGTACAGAAATGATGCTTGGCCTCTCGTCAATGACCTTGACCTGTTCATTGGGGACATAGAGCAATACCGTATGTTGCTTTGGATCCATTAGCCGGCCTATTTGGGTTCTATTTTCCAAACAATACAAAATATTCTTAATCACTATCACTCGAATTGGGCTTTGATCGGGCGATAAAAGCTCAATTTCTAGCCACAATAATTTTATCGTAAAAGTGTATTTGTCTATTTTATCCAGTTTTGAGCGAACACTGATTCAAGAGTGATGATGCTCTCGGCAATAGACCCAGGCGGCGGGCTGGTCTTGGTAGTGTTCTTTTTTCCAGATTGGCAATCGGATTTTGAGTTGGTTGATAATAAATTCGGTACCTAAAAAAACGTCTCGGCGATGACTGGCACTGGTTCCGATCCAAACGGCAGTATCTCCTAGCTGTAGTGTGCCGTGGCGATGAACGGCGATCGCCGCTTGCAGTGAAAAGCTTGCCATAGCTTCTTGCAAAATCCGCTCACCTTCTTTTTGGGCAAGACTCTCATAGACCTGATATTCCAGCGCTTCCACCGGATGACCCTGGTTATGATTTCTGACCCAGCCTTCAAAAATGGCGATCGCCCCGACTTGATGATTTTCTAATAGTCCTCGCAGGGTCGTGCCATCAATGGCATCAGCGGTGATAAAAAATTTTTGCATAAATTAACCGCCCGCCACGGGGGGAATAAAAACGATACAAACATTGGCTTGAATGGCATCATCTAGGTCGGCAAACTCATCATCAACGGCAACTTTAATCAAAGTATCTGCCAAGGAAAAATGATATTGATTCGCTAAAAATTGATACAGTTCCCGATAGGTGGCCAGAGAAGTTGACAGGCTTTCTTCGGCGATCGCCGCTTGTTCGCGCAGAGAGGCAAAATATTTGACCTTAATCGATTTCACGGCGGGCTTGTTCATAGGCATCGGGGGTATTGATATTGGCGACATCCAGCGGGCGATCGGGTGAAATCACCTCGCAGGGCGCATTCTCTAAAATCTTAACGGGACAATGAAGACCCTGGGCGAGGGCTTGCTCAAAAACGGGACGTGCCAGGGGGGTATAGAGGGCGCAGAGGGCTTCGGGAAAGGCCTGGTCGGGGTTTTGGTAACAGGTGGCGACAACCTCAGGATTTTGATGGGCTAAGAGTTTTTCGATAACGCTGGGTTGCACATGGGCCAAATCACAGGCCAAAATTAGCCAATTGACTTGGGAATGGGTCGTCAGTGCGGTATAAATGCCGGCGATCGGGCCAATGTCGGGCTGATGATCCGCCAAAAATGGTAAAGAGTCTAGGACGGTTCCCTGCCATTGTTGGGGACGACCTGACAGATAAACCCGTTCACAGTATTGGCTCAATAGATCATAAAGATACTGAGCGTGGGGTTGGCCCTGATAATCCAATAACGCCTTATCCTGTTGCATACGCTTACTGTAGCCGCCGGTTAAGACCAAGCCATAGAGGGGAAGACGGTTAATCGGAGTTTTACCCCCACTTTTTTGCAGGAGTCGAATCTCTTGGATCACAATGTCCTGGGACACCGCTTTGCACATATCGTAAATCGTGAGAGCGGCAATACTCGCCCCATGCAAGGCTTCCATTTCTACGCCGGTCTTAAAACTGGTTTTAACTTCACAATTGATAGTAACTAATAGCTCATCATCGATGCTGAGATTAAATTTACAGGACTCAATGGGAATGGTATGACAAAAGGGAATCGCCTCGGCGGTTTTTTTGACCGCCATGGTGCCAGCAATGATCGCCGTTTGCAAGACGGGGCCTTTTTTGAGGATTAATTCATCCCCGTGTAAATAGGATTTGAGGAGGGCGGGTAATTGAATTTTTGCCTGGGCTACCGCTCGGCGATCGCCACTTTTTTTGTCAGAAATATCAACCATCGTGGGCTGATTATTCGCATCTATATGAGTCAGCATTTAACCTCCAATTTTGTACATTAAATGGGGAACTTCAGCGGGTCGCAGATAGGGTTTCATGCCTAATAATTGCTGATAACTTTCCTGTCTCTGTTGGGACGATAATCCCCCCAGGGCAATGCCATCGGTTTTGAGTAAACAAGCTCTGAGGACGCCATCCGCCGAGAGTCGCCAGCGGGAACAATGCCCACAAAAAGGCTGAGATTCCGAGGCAATAAAGCCCACCTGAGCGCCGCAGTCCGTGGTGAAATTAAAGGAGGTGGAATCCTGGGCCTGGGCCACTGGTTTTAATACAAAACGAGGAACCATCCGGTCGATCAGTTCTTGGGCAGAAATAAAACGGTCTTCTTGGCTCTCACAGGCGTAGCCAATTCGCATTAATTCTAAAAAGCGGACTTCAATCTTTAATTGGCGCGAATAATCGACAAAATCGAACAGTTCCTGGTCATTTAAGCCCCGCATCATCACGGTATTAATTTTAATCTGAAATCCCCGCTCTTTGGCAGTTTGAATGGTCGTTAAAATTTTGTTTAACTGATGCCCGTAGGTGATTTTTTCAAAGGTCTTGGGCTGTAAACTATCCAGACTAATATTTAAGTTCGTTACTGCATGGGTTTCTAACAGGTCTAAATGGCGATCAAGCAAGATGCCATTGGTTGTCATGCCTATTTTTTTAAGACTTAATCGTGAGAGTCGTTGCAAAATCTCTGGCAGGGCATGTCTCAGGAGCGGTTCTCCTCCGGTGAGGCGTAATTCCTCTAAGCCAAAGTCAATTAATTCTGCAACAATGACTTCGTAATCTGCGGGGGCAAGGTAATGAGCTTTGTCCATAAACTCTGCATTAACGGGCATACAGTAGACACAGCGAAGATTACAGACATCGGTGAGAGATAAGCGCAGTTTACGAATTCTGCGGCCATAGGAGTCAACTAATACAGATTTCACGGCGATCGCCAGGGGTAGAAACGAAAGGAGTCACCCGCCTTAAACTGAGACGAGGCTAAGGGTAATTCGAGAAAGCCATCACTGTGGGCCAGGGCGGTAAACTCACCGGAGTTTTTCATGGGTAAAGGATGAGCCCAGACAATGGCTTCGGGGCTATAGTCTAGTTTAACGGGCAAAAAATAGGTGAGTGCAGGGGTAAAGGTAACATCGTCTACCAATCGAGCATAGCGGATAGGAGTATCTAAAATGTAGCGGTGGAGACAGACCAGGCTAGAAATCGGATTCCCTGGCAAACCGACAACGACGGTGTGATGGTCGCGGTCGTGGCCAAACCAGAGGGGCTTGCCCGGTTTTTGACTCACTCCATGGAAGCATTGAGTCACCCCCAGTTCTCGCCACAGGTCTGGTAAATAGTCAAATTTCCCTTTAGAAACTCCGCCAGAATAGATCAAAAGGTCGTAGTCTAGGCAATTTTTTTGATAATGAGCGGCGATCGCCATGCGGTCATCAGCTAAATGGTCTAAATCCACCCAGCGGTAACCGTGGAGTAGGAGCGAAGCCTTGAGGGCATAGGCATTGGAGCGGCGCAGTTGATGGGGCAGGGGTGTTTGCTCAATTTCAACCAATTCATTGCCGGTGGAAATAACCTTTACTTTGGGGAATTTTTGGCATTGGATTTGGCTAAGTCCAAAGGAGGTAGCGATGCCCCAGCGTGGGCCATTGAGAGGAGTATGGGCTTCTAGGATTAACGTCCCGGCTTGACAATCACTGCCCTGACGGTGAACGTTCTCGAAGGGCTGTCTGGCTTGTTCAACAATGACCTGGGCGTAGCCTTGTTCAATGGCCAGGTGTTCGTAGGGAATGACCAAATCCGCCTGGTGAGGCAAAATTGCGCCGGTCATCACTTCCAGACAAGCTTCTACAGTTTCCAGGGTCGTTTTAGGCTCCCCCGCCGCCACCGTGCCAAGGATAGGAAAGTTGCGTACTCCCTGTTGGTAGGTTTGCCACGATAACGCGATGCCATCCATCATTACCCGATGATCCGGCGGATAGCCCCGGTCAGCCACAATGGGTTCGGCGCTGACCGCTCCGCTCAGGTCTTGGCTAGACACATGCTCTAAACCCCAGGCTGCTAGATGGGGTTTGATCAGTTGCTCGGCGGCTTCAACACTAATCACGTCAGATATCCAGGCGTTGATAAATGTGGTCTAGGTTTTTTAGGTGCTGTTGGGGGTCAAAACAAGTTGTAATCTCCTCAGCAGAAAGATATTGACTCACCTGGGCATCCTGACGAATCAAGGCTTCAAAATCGCCGTTTTCTCGGTTCCAGGCTTGGTGAGCATTGGCTTGCACAATGCGGTAGGCATCTTCGCGTCCCATGCCTTTTTCTACTAGGGCCAAGAGGACTTTTTGACTAAAAATCACACCTCCGTAGACATTCATGTTGCGCTTCATATTGTCGGGATAGACCAACAGATTTTTGATCAAATCCGTGGATTCCTTCAACATAAAGTGAGCCAAAATACAGCTATCGGGAAAGGCAACCCGCTCCACGGAACTGTGGGAAATATCCCGTTCATGCCAGAGAGCCACATTTTCCAGCGCCGCCATAGCGTGACCCCGGAGCAAGCGAGCCATACCAGTGAGGCGTTCGGAGCGGATCGGGTTGCGTTTGTGGGGCATGGCCGAGGAGCCTTTTTGTCCCTTGGCGAAATATTCTTCGACTTCGAGGACATCGGTGCGTTGTAGGTTGCGAATTTCCACGGCAAACCGTTCTAGGGATGCCCCCAACAGCGCCAATTGTTGCAGATATTCGGCATGCCGATCGCGGGAAATAACCTGGGTGGAGGCGGTATCGGGTTCTAAGCCCAATTTTTGACAGGCGATCGCCTCTATGCGGGGGTCAATATTGGCATAGGTTCCCACGGCCCCCGAAATTTTACCCACGGCGATGGTCTGGCGTAACCGTACCAGGCGATCGCGGTTTCGCAGGACTTCCGCTAGCCAACCGGCTAATTTGAAACCAAAGGTAATCGGCTCGGCATGGATGCCGTGGGAGCGTCCGACCATGACGGTGTAGCGATGTTGCTGGGCCTGATAGCGAATGGCCTGGATCAGGTCTTCGAGTTGCTCTAGGATTAGGTTCAAACTCGCCACTAATTGCAGAGCCAGGGCAGTATCCAGAATATCCGAACTAGTCAGTCCTAGGTGAATGTAGCGCCCCGACTCGCCCACATATTCATTGACATTGGTTAAAAAAGCGATGACATCATGACGAACTTCGGCTTCAATTTCTAGCACTCGTTCCGGGTCAAAATTCGCCTTGGCTTTGATCTCAGTCAAAGCATCCTCAGGAATATATCCTAATTCTGCCTGGGCTTCACAGACCGCAATTTCTACGTCCAGCCAGGTTTGGAGTTTATACGCATCCGTCCACAGATTGCCCATCTCAGGCAAAGTATAGCGTTCAATCACAAGCTATGTCTCACTACAACGGATCGATCTTATCAAAATTAGGCAGGCAGGACGGGAAAGTTACTGCTGAAACTTGAGGCAATCCCTTGACGATCGCCGTTTTTTGCACGTATCGTTTGGATGTGTGTGTGAGGAAAGAAGAACCGTGCTAAGCCAGGAGTTTCGTCCTAGTGTTCTTGAATCAGGCCGTTTTGACTATCAACTGTCGGAACTGATTCGTCAGCGGGCTTGGGTAGAAATTGATCACTCTGCCCTAATTCATAATGTTCAACAATTTAAATCTTACCTAAAACCCCAAACCCAATTAATGGCGGTGGTCAAGGCCGATGCCTACGGTCACGGGGCACTGCGAGTGGCTCAAACCGTCCTCGATGCGGGAGCTTCTGCTGTGGCGATCGCCACCCTGGGGGAAGGCATTGAACTGCGCGAAGCGGGCATTACCGCGCCGATTTTGCTCTTGGGAGCGATTAATACCCCAGAAGAAATTAAAGCCATTGCCCATTGGCAACTCCAGCCCACCCTCGGCTCTTTAGCGCAGGTTCAGGTCTTTAGCGAAACCCTGGCCCAGCTAAATCAACCCTTACCGGTTCACCTTAAGCTCGACACCGGCATGTCTCGGCTAGGGGTTCCTTGGCACCAGGCCCAGGAGTTTGTGGCCCTGGTTCAGCGGAGCCGACAACTCCAGTTAACTAGTATTTATTCCCATTTAGCCACCGCCGATGACCCTGACCCGACCCACGCCCATCGGCAAAAAAATCACTTTGAAGAGGCGATCGCCTCCCTCCGGTCTCAAAACTACACCATTCCCAGAATCCATCTCGCCAATTCCGCCGGAGTCCTTCAGGGCCAGGATTGGCACTATGATCTAGTCCGGGTCGGGCTGGGCTTATACGGTCTTTATCCCGCGCCCCATTTACGCCCTCGCCTGAGCCTTAAACCCGTGCTCAGTGTTCGGGCAAAAATCACGCAAATCAAAACCATTCCCGCCGGAACCGGCGTTAGCTACGGCCATCAGTTCATTAGCGACCAAGAAATGCAGGTGGCAGTCGTCAGCATTGGTTATGCCGATGGTGTACCCCGTAATTTATCCAATCGCCTAAAGGTCTTAATTCGGGGGCAATGGGCTCCGCAAATCGGCGCAATTACCATGGATCAAATGATGCTAGATGTGAGCCATCTCCCCTCGGTGCGGGTGGGGGATGTGGTGACTCTCCTCGGACAAGATGGAGACTACTCGCTTTCAGCGGATGATTGGGCGCATAGCCTGGGTACCATTTCCTGGGAAATTCTTTGTGGCTTTAAGCATCGTCTACCCCGCATTACGGTCTAGATCAAAAGCGCAGGTAATGCATTAAGTCAGCCACAACATCTCCGGTTAGCCCTAGGCGTTGTTGAAAGTCGGCTAAATGGAGAAATTTACCTCCCATTTGGCGTTTTTCTAGGGTTAGCTCTGCCATCATTTTACTTAAGCCAGGAATCTCCAGCAGTTCCCCTAGGGTCGCATTATTCACATTGACGCTCGAAGGGGAAACTAGGCTATCTTTTTCGTAGTAAATAAAGGCTAAAATTGGCTCCACGGGTTTGAGTCGTTGGCTGGGAACCCCCAGGGCGGCGGCCAGATCGGCCAAACAGAGAAATTGCAATCCTGACCCCGTCAGGCTAACTAAATTGCGGGCTTGGTGAATCGACAGCCCTGGTAAGCGTAGCCAATCATCCACCGTTGCCTGGTTGACATCAATAAAAATTCCCGACTCAACGGCGATCGCCACTTCTTCGAGGGACTGAAACCGATAAAAGGGGTCATTAAGAATTTTACGCTTGAGGGCTTGCCGTCGGAAGTTAAACATGGGGTTTGAAACCTAACTAGGGCGGTCGATCAGTTGCCGTCGTTTTTGCTCAAATTCGTGTTCTGAGAGCAGTCCTTCCGTGCGTAATTGGTCGAGTTCCCGCAGAGCGTCGGCCCAACTGGCCACGGCTTGGGGCGCGATGGGGTTAGCGACAAGGACATTATTATTAAAGCGTCGCTGAAATTCCTCTTCACCTTGCACCAGGTACCAAACCGCATCAATAGCGGAGGCAATGCGAGGCATGGGCGTATTCCAGAGCAGGACATAGATGGCACCCCAGAGGGGTTGTTTTAAATAGAATTTATGGAGTCCCGCGATGGGCCAAGGCAGAATTGTTGCCCCGAACGCTAAGGCGATCGCCAGCTTGCGGTTTTTGGGTCGAGATAGGAATGAGTCTAAAATCGGCATAAAAAACTTACGTTTTGGTCTTTCAGTTTCAGCTCTAGTCCTAGATCTTAGCAGGTCGCCAAGGCTGTATCACAACGGACAAGACCTGAGGAAATACGGAAAACCGTATTTTACTTAAAATTAATCGAAACTTAAAATAGATTTACAATTAAACCAACGCCAATCCATCTCATTTTGGCTCAATTCAGTCACATCTCTCAGGGGAAAAGATCATGGGATTTTTCGATTCAGAAGTAGTTCAACAAGAAGCCAAACAGCTTTTTGACGATTATCAGTCCCTTGTCCAACTCGGGGGAGAGTATGGCAAGTTTGACCGAGAAGGAAAAATACTCTACATCGACAAAATGGAAGAGTTGATGGAACGCTATAAAATTTTCATGAAACGGTTTGAATTATCTGAAGATTTTATGGCCAAAATGACCGTAGAACAACTTAAAACTCAGCTAGGACAATTTGGCATGACTCCCCAACAAATGTTTGACCAAATGAATATGACCCTAGAGCGGATGAAATCAGAAATTAACTAATTTTTTTGTCCTAAGTAGGTAGATGTAATTAAATTAATCATAAGTTTTAGACTTTATCCCCCTCCAGCCCCCCTTGATAAAGAGGGAGTCCGCAGGACGGGGGGGGATTTCATAAATATTTACGCTCACCTACTTAACTAAATATAATCAGATTGTGTTGTCGCTAATTTCATTAATTTTTCCCTTCAACTACACTCAGGGCAATTTCTTATGACGACTTCAATTAACCATACTGTTATTTTTTGATCTATGAATTATGATTTTATTTTAATCGGCGGTGGTATTGTTGGACTAGCAACGACTCTATCTATACAACAGCGGTTTCCCTGGACCAAAATTGTAGTGCTTGAAAAAGAAAGCCGAGTTGCTTACCATCAAACCGGGCATAATAGCGGTGTAATTCATTCAGGAATTTACTATAAACCCGGTAGTTTTAAGGCAAAATTCACCAAATCTGGCAATCAATCCATGGTAGACTTTTGTCGAGAGCATGATATTCCCCATGATGTTTGTGGTAAGGTCATTGTCGCTACAAAATCGGCGGAGTTGCCGTTATTGGAAAACCTCTATCAACGGGGCATAGACAATGGCCTAGCGGTCAAAAAACTAACGGCGGAAGAGGTTAAAAACTACGAACCCCACGTGCAATGTTTGGCGGGAGTTTATGTCCCCACTGCTGGCATTGTTGATTATAAAAAAGTCTGTGAAAAGTATGCTGATTTGATTCAAGCCCAAGGAGGAGAAATTCGCCTCAATCACCAGGTTTTTTCGATTATTTCCTGTGAGGGCGGCTATACGCTAGAGACAAACCAAGGAGAAATTCAGACACGATTTTTAATTAATTGTGCCGGGCTACAAAGTGACCGAGTCGCAAAATTGGCCGGACTGGAGCCAGAGGCAAAAATTGTGCCGTTTCGGGGTGAATACTATGAACTTAAACCCGAAAAACGTTATTTGGTTAAAGGCTTGATTTACCCTGTCCCGAACCCAGACTTTCCCTTTTTGGGAGTGCATTTTACCCGCATGATTGATGGTAGTATCCACGCCGGGCCCAACGCGGTTTTGAACTTGAAACGCGAAGGCTACCGCAAAGGAGACGTAGACCTTCGGGATCTATGGGATGTGGTCAGTTATGCGGGATTTTGGCGACTCGCCGCCAAGCACTGGCAAGAAGGTCTCCAGGAAATTATTCGTTCCTTGAGCAAAGCCGCCTTTGTCCACAGTTTACAAGAACTGATCCCTGAGGTAACGGAGGCGGATATTATTCCTAATCCTGCCGGAATTCGCGCCCAAGCCCTCAGAAATGACGGTCGCCTAGTGGAGGATTTTTTGATCATTGATGCCGAGAAAGCACTGCATATTTGTAATGCTCCGTCTCCGGCCGCCACCGCGTCCCTAGAAATTGGTCAGGCGATCGCCGCTCGGATTCCTGTCGGTTAGGCATCGGTAAAGCGGACAATATCATCGTCTCCTAGGTATTCTCCATTTTGTACTTCAATCATCACGAGGTCGATCACGCCGGGATTTTCGACGCGATGGGGCGTATTCATGGGAACATAGGTCGATTCCTTTTGCTTGAGAAGAGTTTCTTGTCCATTGCAAATTACCCTAGCCGTACCAGAGACCACCACCCAATGTTCGCTACGATGGTAGTGCATTTGAGTGCTCATATGTTGCCCTGGCTTGACCACAATGCGATTGATACGATAGCGGGGGCCTTCCTCGAGAATGGTGACCGTTCCCCAGGGAGGATTCCGGGTTTGCCCCGGCTCATGTTCATCTAATAGTTCGATGTCAGGCATAAGGTTAGGCTCAATGGAATAATTCATCACAGCTAATCACGAAAACTATAACGTTTTAATTTCCTGTTGTCCCTAAAATTTCAGCAAAACTATTACTTCTGTTGGAGTAGCCAGACGCCGGTCGTCGTCAGACCAGAATCATCGGGTTGTACCAACAAAAAATGAAGCCCCTGGGCCTTCTGCTTGCGTTGTTCAAAGGTTAATCCAGCCTCGGCGATCGCCGCATCGGTAAAAGTGGCAATAATCCAGCGTTCTCCGGTCTGAGTTTGAAGCATCATCCCCCCGGATTGCCCGGCATCTGTTTCGGTATAGGTCAAATGAATAGGCGCGAGGGGAGCTAGCCAGTCACAAAAATAGCGGGCATGGCGACCGCCATAGATTAACACTCCCGGTATAGGCAACGATGAAGCAAGCCCTAAATTGGTGGGCCAACGGGATTCTGGTAACTCGGCGTAGGGAATCGGGCGATCGCCAAACATATCCTTAAGGTTGGCCGCTGGTAAGCTCACAAATCGCCAGGTTTCACCCCAGAGGGATTCGGGCAAGGGTTGAGGAGCAGGCAAGGGAATCATAGGCTAAAAAATGGGGAGTAAAGTTTTAGAAATCAAGCCGTTGCCCAACAATCTGGACTTAAAATTTCCGTCAGACTATAGGAGCAAACCTCCGAAAACTGTTCATCCGGGAGGTCTGTTTCCGCAATAGCCGTCCATTGTAATCGAAGCGGTTAAATTGAAGCGCCTACTAAGTGCAAAATTAAGACTTATAAACAGGTTCTAAGAGTTTGTTTTTCTACGATGGCCAATCCCCTCCAAACTTTGCTTAGTGGCTTTGGCTTCTTTTCCGGCGTCCGGTACCCCCTGCGGGCGCTCTGCCTTTTCCGTCGAGAGCCTCGACTTTGGGGTTATCTCATTATTCCTGTATTATTGAATCTCGTCTTGGGCGGAATTTTATACTGGCAGTTATTTCGGGTTAGTAATTATGGTAGTGCTGTCCTGCAGGACTACATCCAGTCCGGCGCACAACAGGTATCCCTTTATTTTCCCCAGGCTCTCCAGGGATTAAATACCCTAGTCCAGGGGCTGGTCATCCTTATCCAATGGGGACTGCGACTGTTGGGATTTATTGTGACGGGCTTCATTTTGGCCCAAGTGGGGGTGTTTTTGGGGGCTCCTTGGTATGGCAAGCTATCTGAAACCCTAGAACGACTCACCTTAGGCTCAGTCTATAACCAAGAGATTGGTTTCTTGGGCGAAATTCAACGGGCGATCGCCTTTGAGCTAAAAAAGTTAACTTTATTGGTTGGTATTGGCGTCATCTGCCTGGGGTTGAATCTACTGCCGGGTTTGGGAAACCTGGTAGCCAGTATTTTGGGACTCAGCCTAACCACAGTCCTCACTTGTTTAGACCTACTGGACCCGGCCTTAGAACGAAGACGGTTTAAATTTCGGACAAAACTGGGCATGATTGCCAGGAGTTTCCCTGCCAGTGCGGGGTTCGGTCTCACCTGTTTGGGTTTAGTTAGTATTCCCTTGCTAAATATTGTTACACTTCCCCTGTGTGTCGCCGCCGGAACCCTATTTTTTTGTGAGCGACTGGCTAAACTTTAGTTTGATGCAAATTATTTTTTTATGACTATGGCTCCTCAGGCGATCGCCCGCATTCTTGACGCTAACCTTAATCGGGCCAGGGAAGGATTACGCGCGGTGGAAGAATGGTGCCGCTTTGGCTTAGATTCCTCAGACTTAGCCGAATCTTGCAAAATAATGCGCCAGGAGGTGGCCTACTGGCATACAGATCAACTGCGCCAGGCCCGCAATACCGAGGGCGATGTCGGCACGAGTCTTTCCCATCCCCAGGAAGAAAAGCGGAGCGGGGTCTGGGCCCTATTGCAAGCCAATCTTTGTCGGGTGGAAGAGGCCTTTCGGGTGATCGAGGAGTATGGCAAATTATTGGACCCGGCCATGGGAGCCGCTTTCAAACAATTGCGTTATCGGGTCTATCGCCTTGAAACTCAATTATTGAGCCATGATCGCCAGGGTCGGTTACGGTCTGCCTTCCTTTATTTGGTTACTTCTCCCCAGCCGGAGTTATTGAGCATCGTTGAAGCGGCCCTAAAAGGCGGTTTGAGCCTGGTACAATACCGAGACAAGGACTGCGACGATAGTCATCGTTTTAGCCTTGCCCAGGACCTCTGCCAGCTTTGCCACCGCTACAATGCTCTTTTTTTGATCAATGACCGGGTGGATTTGGCGATCGCCGTTCAGGCTGATGGCGTGCATTTGGGCCAACAGGATTTACCCATTGCCGTGGCCCGAAAATTATTGGGCCCCCAGGCGATCATCGGCCGCTCTACTACCAACCCGACGGAAATGGCCAAAGCGGTGGCGGAAGGAGCCGACTACCTGGGGGTGGGCCCGGTCTATGCCACCCCCACTAAACCGGGAAAAGCCGCCGCTGGTCTGGAGTATGTCGCCTACGCCACGGCCCATTCCCCTCTGCCTTGGTTTGCCATCGGCGGCATTGATAGCACTAATTTAGAGCCCGTTCTCCAGGCTGGGGCCCGCCAAGTGGCGATCGTCCGGGCCATCATGCAAGCCGGAGACCCCACTGCAACCACCCAAGCTCTCTTGCACCAGTTGGCATCGGGCCACCGCTAATATGCGCCTGACTCGTCTCCACCTGCGGACATTCCGCAATTATGCTGAGCAAACTATTGAATTTTTGGCTCCGAAAACGATTTTGGTGGGAAATAATGCCCAGGGCAAGTCCAACCTCCTAGAAGCCGTGGAGTTACTGGCAACGCTCAAAAGCCATCGCACCAGCCGCGACCGCGATTTTGTCCTCCAGGGAGAAGCCAGCGCCCAAATCACCGCTAATCTGGAGCGTCGCTATGGCGAGCTGGATCTGAATGTGACGTTTCGGGCCAGTGGCCGCCGGACTCTAAAACTCAATCAAGAAACAGTACGGCGACAACTGGATTTTTTGGGTTCCCTCAATGCGGTGCAATTTTCCTCCCTAGACCTGGATTTGGTGCGGAGTGGCCCGGAAATTCGCCGTCATTGGCTGGATACGCTCCTGACGCAACTCGAACCGCTCTATGCCCATATTTTGGCGGAATACCACCATATTTTGAAACAGCGCAATGCCTTATTAAAAAATATGCGTCAACAGCTCCAAGATCCGGAGATGGTGGTGGATACTAACCAATTAAGCCTCTGGGACCAGCAATTAGCCGAATTTGGCTCCCGCGTCTGTCGGCGCAGGGCCCGCGGGCTCGCTCGCCTGATGCCCCTGGCCCAGGAATGGCATTCTCGCATTAGCGGGCAAACCGAAACCTTGGAGATTAGTTATCACCCCAGTGTCTCCTGGGAGGGTGACGACCCCCAGGCAGTTCAAGCCGCTTTTTTGGCCAAAATTGACCAGCGACGCATGGCCGAACAGCAACTGGGCACCTCCGTCGTTGGCCCCCATCGGGATGAAATTCTGTTGACGATTAATCAAACCCCCGCCAAAACCTACGGGTCCCAAGGACAACAGCGGACTCTGGTCTTGGCCCTCAAACTGGCGGAATTGAGTTTGATTGAAACCATTGTGGGGGAAGCCCCTTTGCTACTCTTGGATGATGTGTTGGCTGAACTCGACCTGCAACGCCAACAGCAACTCCTAGAGGCGATCGAAGACCGCTTTCAAACCCTCGTCACCGCCACCCATCTCAATCGCTTTGACCAAGAATGGCGGCGATCGTCGCAAATTTATCAGGTCAATGCTGGACATTTAGAGCTTATGGGCTGAAATATTGCCCTGATTTTGGAGATAATAACTAAGCCTTGATGCCCCTCAACCCCCGTAATCCATGAGTCAGCAATTTCGAGAACTCCTAAAAAAAGTCGGCAGTGGTCAACACACTCACCTAGATTTAACCCGCGAGGAAGCGGCGATCGCCACTCGAATGATGCTGACCGCAGAGGCCACCCCCGCCCAGATTGGAGCATTTTTGATTGCCCATCGCATTAAACGACCCACCGAGCTAGAACTGGCAGGAATGCTGGATGCCTACGATGAGTTTGGACAAAAATTAGCGCCTTTAGCCGAAAATTCCCCGGTACCCTTGATTTTTGGCGCTCCCTACGATGGTCGCAGTCGTACCGCGCCCCTATTTCCCCTGGTGGCCCTGCTCCTAGCGGCGCTGGGTCAACCGGTTATCCTCCACGGCGGTGATACCATGCCAACAAAATATGGTCTGGCCCTCGTTGATATCTGGGCAGACCTGGGGCTGGATTTTCGTTCCCTCTCCTTGAGCCAAGCCCAAACCGTATTAAAAGACTGTAATTTGACCTTTTACTACACTCCGCGCCATTTTCAAGGCTTTACAACCCTGGTGGACTACCGCGAGCAAATTGGCAAACGTCCCCCCCTCGCCACCCTGGAACTGATCTGGTCTCCCTACGCTGGGCGATCGCGCTTGATGGCGGGCTATGTGCACCCCCCCACCGAAGCCATGATTGGCCAAGCCCTCGCCGCTCGAGGGGTCAAGGATTTTAGTTTAATCAAAGGGCTAGAGGGGAGTTCGGATCTACGCCTGGGTCAAACCACGATTATTTCGCGCCATCTAGAGGGGACACAA